>NZ_LWID01000001.1:1029000-1372000 GCF_029783845.1 Volucribacter amazonae | reverse complement strand
TGGTTGCGAATTGCGTCATTGACATCGCGTAAAGTAATATTATCAATTTCTACCGTAGGGGTTGGTTCGCCTAAATCACCACGTTTTAAGGTTGGTAAAATTTCTTTTGCTAAAATTGGAGCGGCTACATTAGCAAATAAATAGTTACCATATTCTGCAGTATCTGAAATGACGACATTCATCTCATATAAACGTTTACGAGCGATGGTGTTAGCGATTAATGGTAATTCGTGTAATGATTCATAGTAAGCAGACTCTTCGTAAATACCACTTGCAACCATAGTATCAAAGGCTAATTCTACCCCTGCTTTTACCATTGCAATCATTAATACGCCATTATCAAAATATTCTTGCTCACTAATTTTGCCATCATATTTTGGCGCGTTTTCAAAGGCTGTTTTACCAGTTTCTTCACGCCATGTTAATAAATTAACATCGCCATTTGCCCAATCTTCCATCATCACACGCGAGAATTCGCCACTGATAATATCGTCCATATGTTTTTCAAATAAAAAGGCTAATTTCTCTTTAATTTGTTCGGATAATTCAAAGGCACGCAATTTCGCACTGTTAGAAAGGCGATCCATCATTAAGGTAATACCACCTTGTTTTAAGGCTTCAGTAATGGTTTCCCAACCATATTGGATTAATTTTGCCGCATAGGCTGGATCTTTGCCATCAGCAACCATTTGATCATAACAAACGATTGAGCCAGCTTGTAACATACCACAAAGAATGGTTTGTTCGCCCATTAAATCTGATTTCACTTCCGCCACAAATGATGACTCTAATACGCCTGCACGATGACCACCTGTTGCAGCTGCCCAAGCCTTCGCAATGGCTAGACCGTCCCCTTGAGGGTCATTTTCTGGGTGAACCGCAATTAATGTTGGTACACCAAAGCCTCGTTTATATTCTTCACGCACTTCCGTTCCCGGGCATTTTGGTGCGACCATAACCACCGTAATATCTGGGCGGATTTGTTCGCCAACTTCAACGATATTTAAACCATGTGAATAACCTAATGCTGCCCCTTGTTTCATTAATGGCATCACATCAGCCACCACTTTAGAATGTTGTTTATCTGGAGTAAGGTTAATCACTAAATCAGCTGTCGGGATTAATTCATCATAAGTACCTACGGTAAAACCATTCTCACTGGCACGTTGGAAAGAGGCACGTTTTTCTGCAATGGCTTCAGGGCGTAACGCATAACTAATGTCTAACCCCGAATCACGCATATTTAAACCTTGATTTAACCCCTGAGCGCCACAGCCCACAATCACAATTTTTTTACCTTTTAGAAAATTTGCTTCATCAGCAAATTCTTCACGCTCCATAAAACGGCAGCGTCCTAATTGATCTAATTGTTGGCGTAAATTTAAGGTATTAAAATAATTGCCCATAATATGTTGTCCTTATTTCGTTAAATAATATTGTTTATCATAGAAAGACCTATTGTCTTCTTTTTCATTATTTAGTATAACCACTTTTATTTTTGCGTAAATTGATATTATTGCGATAGAATATTGCAAAATATGCAACAACAATATTTCGCCTATGGATTTCAAAGATCTCAACCTGTTTTTACAACTTGCAGAAAATAAAAATTTTAGCAAAACGGCAAATCAACATTTTATGTCAGCCTCCACCCTTTCTCGCCAAATTCAACGTATGGAACAAGAATTAGGTAAGCCTTTATTTTTTCGTGATAATCGCCAAGTGGTTTTGACGGAAACCGGGGAAAAATTTCTGCAATTTGCTCAACAGCAGTGGCAACAATGGCAACAATTTAAACAAAGTCTAACCGTTAATCCACAGCAATTAATGGGCGAATTGCGAATTTATTGCTCGGTAACTGCGGCTTATAGCCACCTACCAAATATTCTTGAGCGTTTTCGTCAGCATTATCCAAAAGTTGAAATCAAATTAACCACAGGCGATCCTGCTCTTGCTTTGCATTATATTGATAGCGAACAAGCTGATCTGGCTTTAACAGGCAAGCCTCAACAACTTCCTAACCATATTCAATTTCAAGCTATTGATAACCTCAATATGGCAATGATTGCCCCACGAATGGCTTGTTTATCCACCCAATTATTGCAACAAAAACCCATTGATTGGCAAACTATTCCTTTTATTTTGCCAATAGAAGGACCTGTTCGCCAACGTATTGACCAATGGTTTCGCCAACATAAAATCAAGCACCCCAAAATTTACGCCACTGTGGCTGGACACGAAGGCATTGTGCCTATGGTTGCCCTTGGTTGTGGGGTAGCTCTGTTGCCTGAAGTAGTGATTAAACATAGTCCAATGAATAGCCAAGTATCAATGCTTAATCTTGATTTAGTGGTTGAGCCTTTATCACTGGGTATTTGTAGCCAAAAACGCCACCTTAGCCACCCCCTGATCCAAGCCTTTTGGCAAATATTATAGTCGCTGCCAATTTAAAATGAGACAAGGCAGTATGCCGAATACAGTACAAGCAGTACGGCGAGGCGTACCAACGCTGTATCATTTTAAAGTGGAACGACTATAGCTCGTTAAAGCTAGGAAAAGGAAAAAAGTGCAGTATAATATTGAAAAAATTTTCCCCATGAAACGCCTATGTTAAAAGGAATTGTTAGCTCGCTTATTGCCTCTTCACTATTTGGTTATTTATATTATTTTTCTACCTTATTACAACCGCTAACGGGCGAGGCTATCTTTGGTTATCGTATTGTGTTGACTTATCCCTTTTTACTGGTGGCTATTTTTTTGTTTAAACAAAAAGCCATTTTTATCCAACATATTCACAATATTCGCCAACAGCCCAAATTACTAGGGATTTATGCTATTACCAGTGGCCTTATTGGATTTCAAATGTGGTTATTTTTATGGGCACCCAATCATGGTAGTGCATTAAGTGTTTCCTTTGGCTATTTATTATTACCTTTAGTCTTAGTTGCCGCTGGGCATTTTTTGTTTGCAGAACCTATATCAAAAATCAAACTAATTGCGATTTTATTCGCTAGTGTTGGGGTAATAAGCAATATTTTGCTCAAAGGGGGATTATCTTGGGAAAGTATTGTAGTCAGTGCGGGTTATACTTTTTATTTTTGTTTGAGAAAACATTATAACATCGCCGATTTATCCAGTTTTTGTATTGAAATGCTGTTATTGTTGCCCATTTGTGGTTATTTTATTTATCAATCGGATTTCTCAATGTTATACCAAACAAATCCTAATTTAGTCTATTTATTACCGTTATTAGGCTTAATCAGCGGATTAGCCTTGATTACTTATATTCTCGCCAGTGCGTGGTTACCCATGAATTTATTAGGTTTATTAGGCTATGTAGAAACCATTTTAATGATCGTTGTCGCATTTATATTGGGCGAATCTCTTGATCCTAAAAGCTATCCATTATTTATTAGCTTATCGCTTGCTATGCTATTAATTGTGTTAGATGGAGTATACAGCTTGAAAGTGAAAAAATATAATCATAATCGTTCCTCTTAAATTGAAACGACTATATTAAAGCAGAATAAATATTTCGTACACATTAAGCTTCATATATAAAAACCACCTTTCGGTGGTTTTTATAGCCGTTCCTCTTTAAAATGATACAGTGTTGGTACGCCTCGCCGTACTACTTGTACAGTCTTCGACGTACCGCCTTATCTCATTTTAAATTGAAACGACTATATCATTAACGTTTATTTTTAACCAATTTTTCGGTAAGTTCATAAGCTCGCAGTTTTGCTAATTCTTTGGATAATTTAGAAGCAAGAATTTCATAATTTGCATCTTTAGCCCCAGCAACAATATTTTGTTCCGCTTTACGCTTAGCTTCTAAAATACGATCGCCATCAAGCTCTTTTCCTCGAATAGCCACATCAGCAAGTACGGTAACAACATTGGGTTGTACTTCTAGAAAACCACCTGAAACATAAATAACTTCTTCTTGATCATTTTCTAGTACAATTTTAACAATCCCCGGTTTTATTGCTGTAAGTAAAGGAATATGTCCCGGTAAAATACCTAATTCCCCCTCACTTCCCGTAACCTGAATACGTTTTACTTCTCCAGTAAAAATGCTTTGTTCTGCACTTACCACTGTTAATGTTACTGTCGTCATTTTATTCTCCTTCAAGTTTTCTATTTAACACTTGAAGTGATTACATATTTTTCGCTTTTTCTAGCACTTCTTCAATAGAACCTACCATATAGAACGCTTGTTCTGGAATATGGTCATATTCGCCATCTAAAATACCTTTGAAACCACGAATTGTATCTTTTAATGACACATATTTGCCCGGTGAACCTGTAAAGACTTCCGCCACAAAGAAAGGTTGTGATAAGAAACGTTCAATTTTTCTTGCACGAGCTACCACTAATTTATCTTCTTCGGAAAGCTCGTCCATACCAAGAATCGCAATAATATCTTTTAATTCTTTATAACGTTGTAAAATACCTTGCACACCACGAGCAACATTATAATGTTCCTCACCAACCACTAATGGGTCAAGTTGTCTTGAGGTAGAATCAAGAGGGTCAACCGCTGGATAAATCCCTAAAGAAGCAATTTGACGGCTTAATACCACCGTTGAGTCTAAGTGAGCAAAGGTTGTTGCTGGTGAAGGGTCAGTTAAGTCATCAGCAGGTACATAAACCGCTTGTACTGAGGTAATAGAACCTGTTTTGGTTGAAGTAATACGCTCTTGTAATACCCCCATTTCCTCTGCTAAGGTTGGCTGATAACCTACGGCAGAAGGCATACGACCTAATAATGCAGACACTTCTGTTCCCGCTAAGGTATAACGATAAATATTATCCACGAAGAATAAAACATCACGCCCTTCGTCACGGAATTTTTCTGCCATAGTTAACCCTGTTAAAGCTACACGTAAACGGTTACCCGGTGGCTCATTCATTTGTCCATAAACGAGGGAAACTTTATCTAATACGTTAGAATCGGTCATTTCGTGATAGAAATCATTACCCTCACGTGTACGTTCACCGACCCCCGCAAATACAGAATAACCAGAGTGCTCAATGGCAATATTACGGATTAACTCCATCATATTAACGGTTTTACCTACTCCAGCACCACCAAACAGCCCCACTTTACCCCCTTTGGCAAATGGACAGATTAAGTCAATAACTTTAATCCCTGTTTCTAATAATTCTGTACTGTTAGATTGCTCTTCATAACTTGGTGGCGCACGATGAATAGACCAACTTTCTTCTGCACCAATCTCGCCTTTTTCATCAATAGGCTCACCTAACACATTCATTATGCGTCCTAAGGTTTTTGTTCCTACAGGTACAGAAATTGGTTTTTTCGTATCCGTAACCGATAAACCACGTTTTAAACCGTCCGATGATCCCATTGCGATACAACGAACAACCCCGCCACCTAATTGTTGCTGAACTTCAAGCACTAAGCCTGTTTCAACATTAAGGGCATCATATACTTTTGGTACTGCATCTTGTGGAAATTCAACGTCAATAACCGCACCGATGATTTGTACAATTTTTCCAGTTGCCATTACCGTTCCTCTAATTGACCTAAATTGCTGCTGCACCTGCAACAATTTCATTTAATTCATTTGTAATACTTGCTTGACGTGCTTTGTTATACACTAATTGTAATTCTTTAATTAAATTAGTTGCATTATCTGTCGCCGCTTTCATCGCGACCATTCGCGCTGCCTGCTCAGAAGCCAAATTTTCAACTACCGCCTGATAAACTTGCGATTCTAAATACCTTACCAATAAGCTATCCAATAATGTTTTCGCATCAGGTTCGTATAAATAATCCCAAGTTTGTGTTACTTCGCCTAAATTATCTGTTTCTAATTCAGGTAAAGGAACGAGCTTTTGTAGTATAGGTTTTTGCGACATGGTATTAACAAATTTATTGTAAGCAATATAGATAGCATCTATTTTGCCTTCACGATAAGCCTCAAATAATCGATTTGCAATACCAATTAATTCTTCTAGCGAAGGATTATCGCCCATACCTGAATGTTGTGCCTTAATATCTAAACCGAGTGAATGGAAAAAATTAATCCCTTTAGCTCCAACTAAGCCTAAAACAGAATCAATATTATTATCATTCCATTCCTTAATCTGATTAAGTGCGGTCTTAAATAAATTAATATTAAGTCCGCCACATAATCCACGATCAGTAGAAACCACTAAGATAGCAACACGTTTAATTTCTCGTTCCTGTAAAAACGGATGTTTATAATCAACATTAGCTTTTGATATATGGCTGATGACTTTGCGTATAGCCTCAGAATAAGGACGAGATAATGACATTCTATCCTGAGTTTTACGCATTTTAGAAGCAGCAACCATTTCCATTGCCTTAGTAATCTTTTGAGTACTTTGCACACTGGAAATTTTGGTTCTTATTTCTTTTGCGCCTGCCATTGTTTTTCTCCGTTAATTGAATTACCAAGAACTGCTTGCTTTGAATTTATCTAAAATACCCTGTAATGTATCTTTGATTTCATCATTATAGTTACCAGTTTGGGTTAATTCAGCCATAAATTCAGCATAATTCCCTTGGGCAAATTCTAATAGACTCTGCTCAAAAGACGCTATGCGATCTAATTCAACATCATCAAGATAACCAAACTCAACGGCAAATAATACTAATGCTTGTTGTGCAACAGAAAGCGGAGAATATTGTTTTTGTTTCAATAATTCTGTTACTTTTTGTCCATGAGATAACTGTTTACGTGTTGCATCATCAAGATCAGAAGCAAACTGGGCAAAAGCGGCAAGTTCACGATATTGTGCTAATGCGGTACGAATACCCCCAGCTAATTTTTTGATCACTTTAGTTTGTGCTGCACCACCTACCCGAGAAACCGAAATACCCGGGTTTACCGCAGGACGAATACCCGAGTTAAACAAATTAGACTCAAGGAAAATCTGTCCATCAGTAATCGAAATCACGTTCGTTGGTACGAAAGCAGAAACATCGCCCGCTTGGGTTTCAATAATAGGTAATGCGGTTAATGAACCTGTTTTTCCTGTTACTTTACCCTGAGTAAAACGTTCTACATAATCTTCATTCACGCGAGAAGCACGTTCTAATAAACGAGAGTGTAAATAGAATACATCGCCCGGGAATGCTTCACGACCCGGTGGGCGGCGTAATAAAAGCGAAATTTGACGATAAGCCACCGCTTGTTTTGATAAATCATCATAAACGATTAACGCATCTTCACCACGATCACGGAAATATTCGCCCATAGCACAACCTGCATAAGGGGCTAAATATTGTAATGCAGCAGATTCAGATGCAGAGGCCACTACCACAATGGTGTTTTGTAAAGCACCATGTTCTTCTAATTTACGCACAACATTCGCAATAGTAGAAGCCTTTTGGCCAATGGCAACATAAATACACTTAATACCAGATTCTTTTTGGTTAATAATCGCATCAATGGCTAAAGCCGTTTTCCCTGTTTGACGGTCGCCGATAATTAACTCACGTTGACCTCGACCAATTGGCACCATTGAGTCAACCGCTTTATAACCTGTTTGTACAGGCTGATCCACCGATTTACGATCAATAACGCCCGGGGCAATAACTTCAATAGGTGAAAAGCCATCATTTTCAATTTCACCTTTACCGTCAATAGGTTGCCCTAAGGTATTAACAACGCGTCCTAATAAACCTCGACCGACAGGCACTTCAAGAATACGTCCCGTACATTGTACTTCCATACCTTCTGCCAAATCCGTATAAGGCCCCATTACTACTGCACCAACGGAATCACGCTCTAAGTTTAAAGCAATCGCATATTTATTTCCGGGTAATGCAATCATCTCACCTTGCATTACATCACTTAAGCCATGGATATGGATAATTCCATCGCTCACTGAAACGATTGTCCCTGTATTACGAGGTTCATTCTCAATATCAAATTGGGCAATTCGTTTTTTAATCAGTTCACTAATTTCTGTTGAATTTAGTTGCATGTTTTGTTCCTCTTACAATTGCAACGCATTTGCTAGGCGACTTAATTGACCTCGGCTACTGCCGTCAATTACCATATCATCAGTACGAATAATCGCCCCTGCGATTAACTCACTATCTACGCTACAATCTAATTTAACTTTAGCCGCAAGTTTCTTTTCCATTGCTTGAGCAATTTTTTGTTGTTGTGCTTGAGTTAATGGTTGAGCAGAAATAACCTTTACTTCTTTAATAGATTGATATTCAGCAACATAAGACAAAAATTGCTGAAAAACAGTCGGAAGTAGCATTAAACGATGATTTTCAGCCATTAACCGAATAAGATTTTGTCCATATTGATCAATCTGATCGGCACAAAGATCAATCAGGGTTTCCGCTGTTTTTTGTGCAGAATTTACACCAGATAAAAGCAACTGTAATTCAGGCTGTTTTACTAACTCAGCCATAAAATTCAACATTGCAGTCCATTTTTCCAGCGTTTGCTGTTCAACCGCAAAATCAAAAACCGCTTTTGCATAAGGACGAGCTATGGTTGTTAATTCCGACATAGGCTTTTCCTTCTATAATTCAGCAACAAGTTTATCAATAATGTCATTATTCGCTGCTTCATCAACTGTGCGACCCACAATTTTCTCTGCACCAGCCACAGCTAAAGAAGCTACTTTAGCGCGTAATTCTTCTTGTACACGTTTACGCTCAGACTCAACCTCAGCATAACCTTGTGCAATAATTTTAGCTTTAAGTTGCTCAGCTTCTGCTTTCACTTCCTCTAAAATTTCATTACGGCGTTTATTGGCTAAATCAACAATTTCTTGTGCTTGCGTTTTTGCTTGAGCCAACTCTTGTTCTACCAATTTTTTGCTATCCGCTTGCTCTTTTTTAGCCGCTTCAGCAGAAGCCAAGGCATCAGCAATTTTTGCCTGACGTTCCTCAATAGCTTTAATAATTGGTGGCCAAACATATTTCATACAAAAAAGTACGAATAATACAAAAGCGACTGTTTGCCAAATTAATGTTGCATTTAAATTCACAACGTCCTCCTCGAGTTGGGATTAGCTTATTAACCTAAGTGCAAAATAAGCTAATTTAAATGATTAAAAATAAATCCAACTCTGTTTTATTGTAATAAACTAATAAATGGATTTGCGAAGATGAAAAGTAAAGAAATACCTACTGCAATCATAGAAATCGCATCTAATAAACCGGCAATAATAAACATTTTAGTTTGTAAACTATTTGCCAGTTCTGGTTGACGAGCTGAAGACTCTAAAAATTTTCCGCCCAATAGACCAAAACCAATTGCGGTACCAATTGCTGCAAACGCAAGCAAAATAGCAGATGCAATGATAGTAGATGAAATTACAGTTTCCATAGTTTTCTCCGTAAAGTTTAAAGGATCTAGCTAAAAGCTAGGGTTAAGTTAATCATAGTTTTTTATTATTAATGTTGTGATTTATTATAAGCAATACTTAAATAAACCACCGTCAACATCATAAAAATAAATGCTTGTAAGGTAATCACTAAAATATGGAAAATAGCCCATACTAAATGTAAAGGAATACCTAACATCGCAATAAGTCCATTAGCACCATACATTACAGCAATTAACACAAAAATTAATTCGCCTGCATACATATTACCAAATAAACGGAACGCCAATGAAATCGGTTTAGCCAATAATGTAACGGTTTCAAGCACCAAGTTAACAGGTACTAATAAAGGGTGGTTAAAAGGGTGAAGTGTATATTCTTTGACAAAGCCTTTTACCCCTTTAGATTTAATAGTGTAGTAAATGATTAAGAAAAATACACCAATCCCCAAAGAAAGCGTAATGCTAATATCGGCAGTAGGTACTGCTCGTAAATAATCAATTCCTGTCATTTTGGCGGTTTCTGGCAAATAATCTACTGGCACAAGATCGATTAGATTCATAATAAATACCCAGCAGAAAATCGTTAATGCCAAAGGTGCAACCGTATGACGTGGCCCATGGAAATTTTCTCTGACAATGCCATCAACCCATTCAACAATCATTTCAACAAAGCATTGTAATTTCCCTGGCACACCACTGGTGGATTTTTTAGCGACTTTATAAAAAAGAGTAAGAAAAATAAGACCAGAAACCACACTAAAGAAAAGCGAATCAAGATGAATAGACCAGAAAGAATCGCCAGAGGCAAGAAAGTGCAAATGGTGCTGAATATAGCCAGTTGCGGTTAATTCTGATGAATGAGCTGCCATAATAAATTTATCCTATAAAATAAATTAACTAATACGGTTTTTCTGCTGTTTTATCAGCAAAATCATAGGTAATACCACATTTAAAGCGAGAAAAAAGACAAAAGCGATAAAAAAAATAACCAAATTAATTGCCTGATAAAAAATAAACACTAATGCAATCATAAACATTGTGAGTAAAAATTTTATCCCTTCGCCTTGATAAAGTGCGGTGGTTTTATTGGTTAAATATTGTGATTTTTCTCGAAAAAAAACAAAACCTATTAATAATACTTGTGGGATAAAACTTGAAATTGCACCAAATAAAAAAGAAACGCCATAATGTTGCTGATAAATCGCTAATAATAAAGAAAATACTGCAAGTAAAATGGCTTCAATGAGAATAACCTTGACATATAAAGCCCTTGTATTTCCTAGTATCCTAGACATTCCTTATTCGCTTTAACTTATCCTTACAAATACTTCCGAATTATACGTTACTCTTGCGGTTATTCAACCTTTAAATACAAAAAAAGTGTTACCTAGTTAACATTTTTGGAAAAAATTTAACATTTTTATAAGTAAAGAAAAGCAAAATTAACCTTGATAGATAAAAACGATCATTTCTTAAGCAAAATTAAATGACGTTCAGCCATTAATTCTGGTACTTGTAGGTTAATTACTTGCTCCACATTGACCTTCGCATCAAGTTGAGCAACTTCTTGTTGTTGATATTGCCCTTTTAAGGCATAAAATTTGCCATTTTCAGCCGGCAAATGCTGACACCAATCCACCATATCTTTTAAGCTAGCAAAGGCTCGACTCAAAACGCCATCAAATTGATGATCGGGTTGATAAACTTCCACTCGGCTTAATACGGTTTCAACGTTTTTCAAAGATAATTCTCGTATGGCATTACGAATAAAGCTGATACGCTTGCCTAAGCTGTCCAATAACACAAATTGTTTATCTGGATTAATAATGGCTAAAGGTAAACCGGGCAAACCGGGGCCGGTACCCACATCAATAAAACGCTGTCCTTGTAAGTATGGGCTAACCACTAAACTATCCAAAATATGCTTAACCAGCATTTCCATAGGATCACGCACTGAGGTTAAATTATAAGCTTTATTCCATTTTGCCAATAATAACACCAAATCCACTAGCTGTTGTTTTTGCTGATCGGTTATCGAAAGAGCGGTCTGTTTTAGCAATAAATTTAATTTTTCCGCTAATGCTGTTGTCATAGTTTGCTTATTCACCCCGTTTCAACATACCTTGTTTTTTCAAATAAACCAACAAAATGGAAATCGCTGCCGGTGTTACCCCTGAAATACGGCTTGCTTGCCCAATGGACACAGGGCGATGCTGTTCCAATTTACTGCGTACTTCATTAGATAAGCCTGCGACACTGGCATAATCAAAGCTGGCAGGAATTGCGGTATTTTCGTGGCGTTTTTGTTTTTCAATTTCTTCTAATTGGTGTTCAATATAACCTTGATACTTAATAGCAATTTCCACTTGTTCCGCCGCTTCTTTATCCACTAACGGCGGTTGATAAGGGGTAAGTGCGGTCAGTTTTGCATAAGAAATTTCTGGGCGGCGTAACAAATCCTCGCCACTTGCCTCTCGTACTAATGGCGAACTTAAAATGCCATTCACTTCCGCTAAATGTTCACTACGAGGGTGCAACCAAATACTGCGTAATCGCTGTCTTTCACGTTCAATATTTTCCATTTTTTGGTTAAATCTCGCCCAACGTTGTTCATCAATTAAACCTAGTTGATGAGCTATCGGGGTCAAACGCATATCCGCATTATCTTCACGCAATAATAAACGGTATTCTGCTCTTGAGGTAAATACACGATAAGGCTCTTTCGTCCCTAAAGTACAAAGATCATCAACCAATACCCCAATATATGCCTGATCACGGCGTGGATACCAAGCCTCTTTTTGTTGAACTTGTAAACCCGCATTAATGCCTGCTAATAATCCTTGTGCCGCTGCTTCTTCATAACCTGTTGTGCCATTAATCTGTCCAGCAAAGAATAAACCTTGAATAGCTTTAGTTTCTAAAGTCGGTTTTAAATCTCTTGGATCAAAATAATCATATTCAATGGCATAACCCGGTTTAACAATACGGGTGTTTTCTAACCCTTTCATTGAAT
This sequence comes from Volucribacter amazonae, assembly GCF_029783845.1. Lineage (NCBI taxonomy): Bacteria > Pseudomonadati > Pseudomonadota > Gammaproteobacteria > Pasteurellales > Pasteurellaceae > Volucribacter > Volucribacter amazonae. Next base: position 1,359,631 of record NZ_LWID01000001.1, on the reverse strand, counting down.
TAACAATTTTCATTTGTACATCAAAAGGCAAACTAGTAGAAATTCCATTTGGGTAAACTTCGTTACTGGTTAAGCCCTCAGGTTCAAGATAAATTTGATGAGCATTGCGTTCGGCAAAACGCATCACTTTATCTTCAATGGACGGGCAATAACGTGGACCGATCCCTTCAATGATCCCTGTATACATTGGACTACGATCCAAATTCTGACGGATCACTTCATGAGTTTGATCATTGGTATGGGTAATATAACAAGGGATCTGACGAGGGTGTTGATCCACTGATCCCATAAAAGAGAAAACAGGTAAAACGTCATCGCCAAATTGTTTAGCAAGTACATCAAAATTAATGGTGCGAGCATCTAAACGTGGTGGTGTTCCCGTTTTTAAACGATCAACACGCAAATTAAGATCTCTTAATCGATCTGCTAATAAACTTGAAGCAGGATCGCCTGCTCGTCCCCCTGTGTAATTTTCTAACCCAATATGGATCTTACCCGCTAAAAAAGTTCCAGCGGTCAGGATCACCGCTTTAGCGTGGAATTTTAAGCCCATTTTGGTTACCACACCCGCAACCCGATCCTGTTCTAAAATAATATCAGTCACTTCTTGTTGAAAAAGATCCAAATTGGCTTGATTTTCTAAAGCCACACGAACCGCTTGACGATAAAGCACACGATCTGCTTGAGCTCTTGTGGCACGCACTGCTGGACCTTTTGAACTATTTAGGGTACGAAATTGGATCCCAGCTTGGTCAGTAGCAGTCGCCATTAATCCGCCCATGGCATCAATTTCTTTGACCAAATGCCCTTTACCAATACCACCAATAGCTGGATTACAAGACATTTGTCCTAAAGTATCAATATTATGGGTAAGTAACAGGGTTTTTAATCCCATTCTTGCGGGGGCAAGTGCCGCTTCTGTACCTGCGTGTCCGCCACCAATCACAATGACATCATATTTTTCCGTATAAAACATAAAAACCTTTTTGATCGACTATTTCGATCATTCTATAAATAACAAATAATTGGTGGCTATTTTACTGAAAATTAGTTTAGCTTAAAAGTAGATTTATGGCTTTTGTGAAAAAGGATCTTATTCAAATGGCTTTGCTGATCATTAATAGATCTTTATTTATCTATAAAGATCTTATTATTCTGATTATTGGATCTTAGGATCTTTGTGAATAAGATCCTTTTTTTGAATAAAATAAATAAGTTAGATCATTTTGATCATTGTGAAGATCTTTATTAACCCAATATAATTTATTGTGTATAACTGCGTAAGTTATCCACAATGAAATCTAGGGAAAAAGTTATTATTTTGCTAAAAACAGCTTTTTTACAAGATTTTTGTTGAGTTATCCACAGTTTTAAAAGGTTTTTATTTAAACAAAAAAGCTGATCGAGGATCAGCTTGTTATATGTTTATTTTTATTTGTTGTTAAAAATTTAAATAATTTGTTGAGTAAAATTAGGCAACCAATCTTCCGCACATTGATCATGATCGCTTTCTTTTACCACATCAATGCGTAATGACGGACAAAGTAAAGTCGCCCCTTTACTTTGCAAAATATCCTCTACTTTATTTACTGCAAAACAAAAGGTGTCATAATCGGAGCTACCAAGTCCCACTACCGCAAATTTTAATCCACTGAGATCAAGGTCAGCTTGTTGAATTTGTTCAAATAAAGGATTGAGGTTTTCAGGAATTTCCCCTGCTCCATGGGTTGAGGTTATCACTAACCAGAGAGGTTGTTCTATTACATCATTATAATCCGCCCCATGTAATAGTTGAGTTTGCCAACCTTGTTGTTGCAATAGATCATCAAGATGTTCAGCCACATATTCCGCACCCCCTAGGGTACTTCCTGTAATAAGACAAATTTGCTCTTTCATTTTCAATCCTTCGTTGTTGCTGTTAAGGTAAGCAATATAACAAAAGTGCGGTCTATTTTGAAAAAATTTTTGTAAGACAAAACGTGTCAACGCCATATTCTTATAAAGAGAAATGACATTTTTTAGTGGTTACATTCTTATCTTTGTTTGTTGCCATTTTCAAGCAGGTTTTTTTAACGTAAAATGTTGAGCTACTTTGGTATTGGTTACCGATATATGGGGTAAAAATGATTAAAAAACTCACCGCACTTTCACTAATTGCGATATTAGGGCTTGGTTTATCTGCTTGTGGCGTAAAAGGGCCGCTCTATTTTCCTGAACAGCAACAGCAAAAAACAAATTAAATTGGCATATTATTAGGATTATTCATGGATTTTTTTCAATATCAACAAGATCAATTAATGGCGGAACAATTGCCAGTGGCACAGCTTGCTGAACAATTTGGTACACCACTTTATATTTATTCTAAAGCCACTCTTGAGCGACATTGGCATGCTTTTGATCAAGCCTTTGGCGATCACCCGCATTTAATTTGTTTTGCGGTGAAATCTTGTCCTAATATCGCGGTATTGCAGGTTATGGCTAAATTGGGTTCTGGTTTTGATATTGTATCGCAAGGGGAGTTAGAACGCGTTCTGGCAGCGGGTGGTGAGGCAAGTAAAATTGTATTTTCTGGTGTCGCCAAAAGTGAGCAAGAAATTGAGCGTGCTTTGCAGGTGGGTATTCGTTGTTTTAATGTGGAATCAGAGGCAGAATTAGAACGGATTAACCAAGTGGCAGGGCGATTAAATAAGATTGCCCCTATTTCGTTACGCGTCAACCCTGATGTGGACGCCCATACTCACCCTTATATTTCCACAGGATTAAAGGAAAATAAATTCGGTATTAGCGTGGAACAAGCTCCAGCGGTTTATGCAAAAGCTAACCAATTACCCCATATTCAAATTGTGGGAATGGATTGTCATATTGGTTCGCAATTAACCGAGTTACAACCTTTTCTTGATGCAACGGATCGGTTAATTGTCTTAATGGAACAATTAAAGCAAGCCGGCATTGTTTTACAGCATCTTGATTTAGGCGGTGGTTTAGGGGTTACCTATAATAACGAGCAACCACCACACCCAACGGAATATGCCAAAGCCTTATTAGCCAAACTGCAAGAGTATCCGCTAGAAATTATTCTTGAGCCGGGGCGAGCTATTGCCGCTAATGCAGGGATTTTGGTCAGTAAAGTAGAATACTTAAAAAGCCACGAAGATCGCCATTTTGCCATTGTTGATGCGGGTATGAATGATATGATTCGCCCGGCTTTGTATCAGGCTTATATGCAAATTATTGAGGTAGATCGCCGTTTAGTCAGAGAAAAACAAGTGTATGATGTAGTAGGACCTATTTGTGAAACCTCGGATTTTTTAGGTAAACAACGTTCCTTAGCCATTGCCCAAGGGGATTTTATTGCACAGCGTTCGGCAGGGGCTTATGGGGCAAGTATGTCATCAAATTATAATTCTCATCCACTCACAGCTGAAGTGATGGTTGACGGTGATCAAGCCTATTTAATTAGACGGCGACAAACATTGAATGAATTATGGCAATTAGAACAGCTTATTGAAGTATAAAAATAGCTGGAAAATTGACCGCACTTTTTTCTGCCCATTAGCGGATAACAACAATAATGGGCATCATTTTTTATTAGGAATAAGCGAGATGAAAGCAAGTCAATATTTATTTTCAACCCTAAAAGAAACCCCAAATGATGCACAGATAGTGAGCCACCAATTAATGTTACGAGCAGGAATGATTCGTCCGCTTGCCTCGGGGCTTTATACTTGGTTACCCACAGGTATGCGTGTATTGAAGAAGATTGAACATATCGTTCGTGAAGAAATGAATAAATGTGCCTTGGAAATTGAAATGCCAGTGGTTCAGCCCGCAGAATTATGGCAAGAATCGGGGCGTTGGGAGCAATATGGACCAGAATTATTGCGCTTTAAAGATCGTGGTGATCGTGAATTTATTATTAGTCCAACAGCGGAAGAAGCGATCACTGATTTGGTTCGGCGTGAAATTAGTTCTTATAAACAATTACCTTTAAATTTTTATCAAATTCAAACCAAATTCCGTGATGAAATTCGCCCACGTTTTGGCATTATGCGTTCACGTGAGTTCTTGATGAAAGATGCTTATTCTTTCCATGCTGATCAGTCCAGTTTGCAACAAACTTATGAGGTAATGTATCAAACCTACACCAATATTTTTAACCGTTTAGGCTTAGATTTTCGGGCGGTACAAGCGGATACTGGCTCTATTGGTGGTTCAGCTTCGCACGAGTTTCAAGTGTTAGCCCAAAGTGGCGAAGATGATATTGTGTTTTCCACAGAAAGCGATTTTGCCGCTAATATTGAATTAGCAGAAGCCTTGCCATTAGGTGAGCGAGGACAAGCCACAGAAACCTTACGTTTAGTGGATACGCCAACGGCAAAAACCATTGCGGAATTAGTTGAGCAGTTTAATGTGCCGATTGAGAAAACGGTAAAAACCTTGATTGTGCGTGCTAGTGAGCAATGTGAGCATCAATTTGTGGCATTGTTAGTGCGTGGTGATCACGAATTAAATGAAATTAAAGCTGAAAAATTAGATATTGTCGCCAGCCCTTTACAATTTGCCACCGAGCAAGAAATTCGAGCCACCATTGGGGCAGGACCAGGATCATTAGGGCCGTTAAACTTAGCTATCCCTGTGGTAATTGATCGTACGGTTGCTAATATGGATAACTTCTCCGCTGGGGCAAATATTGATGATAAACATTATTTTGGGATTAACTGGGAACGTGATTTAGCCACACCGCAAATTGCCGATTTGCGTAATGTGGTAGAGGGCGATCCAAGTCCAGACGGTAAAGGCCATTTACAAATTAGACGTGGTATTGAAGTGGGGCATATTTTCCAATTAGGGCAAAAATATTCGGCAGCAATGAATGCCACTGTCCAAGGTGAGGACGGTAAGCCGTTAGTGATGACCATGGGCTGTTATGGTATTGGGATAACCCGTATTGTGGCGGCGGCTATTGAGCAAAATCACGATGAAAGAGGTATTATTTGGCCTGATGCCATTGCGCCGTTTAAAGTGGCGATTGTACCAATGAATATGCACAAATCAGCCAATGTACAACAATTTGCCGAGCAACTTTATGCCGATTTAACTCAACAAGGCATTGAAGTCATTTTTGATGATCGTAAAGAACGCCCGGGCGTGATGTTTGCGGATATGGAATTAATTGGCGTACCGCATATGTTCGTGATTGGCGAAAAGAACCTTGCTAATGGCGAAATTGAATATAAAAACCGCCGTACAGGCGAGAAAAAAATGATTGCCCAAGCTCAATTAGCGGAGTTTGTGGCAAGTTTATCGTCTTGTCCACATAAAAAATAATAGCGAAACCCACCGCACTTGGTGGGGAGACTTGTGGTAATGCAAAGAGGGAATAAAAGGATATAATATGTCAGAACAGCATAGTGAACAGTTAACAGGGGCAGATTATTTACGGGCGATTTTAACCGCAAAAGTGTATGAATTAGCACAGGTTACACCCTTGCAACCTATGCCAAAATTATCAGAGCGTTTAGCCAATCAAATATTGGTAAAACGTGAAGATCGTCAGCCTGTACATAGCTTTAAATTGCGTGGTGCTTATGCCATGATTGCAGGCTTAACTGAGCAACAAAAGCAAAAAGGCGTGATAGCGGCTTCCGCTGGTAATCATGCTCAAGGTGTGGCGTTATCGGCGAAACACCTTGGTTTAAAAGCCTTGATTGTGATGCCACAAAATACCCCAAGTATTAAGGTGGAAGCCGTTAAGGGCTATGGTGGCGAAGTATTGCTCTATGGAGCAAATTTTGATGAAGCCAAAGCCAAAGCCATTGAATTATCACAAAGCAAAAATATGACCTTTATTCCCCCCTTTGATCACCCTGCCGTCATTGCAGGGCAAGGTTCATTAGCAATGGAATTATTGCAACAATATCCGCATATTGACCGTATTTTTGTGCCTGCAGGTGGTGGAGGATTATTAGCAGGGATAGCGGTATTTATTAAGCAATTAATGCCAGAAATTAAAGTGATTGGGGTGGAATCTAAAGACTCCGCTTGTTTATATGCCGCTTTGCAAGCAGGGAAACCGGTAGATTTAGATCGAGTTGGCTTATTTGCTGACGGTGTGGCAGTAAAACGTATTGGCGATGAAACTTTTCGTTTATGTCAACAATATGTTGATGATGTGGTATTAGTGGATAATGACGAAATTTGTGCTGCTTTAAAAGATTTATTTGAAAATGTGCGTGCAGTGGCTGAACCTTCAGGGGCATTATCTTTGGCGGGGCTAAAAAAATATGTGAAGCAACACAATATCCAAGGGGAAACCTTAGTCAATATCTTATCGGGGGCAAACCTTAATTTTCACACCCTACGTTATGTTTCTGAACGTTGCGAAATTGGCGAAAAACAAGAAGCCTTACTTGCGGTAACCATTCCAGAACAAAAAGGCAGTTTCTTACGCTTTGCTAATTTAATTGCCAATTATGCCGTAACCGAATTTAACTATCGTTATACTGATGAGCAAAAAGCCTGTATTTTTGTCGGTGTAAGAAGTAAAGGCGAGCAAGAAAAAGAAAATATTATCAATCAATTACAACAAAATGGTTATGATGTGGTGGATATGTCCGATGATGATGTAGCGAAAACCCATATTCGCTATATGATCGGTGGACGCCGAGCCAGTAGCCTCACAGAACGTCTTTATTCTTTTGAGTTTCCAGAGCAAAAAGGGGCATTAATTAAATTCTTAGAAACCCTTGGCACGCACTGGAATATTTCCTTATTCCACTACCGAGCTCATGGGGCGGATTATGGCAATATTTTGGCAGGTTTTCATATTGATGAAAATAGCCTTACAGCCTTTAATCAGCATTTAGAGGAATTAGGTTACACTTATCAAGATGTAACAAATAGCCCTGCTTATCGCTATTTTTTGAGGTAGTTTTCAATATCTGAGGACAGAATACAGAGGACAGTATTAAAATAAATTAGCGTATCTATTACTGTCCTCTGAATAGTCGTCCTCTTTGATATAGTCGTTCCACTTTAAAATGATACAGCGTTGGCACGCCTCGCCGTACTACTTGTACTGTCTTCGGCGTACCGCCTTGTCTCATTTTAAATTGAAACGACTATAAAAAGGGGGCTAAACTGTTAGCTAAAGCGGAGAAATAAATGTGAAAAAAATCCCAAAAACCCACCGCACTTTTCCCCATTTTTCATCACTCACTCAATAAACAATATTCAATTTTGTGATCTGAGCCAAAGCATTTTAGCTTAGGCTAATGTATATTATAGTCGTTTCACTTTGAAATAATACGGTGTTGGCACACCTCACCGTACTATTTGTACTGTCTTCGGTGTGCCGCCTTGTCTTATTTTAAATTGAAACGACTATAAACATTACGAGCGATAATAGACGGGAGTGATAAGCTGTGAGCGAAATACAATTATTGCAACATGGTATTAATCTCATGATTGTTGGTATGGGATTTGTCCTATTCTTTCTACTGATATTAATTTATGCCATTAGTTTCATGTCCAAATTAATTAACCGTTTTTTCCCTGAAACAGTTATCCCCAACGAAAATCTTAAACCCATAACACCAGCTGATGATGAACTTGCTCGTTTACGCCCAGTGATTATTGCTGCTGTTCATCATCATCGCCGCCAACAAGGGCAGAAATCATTGCAAGGAGAATAGATTATGACCACAAAAAATATTTCAATCACTGAATTAGTATTGCGTGATGCCCACCAATCCCTTTTTGCTACTCGTTTACGCCTTGATGATATGTTGCCTATTGCCGCTGAACTTGATGAAGTGGGGTATTGGTCTTTAGAGGCTTGGGGTGGGGCGACTTTTGATGCTTGTATTCGCTTTCTCGGCGAAGATCCTTGGGTACGCTTGCGAGAGTTAAAGAAAGCCTGCCCGAAAACGCCGTTGCAAATGTTGTTACGAGGACAAAATTTGCTTGGTTATCGCCATTATGCTGATGATGTGGTAGATCGCTTTGTAGAGCGTTCGGTGGATAACGGTATGAGCATATTTCGGGTATTTGATGCCTTAAATGATCCGAGAAATATGCGGCAAGCGATCAAAGCGGTACGCAAGCAAGGTGCTCATGCTCAAGGGGCTTTAAGCTATACCACAAGCCCTGTTCATAACTTACAAACTTGGTTAGACACGACAGAACAGTTATTAGAAATCGGGGTGGATTCGCTGGTTATTAAGGATATGTCAGGTATTCTTACCCCTATGGCGGCAGCGGAATTGGTGGCGGAAATTAAGGGGCGTTATGCTGATGATGTGCGTTTACACTTACATTGTCATTCCACCACAGGTATGGCGGAAATGGCATTACTTAAAGCCGTTGAAGCTGGGGTGGACGGTATTGATACTGCCATATCCTCAATGAGCGGAACTTATGGACACCCCGCTACAGAATCTTTGGTGGCAACCTTGCAAAATAGCCCTTATGATACAGGTTTAGATCTTCATCGTTTAGAAAAAATAGCCGCTTATTTCCGAGAAGTTCGCAAAAAATATGCTCAGTTTGAGGGACAATTACGGGGGATTGATAGCCGTATTTTGCTAGCACAAGTACCCGGTGGAATGTTGACTAACTTGGAAAGTCAGCTAAAACAACAAAATGCAAGTGATAAATTGGATCAAGTGCTACAAGAAATTCCTAAAGTGCGTGAGGATTTAGGCTTTATTCCTTTGGTTACGCCTACTTCACAAATTGTAGGAACGCAAGCGGTAATCAATGTTTTAATGGGAGAGCGTTATAAAACTATTGCCAAAGAAACCGCAGGAATTTTAAAGGGCGAATATGGTAAAACACCTGCCCCTGTTAATCAGCAGTTACAAGCAAGAGTATTGAATGGCGAACCAGCCATTACCGATCGTCCAGCCGATCATTTAGCCCCTGAAATGGCACAGTTAAGCCAAGATATTCAGCAACAAGCTCAACAAAAAGGGATTAAGTTAGCGGAAAATGTGATTGATGATGTGCTTATTGTGGCGTTATTTCCGCAAATTGGTTGGAAGTATTTAGAAAATCGGCATAATCCAGCGGCTTTTGAGCCAGCACCCACACGAGCTGATGAAAAAATTTTGGCAAAAGACACCGCACTTGGTCAAAGTAACACAACAGGTTCAGCGGTTTATCGGGTGGAACTTGAGGGCAAAGCCTTTGTGGTGAAAGTGAGTGAGGGGGGCGATATTCAAGATATTGAACCGCAAGTTAATCCTAAGGAAACGCCAACGGTTACAAATACTCGCCCACAAGCAGAACAGACTTCTTCGGCAGGGATTAGCGTCAACGCCCCTATGGCAGGGAATATTTGGGACGTGTGTGTTAGCGAGGGCGAACAGGTGGCAAAAGATCAGGTGTTATTAGTGCTTGAGGCGATGAAAATGGAAACCGAAATTCGTGCAGCTCAAGCGGGTAAAGTACAGGGAATTAACGTGAAAAAAGGCGATGCGGTTAATGTTGGCGATAGCTTAATGCAATTAGTGTAGGTGGCTCTATGGAAAGTATGATTGCTCTATTACAAGGCACAGGAATCGCCCATTTAAGTTGGGGGCAAGCAATAATGATTATGGTAAGTCTATTATTACTTTGGCTTGCCATTGTGAAAAAGTTTGAACCTTTATTGTTATTGCCTATTGGTTTTGGTGGATTATTATCAAATATTCCAGAGGCAGGTATGGCATTTACCGCCTTGGAAAACTTATTGCATAGTCAAAACACTGATCATCTTGCTCAACTGGCGGAAATGTTGAATAGTCAAGCAAATCCAACGGCGATTCAAGCAACCTTAGCACAATTACCTGCAGTCTATCATCAGCAAGCGGAATTATTGGCAAAGGATTTAGGATATAGTGCTGGGATTTTAGCGTTATTTTATGAGGTTGCTATTAATTCAGGTGCTGCCCCGCTGATTATTTTTATGGGGGTAGGGGCAATGACGGATTTTGGTCCTTTATTGGCAAACCCTCGCACTTTATTACTTGGTGCCGCAGCACAATTTGGCATTTTTGCTACTGTCTTAGGGGCATTGGCATTAAATTGGACAGGGCTTATTGATTTTAGCTTACCACAAGCTGCCGCTATTGGGATTATTGGTGGGGCAGACGGTCCAACGGCGATTTATCTTGCCAGTAAACTTGCCCCTGAATTATTGGGGGCTATTGCCGTCGCCGCTTATTCTTATATGGCATTAGTCCCATTAATCCAACCGCCGATTATGCGAGCCTTAACCAATTCACAAGAACGCCAAATAAAAATGGTACAGCTACGCAATGTTAGCCAACGAGAAAAAATTCTCTTTCCTATAATCCTGTTATTGCTTGTGGCGTTATTATTACCTGATGCCGCCCCATTATTAGGAATGTTTTGCTTTGGTAATCTTATGCGAGTGAGTGGGGTGGTGGAACGGCTTAGTGATACGGCTCAAAATGCGTTAATCAATATTGTTACCATTGTATTAGGTTTGTCCGTAGGGGCAAAATTAGTGGCTGATAAATTTTTACAACCGCAAACCTTAGGCATTTTAGTGCTTGGAGTTATCGCCTTTGCCATTGGTACAGCAAGCGGTGTGCTAATGGCAAAATTGATGAATAAATTTAGCCAACATAAAATTAACCCCCTTATCGGCTCAGCAGGGGTATCCGCTGTCCCTATGGCTGCGAGGGTTTCTAATAAATTAGGCTTAGAAGCAGATTCGCAAAACTTTTTGCTTATGCACGCAATGGGACCTAATGTGGCGGGCGTAATCGGCTCAGCAATCGCTGCAGGGGTAATGTTGCGGTATATTAGTGTGATGTAAGCCTATATTATAGTGCAAATGATAATAATGGAAACTTTGCCAAAGTGCGGTCAAATTTGCTAAAATTTTAACAAATGTAACCGCACTTTTTCATTCAAGGTATCTTTATGAATCAATATTTCCTTGCCCAAACCCACCAAGGCGAAAATCTCGCTATTCACGCCAAAATGGCAAATCGTCATGGTTTAATTGCTGGAGCGACAGGTACTGGCAAAACAGTGAGTTTACGCAAAATGGCAGAAGCGTTTAGTGATAATGGCGTGCCTGTATTTTTAGTTGACGTGAAAGGGGATTTATCAGGTTTAGTGCAAGCTGGCGAGCTAAAGGGCAAAATTGCTGAACGTATTGAGCAATTTCAGCTTGGTGGCGAACAATATTTATCAGGTTATCCCGTTTCATTTTGGGACGTTTTTGGCGAAACGGGTATTCCCTTACGCACCACCATTTCTGAAATGGGACCGTTATTATTAGCCCGTTTACTTAATTTAAATGCAACCCAAGAGGGCTTGCTTAATTTGGTTTTTCGGGTGGCTGATGATAAAGGTTTGTTATTGATCGATCTAAAAGATTTACGAGCGATGCTTAAACATGTGGCAGAGAATAGTAAAAGTTATCAACTTGAATATGGTAATGTTTCTGCTGCCAGTGTGGGGGCAATTCAGCGTGCATTATTAACCCTAGAAAATCAAGGGGCGACTCATCTCTTTGGCGAACCTGCGTTAAATTTAGAAGATTGGTTGCAAACAAGGGGCGATCAGGGGGTAATTAATATTTTAAATTCAGAAAAGTTAATTAACTCGCCGAAAATGTATAGTGCGTTCCTATTATGGTTAATGTCCGAATTATTTGAACAATTACCAGAAGTGGGCGATCCCGATAAACCTCGTTTTGTCATGTTTTTTGATGAAGCCCATCTTATTTTTGATGATGCCCCTAAAGTATTGGTAGATAAAGTGGAACAGGTGGTTCGCTTAATTCGTTCAAAAGGGGTAGGAATTTATTTTGTTACCCAAAACCCTCTGGATTTACCTGAAACAGTGTTAGGGCAATTAGGCAACCGCATACAACACGCCTTGCGAGCTTTTACCCCAAAGGATCAAAGAGCAGTAAAAGCGGCGGCAGAAACCTTTCGTGCCAATCCTCAAATTAATGTAACCGAGAGCATTACACAACTTGCAGTAGGCGAGGCGTTGGTTTCTTTTTTAGATGAAAAAGGTATGCCGCAACCAGTAGAACGTGCTTATATTTATCCGCCGAAAAGCCAACTTACACCATTAACCGCTGAACAACGTCAGGCTTGGGTAAAAGATGATGAACTTTATCCCGTTTATCGTGATGAAGTGGATAATGAATCCGCATTTGAAATGTTACAACAACAAGCTGATTTGGCTAATGTTGCAGAAAAACAAGCGGAACAGGCTCAACAGCAAGCAGAAGAAGGTTTTATGGGGCGGTTAAATCGCTTGATTTTTGGACAGAAAAAGCGTGGCGAACAATTAACGGTAACAGAACAAATGGTCAGTAGCGTAGCAAAATCAGTGGGACGTAATTTGCGTAATCAAATTACCAAACAGATTATGCGTGGTATTCTCGGTGCGTTGAAAAAATAGGATAAAATGATAGGGGGAAAACAATGGTAACTTTTTGGCAAGATCCCCTATCTTATGTTTTACATTTACCCTTGGCACAATGGCTAGGTTTACTCGCTTTTTTGTTGGGGATTTTGGTTTTTTGGCAGCGTAATGATAAAAAACTAAAAATGTATATGGTGCTACTGAGTGTGGTTTATACTTTACATTTTTTATTATTAGATGCTCATATTTCCGCACTTACTTCCTTTATTTCAGGTTGTCGCACCCTATTTTCTATTTTTGTTTGTTCCCCTTATATTGCATTTACTTTTGTGGCGATGATGATTGCCATTGGCGGTTATACCGCCACCTCTGCCATTAGCCTATTACCCATTATCGGCTCAACATCAGGGACAATCGCCTTATTCTTATTAACAGGAATAAAAATGCGTTTGCTAATGTTAATGGGATCATTGTGTTGGTTAATCAATAATATTTTGATTGGTTCTATTGGTGGCGTGTTATTAGAATTGACGGTTATTGGGGTTAATGGTTTTACCATTATTAGAATGTTACGTTACCGCACATCATATTATAATCGTTTCAAATAAGAATAATACATTTTGTCAGACCCCTTATATAGTCGTTTCAATTTAAAATGAGACAAGGCGGTACGCCGAAGACAGTACAAGTAGTACGGCGAGGCGTGCCAACGCTGTATCATTTTAAAGTGGAACGACTATACTTATTGTATAAAGCAAATAACGCTCCCTTACCCCCTTAAAAAGCCCTGCCTTGATCTGCCCCCCAAAAGTTGGACTAACTAACCAACAGATTAAGGAGCAGATTTTTTATGACAAAATATAGCCAAGACTTTAAACAACAAGTGATTGATTTCTATTTTCAGCATAACAACGAACTTGCCCACACTTGTCGCCATTTTAACCTCGCGAAAAAGGTAGTAAGATGCTGGCTCCGCTTATTTAATTATGCTGGAAAAGAGGGATTAAAAGTGCGGCAGACCCGACAGGTTTATTCTCCTGAATTTAAACTTCAGGTACTTGAACCCATTCTGCGTGGAGATTGTACCGCCGAGCAAGCGATGGTTGACTTTGGTTTGTCTAATACAGGGCTTATCAGCCAATGGTTGAAAAATTATTTAGAACAAGGTATAAACGGGCTATTGTCGAAAAAACCTCAAGGTTCAAGCAAAATGAAAACCAAATACCCCCAAATGCCACCGCCACCGAAAACCGAAGAAGAACGCTTGCGTTATCGTATTTTAGAGCTTGAGGCGGAGGTCGCCATTCTAAAAAAGTGGCAAGAGTTAAGCCAGCAAAAAATCCGGAAAAAGCCGAAATAGTTAAGGCATTACGCCAACATTTTCCTTTAGAAATCTTGCTGACCTTGACAGGATTGAAACGGAGTACATTCTTTTACCATTTGCCGCCAAAAAGCGAGAAAAATGCGGAAATCACCGAGAAAATTCTGGAAATTTACGAGGAAAATCAGGGAAATTATGGCTATCGGCGTGTTTGTGCTGAATTGCGTAAGTCTATGATGATTAATCATAAAAAAGTGCAAGCGATTATGCAGCAGTTAGGCTTAAAAGGGAAATGTGTTCAGCAAAAATACCGCTCTTATCGCGGAAAGGTGGGCGATATTGCGGACAATCTTTTGCAACAAGATTTTCAGGCGAAAGCCCCTAATGAGAAATGGGTAACCGATGTGAGCGAATTTAAGTGTAAAGAGGGCAAGCTATATTTATCACCCATAAAGGATTTATTTAATGGGGAAATTATTGCTTATGATATTTCTCGCAGTGCGAATTTTGAGCAAATTAGGCGAATGATGGGGCAAGCTATTGCCAAACTTGATGGAAGCAAGCCGATACTGCATTCCGATCAGGGTTGGCAATATCAGATGATAGGTTATCAGCGATTATTGCAAGAAAAGGGTATCCGCCAGAGTATGTCTCGGAAAGGCAATTGCCTTGATAATAGTGCGATGGAAAGTTTTTTCGGGCGGTTAAAAACGGAATGTTATTTTGGTAAGGTTTTTGAGCGTTTTGAGCAACTGGAAACGGCGTTGCATGAATATATTGCATATTACAACAATAAACGTATTCAAGCTAAATTAAACGGATTGAGCCCGGTGGCGTATAGGGTTCAGTCATTGATGAGGTAAGTCTAAGTTTTTGGGGTCAGATCACCTAAACTTAGAACGATAGAATAATTTTGGCGTTCAGAGGACAGAGAACTGAGGACAGAAGACAGTATTAATTTTAAATATCAATAAATTAGCATATCCATTATTCTGTCCTCTGAATAGTAAAGAAAGTAGGTCGTCCCCTTTGTAAAAGGGGGCGAAAACCGTTAGCAATAACGGAGAAATAAAAGTGAAAAAATAATTCAAAAACCAACCGCACTTTAACAACCTCATTGTACTACTTTGTTTCATTTTTAATTGAAACGACTATAAAATAACGATAAGTTAAATAAAAAACACCGAAGGCTGGAATAATTTTTCAATTTCGCTCACATATTTTTTATCGCTAAGGTAAACAATAACGTGATCGTTTTCTTCAATCATCACATTTTTTCTCGCCATAATGACCACATTATTGCGTAAAATTGCTCCAATTATTGCACCCGTAGGTAATTTTAGTTCGCCAATGCTACGTCCAATCACATTTGAAGTGTGACTGTTTCCATGGGCAATGGCTTCTAAGGCTTCAGCAAAACCATGGCGTAGCGAGGCAACTTTAACAATATCCCCCTTTCGGACATGGCTTAATAAGGCGGAAATGGTGGCTTGTTGTGGCGAGATAGCAATATCAATCGTGCCACCTTGCACTAAATTGATATAAGCCATACGCTGAATAAGCACTATTACTTTTTTCGCCCCAAGCCGTTTTGCTAATAAAGCAGACATAATATTCGCTTCATCATCGCTGGTAACCGCAATAAAGACATCAATATTTTCAATATGTTCTTCAAATAACAGGCTTTGATCGGAAGGATCGCCACAAAATACGAGGGTTTTAGCTAATTTCTCTGCCAGCAATGAGGCACGTTGCGGATTGCGTTCAATAACCTTAACGTAGCAATGATCTTCTAAGTTTTTGGCAATGCCACTACCAATATTGCCACCGCCAGCAATCATAATCTTTTTGTAGGCTTTTTCTAAGCGTTGTAGCTGGCTCATAACCGCTTTAATATGCTCAGTGGCACAAATAAAGGTAACTTCATCGCCTGCCTCTATAATGGTTGAGCCTTGTGGACGAATGGTTTTATCATTGCGTAAAATGGATAAAATACGGCAATCAATATGGGGTAAATAATCTTTCATCGCCGAAATAGCGTTGCCAACCAATGGACCACCATAATAGGCTTTAACCACCACAATACTAATGGCATTGTCGGCAAAATGGGCAACTTGCAATGCCCCTGGATAATCCACAAGTCGGACAATATCTTCGGTAACCAATTTTTCAGGGGAAATAACATGATCAATGGGGATCACATCAGGCTGAAATAATTTGTTTTTCTCACGAATATAATCAGCTTGGCGAATACGTGCGATTTTAGTGGGAATATTAAACAAGGTATAAGCAATTTGACTAGCAATCATATTGGTTTCATCGGAATTGGTTACCGCCACTAATAAATCCGCATCAGACGCCCCAGCTTCACGCAAAATGGTTGGCGAGGACGCCATACCCATTACCACCCGTAAATCGTGTTTCTCTTGTAAATTGGTTAAGCGTTGCGGATTGTTATCCACCAAGGTAATATCATTGTCTTCGCTAACTAAATTTTCAGCGAGGGTTGTACCTACTTGTCCTGCACCGAGAATAATGATTTTCATTGTTCCACCTGATTATTTTGCCCGTTTGCGTAATTTTGCATAATAAAAACCATCGCCACCTTCTTGTTGAGGAATAAATTGAAAACCTATTTGTTGGCTTGGGGTAAAGGGTAAAGGCATTAATTCCGCATCTTTATGTTGTTGCAAAAACTGACTAATTTGCTGTTGGTTTTCTTCAGCTAATAGCGAACAGGTAGCATACAATAAAATGCCATTGGGTTTTAAGCGTTGCCAAAGGGCATTGAGAATTTGTTGTTGTAACTGCACTAATGGGGCAATATCGCTAGCTTGACGTAACCATTTTATATCAGGGTGACGGCGAATTACCCCTGTGGCAGAACAAGGGGCATCAAGCAAAATTCGATCAAATAAGGATTTGCTTGTTGGTATTTGTTTAAACCAGCTGTCGGGCTGGCTAGCATCACCGCAAATTAGTTGAGCTTGCTGTTGTAAGCGGTCAAGGTTTTGTTGTACACGTGCCAAGCGTTTAGGTTCAATATCTAAAGCGATTACCTGTGCTTGCGGTGCTAATTCTAAAATATGGGTAGTTTTGCCACCGGGGGCAGCACAAGCGTCCAAGATAAACTCGCCATTTTCGGGAGCTAATAGCAAACCAGCCCATTGGGTATGAATATCCTGTACCGTAGCCCACCCCTCGGCAAAATGAGGCAATTTATTCACTGCCAATGGCGTAGCCAGCCGTAAGGCTTGTGGGTGTTCGCTTGTATAACTGGGTTCAGCAAATAATTTTTGATAACCCGCAACATCGCTATATTGAGGATTAATGCGTAACCACATGGGTGGCTTTTGGTTATTGGCATCAATAATTTCTCGCCAGTTTGGGTACTGTTGTTTTAATTTATTTACCAGCCATTCGGGGTGTAATGTTTGCCAATGTTGATCCACCTGAGCAAGAATTTCGGGCTGTTCACGCAAAAAACGGCGTAACACGCCATTAAGTAATGCCCGAAAATGCTCAATGTTGAGTGCTTTACTGGCATTAACCGTTTCGCTCACCGCGGCGTGTACAGGAATACGAGTATAGAGAATTTGATATAGCCCAACCAATAATAAACAATGCACAATTCGGGTTTTATTTTTTAAGGGTTTCTGCACTAAATGTTGAATAATTTGCTCTAAACGTGGCAGAACTCGGCAAATACCAAAACACATTTCTTGCAATAATGGCAAATCTACCCCTTTGATTTTGTTTTGGTAATCAGGTAACAAGGTGGATAAGGATTGCCCCTTATCCAACAGGTTTAACATTATTTCTGCGGTGGCAGCTCGCACAGAAAGTGCGGTGGCTTTTGGTGAAATTTTTTTCATTAGCTTAACACCTTACCTACACTAAACCAATCCGCACGCCCATTGAGTAAATCCGCCACTGACATCGGCTTTTTACCTGCGGGTTGCAGTTGTTGAATATTTAATACCCCCTCAACAGTGGCAATTTGAATACCTTGTTTATCCACTTGCACAATCGTCCCTGCAGGTTGATGACAATGAGGTAACACAGTTGCTTGATAGACTTTTAAGGTTTGAAGATTGCCTTGAGGGTCTTCTATTTGAAAATAACTGATCGGCCAAGGATTAAAGGCACGAATACAACGCTCAAGCTGTTGAGCTGGCAGTTGCCAATCTAATTTTGCCTCTGCCTTACTTAATTTTTCCGCATAACTGGCTTGGCTATCCTGTTGCACTTGAGGGATAAATTTGTTTTGCCCAAGTTGATCTAATACCTCAATTAAAGCAGGGGGGGCAAGTTTAGCCAACTTATCATATAAAGAAGCAGAGGTATCATCATTGGTAATTGGACAAGTTACTTTATGCAACATATCGCCTGTATCTAATCCCTCGTTCATCTGCATAATGGTTACCCCAGTTTGAGTATCGCCAGCCCAAATCGCTCGCTGAATAGGGGCGGCACCTCGCCATTTTGGCAATAACGAACCATGCACATTTAAACAACCAAAAGGAAACATCTGCAATACCGCAGGAGGCAAAATTAAACCATAGGCTACCACCACCATCACATCCGCTTGCAAGCGAGCAAGTTCTGCTTGGGCATCAGCGTGGCGCAAAGATTTCGGTTGATAAACAGGTAATTGATATTGTTGCGCCAATGTTTTTACCGCACTGGCTTGCAGTTTCTTACCACGTCCAGCAGGCTTATCAGGTTGGGTATAAACTGCGACAATATGATGAGAAGTATTTAATAAGGCTTGTAAATGTTGAGCGGCAAAATCAGGTGTGCCAGCAAAGATAATTTTTAATGGTTTCATATGTAATACCTAAAGTGCTACGTTATGGATAAATATCGTCGTCCCACTTTAAAATAATACGGCGTTGGTACGCCATATTTTTCAAATCAAAACGACTAACTTTGGAAAACCCAAGGATTTCCCAAAGTGCGGTATGTTTTTACTTTATTTTTGGCGACTTAATTGTTTTTTCAATTTCAGCATTTTCTCTTTAATCCGTTGCCGTTTTAGAGGTGACAAATAATCAATAAACAACACACCATTAAGATGATCGATTTCGTGCTGAATACAAATGGCTAATAAATCTTCCGCCTCAAGGGTAAATGGCTCACCATTGCGATCTAACGCGGTTACCGTTACTTTTTGCTTACGCGGGACTAAACCACGAAAACCAGGGATTGACAAACAGCCTTCCTCAATCCCTGTTTCGCCCGAGCTTGCCACAATTTCTGGATTAATTAACACTAACTGTTGCGTTTTATCGCCCTCAAGATCAATGGTAATAATCCGCTGTTGAACCGCCACTTGCGGTGCCGCCAAGCCAATACCCTCTTGTTCATACATAGTGTCAAACATATTATCCACAATGGCACGCACATCATCATTAACCTCTACCACAGGCTCTGCCACCGTTCGCAACCCCTCATCAGGGTAAAGCACAACATCTAATATACTCATAATAATCCTTGTTATCTTGTTGATAAAATTCGTTCGATTATTCTACTTTATTTTTATTTTGTTGCCTAACAAATAAAGAAACCGATGTTTTACTAGTTAAGAACATTGAATTGAAAATGATCGGTATAAAAGAAAGGTATGAATCCGCAGTTATTTATTGGAAGAACCTCTATTCTACCAAAGAATGTTGGTTTGGGTGCAGTTTAAAGATTTTGTATTTTTACAAATTTAAGTAAATTAATGTTATTTTATATAACAAATATAACTTTTTATATGTTATTGACATTTAATTTTCAGCCTATATAATCCTCCGTTCAAAAATTTTACAACATTGTAACCACTTTATATTATCTTTTTTGTTTGTAAAGGAGTGTTGTTTAGTTATTGAATTGGCTGCTGTGTTAGGACATGGTGGGTACCGTTTTGCCTGTTTCCAAAGTATTAAGTAGGTGGAACAATAGAAATTAGTTTCCGCTAATGTCTTGTATAAATGTAATGTAGCGGATTAGAAATAAATAGAGTTGTCATTATTGATAGCTTTGAATTTATGAGGAAATTTATGTCAGCAACAATTAAATTATTAAGCTCTAAAAAAGAATTGGCGAGCTACAATATTCGTAAAGGAGAATCAATCGTACTTGATGGACAAAGTAAAGTGAATTATCAGTTAGTTGATAATGCTACGGGTAAAGGTCCAGAGAAAATTATAGCGAAACGAGATGGTAATAATTTACAAATTACCTTAGATCCTGAGAGTTCATCCCCTGATATTCTTATTAAGAATTATTATACTGGAGATAATCCAGAGCAATCTAATAGCAATAGCATGGTTATTGGCGAAGCCACAAATGGTAAGATTTATGCTTATGTACCTGAATCAGATGAGAATCAGGAATCTGTTGCGATGTTAGACAACCAAGAGTCAGCAACACAAGTTTTAGGTGGAGAAGAATTAGATGCAAGTGGTTTTTGGGAATATAGTCCTTGGTGGTTATTAGGTCTAGGTTTATTAGGTGGCGGTATTGCTCTTGCTGCAGCAGGTGGTAGTAAGAATGATTCTACCCCCCCCAATCGGATAATATTTCGCCAGATGCTCCAACAGCCACAGTAACAACGAAAGATACAACAACACAAACAGTCAGTGGTAATGCCGAAACAGGTAGCACAGTTACTGTAACCCTTCCAAATGGTGAAACTGTAACCACAACAGCAGATGCTGAAGGTAAATACAGTGTAGATATTTCATCTCAAACAGATAATAGCGAAATAACCGTTACTGCAAAAGATAAAGCAGGTAATGAATCACAATCAACGTCAGTAACGGTAGATGCAGTCGCACCACAAGCACCAACAGCCCAAGTAGTAGCCAAAGATGAAAACACGCAAACCGTTGAAGGTACAGCGGAGGCAGGTAGCACCGTAACCGTTACCTTACCAAATGGCGATACGGTAACAACCATAGCAGATGCAGAAGGTAATTACAGTGTTGATATTCCAGCACAAGCAGATGAAGCTGAAGTGAAAGTAACGGCAACGGATAAGGCGAATAATAAATCAGATATTACGCCAGCGATAGTAGATATTACAGCCCCAGAAAAACCAACGGCACAAGTGTTGACTAAAGATGAAACCCATCAAATAGTGTCTGGTACAGCAGAGCCAGAAAGTACCATTATCGTAACATTACCAAATAGTGATACCGTTACGACGAAAGCCGATGAAAATGGTAATTACAGTGTAGATATTCCAGCGCAAGCAGATGAAACCGAAGTAAAAGTAACGGCAACAAATAAAGCAGGGAATAAATCAGAGGAAGCGGTAGCAACAGTAGATACGAGTATGCCAACGGCAGAGGTTATCACAAAAGATGATGATACCCAAACTGTAGAGGGTAAGGTTGAGCCGAGCAAAAAGGTGGTTGTAGAATTACCGAATGGCGAAACGGTAACCACAACAGCCGATGAGAATGGTAACTACAGCGTAGATATTCCAGCACAGCAAGATGGTGCAGAAATAAAAGTAGTGGCAGAAGATGAAAATGGTGATAGATCGCCAGAACGTGTTGCGGAAGTGGATGCAGTAGCACCTAATGCACCGACCGCGGAGGTGGTAGCAAAAGACGAAAATACGCAAACCGTTGAAGGTACAGCGGAGGCAGGCAGTACTGTAACTGTTATTTTACCAAATGGCGATACGGTAACAACCACAGCAGATACAGAGGGTAATTACAGTGTTGATATTCCAGCACAAGTAAATGAAGCAGAAATTAAAGTTACTGCGACAGATAAAGCAGGGAATAAATCAGAGGAAGCTTTATCAACTGTAGATGCTAAAGCCCCAGAAGCACCAACAGCCCAAGTAGTAGCCAAAGACGAAAACACGCAAACCGTTGAAGGTACGGCGGAGGCAGGTAGTACTGTAATTGTTACCTTACCAAATGGCGATACGGTAACGACCACAGCAGATGAAGAGGGTAATTACAGTGTTGATATTCCAGCACAAGTAAATGAAGCTGAGATTAAAGTTACTGCGACAGATAAAGCAGGTAATAAATCAGAGGAAACTTTATCAACTGTAGATGCTAAAGCCCCAGAAGCACCAACAGCCCAAGTAGTAGCCAAAGATGAAAACACGCAAACCGTTGAAGGTACGGCGGAGGCAGGTAGCACCGTAACCGTTACCTTACTAAATGGCGATACGGTAACAACCATAGCAGATGCAGAAGGTAATTACAGTGTTGATATTCCAGCACAAGTAAATGAAGCTGAGATTAAAGTTACTGCAACAGATAAAGCAGGGAATAAATCAGAGGAAGCGGTAGCAACAGTAGATACGAGTATGCCAACGGCAGAGGTTATCACAAAAGATGATGATACCCAAACTGTAGAGGGTAAGGTCGAGCCGAGCAAAAAGGTGGTTGTAGAATTACCGAATGGCGAAACGGTAACCACAATAGCCGATGAGAATGGTAACTACAGCGTAGATATTCCAGCACAGCAAGATGGTGCAGAAATAAAAGTAGTGGCAGAAGATGAAAATGGTAATAGATCGCCAGAACGTGTTGCGGAAGTGGATGCAGTAGCACCTAATGCACCGACCGCGGAGGTGGTAGCAAAAGACGAAAACACGCAAACCGTTGAAGGTACAGCGGAGGCAGACAGTACTGTAACTGTTATTTTACCAAATGGCGATACGGTAACAACCACAGCAGATGAGGAGGGTAATTACAGTGTTGATATTCCAGCACAAGCAAATGAAGCTGAGATTAAAGTTACTGCGACAGATAAAGCAGGTAATAAATCAGAGGAAGCTTTATCAACTGTAGATGCCAAAGCCCCAGAAGCACCAACAGCCCAAGTAGCAGCCAAAGATGAAAACACGCAAACCGTTGAAGGTACGGCGGAGGCAGGTAGTACTGTAATTGTTACCTTACCAAATGGCGATACGGTAACGACCACAGCAGATGAAGAGGGTAATTACAGTGTTGATATTCCAGCACAAGTAAATGAAGCTGAGATTAAAGTTACTGCGACAGATAAAGCAGGTAATCAATCAGAAGAAACGTCATTAATCGTTGATGCGAAAGCCCCTGCAGCCCCAGAATTACTGGCAGAAATTGATGGTTCCGTAACAGTAACACCGCCAACAGATGAAGATGTGGCCTCAGTGGCAGTGAAATACACTGATAGCGAAGGTCAAGAGCAAACAGTGGTTGCGACAAAAGGCGAAGATGGCAAATGGTCAATCACTTCACCGGAAAGCGAAGAAACTGTTACGATTGATGCAGACACAGGAGTCATGACTATTCCAGCGGAAGCAGTGAAAGATGGTACAGAAGTAACCGCTACAGCGACAGATACCAATAACAACAGCACCTCAGATGAAGAAGTGAGTGCTGCGAAAGTGGTTGCTAAAACGGATAATCCAGCAGGAATGGAAGTATCAGGTGATGGTTCAAGTGTTGTAGGTAAAACAGAGCCTAATGCGGTTGTGGTTGTTAAAGATGATGAAGGTAATATTATCGGACAGGAAACTGCGGATAAAAATGGTCACTTCAATATACCGTTAGAGCCAGCTTTAACCAATGGTGAAAAAATTACGGTAGTCGTTGATGGCGAAGAGGAAGATACTCAAACGGCATTGACCGCTCCAAATACTACAGCCCCTGCAGCCCCAGAATTACTGGCAGAAATTGATGGTTCCGTAACAGTAACACCGCCAACAGATGAAGATGTGGCCTCAGTGGCAGTGAAATACACTGATAGCGAAGGTCAAGAGCAAACAGTGGTTGCGACAAAAGGCGAAGATGGTAAATGGTCAATCACATCTCCAGAAAGTGAAGAGGTTGTTACGATTGATGCAGACACAGGAGTCATGACTATTCCAGCGGAAGCAGTGAAAGATGGTACAGAAGTAACCGCTACAGCGACAGATACCAATAACAACAGCACCTCAGATGAAGAAGTGAGTGCTGCGAAAGTGGTTGCTAAAACGGATAATCCAGCAGGAATGGAAGTATCAGGTGATGGTTCAAGTGTTGTAGGTAAAACAGAGCCTAATGCGGTTGTGGTTGTTAAAGATGATGAAGGTAATATTATCGGACAGGAAACTGCGGATAAAAATGGTCACTTCAATATACCGTTAGAGCCAGCTTTAACCAATGGTGAAAAAATTACAGTAGTCGTTGATGGCGAAGAGGAAGATACTCAAACGGCATTGACCGCTCCAAATACTACAGCTCCAGCAGCCCCAGAATTAGTGGCAGAAATTGATGGTTCCGTAACAGTAACACCGCCAACAGATAAAGATGTGGCCTCAGTGGCAGTGAAATACACTGATAGCGAAGGTCAAGAGCAGACAGTGGTTGCGACAAAAGGTGAAGATGGTAAATGGTCAATCACATCTCCAGAAAGTGAAGAGGTTGTTACGATTGATGCAGACACAGGAGTCATGACTATTCCAGCGGAAGCAGTGAAAGATGGTACAGAAGTAACCGCTACAGCGACAGATACCAATAACAACAGCACCTCAGATGAAGAAGTGAGTGCAGCGAAAGTGGTTGCTAAAACGGATAATCCAGTAGGAATGGAAGTATCAGGCGATGGTTCAAGTGTTGTAGGTAAAACAGAGCCTAATGCGGTTGTGGTTGTTAAAAATGATGAAGAAGTGATTGGTATAGCTATTGCAGATGATGAGGGCAAATTTAGTGTGTCTTTAGATCCTGCTTTAACTAATGGTGAAACAATAACTGTAACAATCAATGAAGGCGAAGATAGTGAATCTCAACCGATTTCATTGACTGCACCAGATACGACTGAACCATCGGCACCAACAGCTACAGTAAGTGCCAAAGAGGGGGATGAGACTAAACAAGTGGTAAGTGGAGAAGCTGAGCCAAATAGCACAGTAACGGTAACATTACCAGATACGACAACAGTAACAGTGGTAGCTGATTCTGAGGGTAAATATAGTGTAGAAATCCCCGCTCAAGAAGATGGAGAAAAAATTAGTGTAACAGCTACGGATGCAGCAGATAATGAATCTCAAAAAACAGAGGCGGTTGTAGATGCTAAAGCACCAGCACAGCCAGAGTTTACAGACAATGAAGGATCGGTAGAAATTACACCTCCATCAGATACGGATGTGAAATCGGTTACTGTGAAATATATTGATGAAACTAATGGGCAGGAGAAAACCGTTGTAACAACCAAGGAAGAGGGCAAGTGGAAAATAACCAGCCCTGAAGATGAAACGGTTGTGAGTGTTGATGAAACAACAGGTAAAATTACACTTCCTGCTGTTGAAGTGAAAGATGGTTCAACGGTAATAGCAACGGTAACAGATGAAAGTGGTAATACTACAGAACCTGTTACATATACAGCGGGTAGTAACCCTACGTCAACAGATGAAGAGGAAACGAAGCAGTCAGAGGAAGAAGATAAAACACCAGAAAATAGTGAATCTGGAAGTGAAACTGATTCTGAAACAACTGAAGCACAACTTGGGAAACCGACATTTGATGCTAAAGATGATGGCTCAGTAGTAATTACTCCGCCAAGTCAAGGTGATGTACAATCAGTAAAAGTTACTTATACGGATGAATCAGATAATCCTCAGACAGTTACGGTAACTAAAACAGATGGTAGCTGGGCGATTAGCGAATCTACAGATAGTCCATCAGGTGTGAGTGTTGATTCTATCTCTGGTGCTATTACGCTTTCAGCAGAAGCTGTTAAAGATAATTCTACTGTAACGGCAGAGGCTAAAGGTGCAGATAATGAGACATCTTCGGATACAGTTGAAGCAAAAGCGGATACAACGAAAGCAATAACAGATGACTCGGAGAAAGATGCAGAGGAAGAATCTGCAACCACTGAAAATGGTAAAGATGAAGAAGAGGCTAAACAGGAATCAAGTGAGCCTACGGAAGGTACTTCGACTTCGGAGAATGAGCAACAAACTGAAACAACACCAACAGAGGAATCTGGTAAATCTGATGGTGATGAGTCAGAACAAAGTGGAAATAGTACAGATCCTGTAGAAGAAAGTGATCCACAAGCGTCTGAGAAAGAACAAACGCCAGAGGCTGGTACATCAACAGATGGACAAGATGGATCAGAGCAACAAGGCGATAATGCTGGTTCTGAAACAGGTAGTACAGAAACTCAACCTACAGAGGAAACGCAAGCAGAAAAAGAAAGCGAAAAAGAGTCCGAAGACGCTAAAGATTCAGCAACTGACTCTTCAGAGGGTTCTACTGATGGTAATGATCAAGGTGAGGAAGAGCCAAAAGCAGATCAAACTGGTGAGCAACAAGATGAGGCTCAGAAAGAAGAAACCATATCAGATAATCCTGTTTCAGGTGCAACTACTGAGAGTGGACAAGATGAAAGTCAATCAACGACAACTGAGCTTGGTAAACCTAGTTTTGATGCTAAGGAAGATGGTTCTGTGGTAATTACTCCTCCAACAGAAGGTAATGTGCAATCAATGGAGGTGCAATATACGGATGAAGATGGGAAAACTCAAACTGTTACAGCAACTAAAACTGGCGATAGTTGGGAGATTACTCAACCGACAGATGGTTCTACAGTAAGTGTTGATCCTGTTTCAGGGGTTATTACACTCCCATCAGGAGCAGTAAAAGATGAATCAACAGTAACAGCTACAGCGAAAAGTAGTGATGGACAGACTAAATCTGATGAAATTACTGCAAAAGTAGATAGTGATATGACACCACCAGCTCAGCCAACAGCCAAATTTGTTGTTGATAATGGAACACAATATGTAGAAGGCGAAGCGGAAGCAAATGCGAAAGTAACAGTTACTTTACCGGATAGCCAAACAGTAATAACAACAGCGGATGCTGATGGTAATTATAAGACAGAAATTCCAACTCAAGCTGATGGTACTAAATTGTCAGTAACTGCTACAGATGAAGCCAATAATAAATCTGATGCAGAGGAGGTTACGGTAGATACTCAAGCTCCAGCTACGCCGGGTTTAACGCCAAATGCTGATGGTTCAGTAACAGTTACTCCTCCAACTGATGCTGATGTTAAAACAGTTACGGTTGAATATACTGATGAGCAAAATCAGAACCAGACTGTGGTAGCCACTAAAGATGGAGAGACATGGACTATTAGTCAGCAGCCGACAACTGATGGTGTTACACTAACAGTAGATAGCTCAGGAGTATTTACAATCCCAGCTACAGCCGTAAAAGATAATTCAACAGTGAAAGGCTTTGCAACAGATGAGAGTGGTAATACGACAAAAGACCCAGCAACAGCGATAGCGACTGAGAATAAAGATGTTACGCCACCAGCTGCACCAGAATTAACGGCAAAAGATGATGGCTCAGTAACAGTAACACCGCCGAAAGATGAAGATGTGAAGACGGTTACTGTTGAATATACTGATGAAACTGATCAAACAACGAAGAAAGTTGTAGCAACTAAAGAAGATAATGGTTGGAAAATTATAGAACCTGTAGATGATAATACCGTAACTATTGATTCATCAAGTGGTGTTATTACAATTCCAGCAACAGCCGTAGCGGATGGTTCAACGGTAAGTGCAACAGCAACAGATTCTAGTGATAATACAACACTTGAGCCTAAAACTGTTAAAGCTGGGGACAACCCTGATACTACGCCACCGGAGAAACCAACGGCGAATATAGTGATTAATGAAGATGATTCACAAACAGTTAAAGGTACCGCAGAGCCGGGTAGTACGGTAACAGTTAAATTAGCTGATGGAACGGTAGTAGGAACAGCGGAAGCTGATGCTGTAACGGGTGAGTATGAAGCGAAATTAGATCCAGCACAACCAAATGAGACGCAATTAACTGTTATTGCAACAGATAAAGCAGGTAATCCATCAGAACCAACAGCAGTTACGGTAAATACTTCGTTGACAGCGACAATTACACTTGCTGAATTTGATGATACAGGTTATAGCGCTGATGCACCTTATTCATCAGAAAAAGCTGCTTATACGACGACTTTACAAGATCGAGTAACCAAAGATAATACCTTTGATTTGGAAGGTATGAGCAATAAAGTTGGGGCTGATATTAAATATCAAATTAGCCGAGATGGTACTACTTGGAGTGATACTGATACCAAACAAGTTAATTTACCAGATGGGACGTATTATTATCGTACAGTTGCGACTAAAGGAGGCGATACCGCTTATTCTTCAACGATTTCTGTTACAGTGGATACTACACCGCCAAATATTATTATGGCAATGCCACCAAATCAGAATGGTAAGTTATTAATTGGTCCTCAAAATCCTAATAGCTTTGAACCTGGGTCGTTATTAGTCGCTAAATATACTACGGCTGATGGCTCACAAAAAACATCGAGTATTATTAGAGGAACTAATGACTGGTTCTGGGTCTCTAGTTCAGATTATTTCCCTGCTGGAGAGGTACATAAAGAAACAGGTAGTTTTATTTTTAATGCTGGAACATTAAAACCAGAAAGTAAAGTTACGGTAACCTTATATAATGTAAATGGGGATTCCAGTACGAGAACTATTACGGCACCACAGATAGTTACTACTCAAATTAAAGGATGGTTTAATAGTTCTACGGTAAGTGGAGCTAAGTTAGTAGGAGGAGGTAATGCGGTACCAACAAGTAGCGATGATGATGTTATTTTCTTCCAGAAAAACTTTGATGGTACAGGAGCTGTGTTAAATACTGGGGCTGGTGATGACTATGTGGTTATTGGTAATGGTAATAGCTCGGACGGTGGAGTACAAAATAGAGCCACCATTAATATGGGATCAGGTAATGATACCTTGTTGATTTATGACCGTTTACGTGAAATGTCAACGATTAATATGGGTGGCGGTAGTGATGTACTTGAAATCGGTGGTATCCATAACGGTTCTACTATCTATTTTGGAGATGAAAGCGATACATTAGCTTTTATTAACAACAATGATAATTGGAACAAGAATAGAATGGACTGGACTGGCGATAATCGTCAATTAACAGTTAATTCGGCATCGGGTGATGGTACAAAAACAACAATAACCACGAATATTAACTATGTAAATTTAGGCGATGGTAATAACTTGGTAACATCTACTGGCGGTACAGGTTACAAATTTGTTCAAGGTCGTATTGATTCAGGTAATGGTAATGACATGTTCGATTTACGAAACTCCATTGTTACAGATAATAATCAAATGACCTTTAATACAGGAGCTGGTGATGATGTCTTTATTCTTGGAGGAATAGAGAGATATACCAGTATTGTATTAGGAGCAGGAGATGATACCTATATCATGGGTTATGATAAATCAGTCAATTCCAGTTCATCAGGTGCAAAAGGTGTATTTAAAGAGGGATTTATTGAGTTAGGTACAGGTAATGATACAGTGATCTTGAGAGATGGTAATCGATTTGAAGCTGGTACTATTAACTTAGGTGATGGAGATGATACTTTCATTGTGCATGGTGGTTCATATTGGGGAGGTAGCAGTAAGGTAAATGGCGGAAATGGCATTGATACTGTTGTTATTTCGTCAGATGTTACAACTATAACGTTAGGTAGTAATTTCAATGGTTTTGATATCATTAAGTTAACTGACACAAAAAATGCAGTAACATTATCAAATGCGGCTATCACTAATAATGCTTCATCAATTAATTTGGATAATGATACTTCCGCTAACCTGATTGTTGCAGGAGATCAAGGCTCACTTAAATTTGAGAACTCTGGTATTAAGGCAACTAAATCGCAGGATACTGTTAGTTATAATGGCAATGATTATTATACTTATACTAGCGGTAACTATAAGATTTTAGTTGATACAGATATTACAGTGCTTTAATTGTATTATCATTAAACCCTAAACTGATTTTTCAAAAAATCTGTCCTGAACAGTTGATAAACCAACTTGATAGGGGCAGGTTTTTTATAGTCGTTTCAATTTGAAATGAGACAAGGCGGTATGCCGAAGACAGTACAAGTAGTACGGCGAGGCGTACCAACGCTGTATCATTTTAATGTGGAACGACTATACTTAGATAAAATTAATCTATTAGATACTTATAGTTTTATCGTTAGGCTAATTTGACTTCTGAATATTTTTCAATAATTTAGCACTTTGTTAAAACAAAGTGGATTTTAGAACCAATTTAATATACCACCATATCAGCAAAATAAATATTTCATATCATCATTTACAATTAGCCAAATCATCATTCATCATCAATAATACGCAATCATAAATCACAAAAAATAGGTAAAAGCAATGTTATTAGTTTTTGGTATCCTGATTGGTATGGGGCTTTCGTTACAAACCTTGATTAACTCTTGTTTGCGTAGTTATAGTCAATCACCCTTTGTTGCCTCGCTTATTTCGTTTAGCGTAGGGACTTTATTTTTAACCTTGCTATTATGGTTTTATCCTCATTCATCAGCGTTATCATTTAGCCACCTTAGCTATTTCCCTTATTGGGTATGGATTGGTGGAGCATTGGGCGTGATAGCTTTAACCACCAATATTTTGCTTTTCCCCTATTTAGGTGGCTTACAAACTGCCATTATGCCTATTTTAGGGCAAATTATTATGGGGTTAATCATCGATCAATTTGGTTGGTTTAATAGTTTAGCTCACCCCATTAATGCAATGAAATTATTGGGGATTATTTTTGTGCTAAGTGGAATTTTTTGTGCGGTCGTGTTGCCTGAATTACGTCAATTAATCCGCTCAACTCAGCAAAATAAAATGATTTGGTTATGGCGAAGTTTAGGGATTATCGCAGGTATGCTTAGTGCTGCCCAAGCCAGTATTAATGGCGAGCTAGGACATTTATTGCAATCGCCATTACAAGCCGCTTGGGTTTCTTTTAGTGTAGGAACATTGATTTTATTATTATGGGTCATCTACCAAGGAAAATTGCCTACACTTGGTCAATTACCCTTTGGTAAAATGCCGATTTGGGTTTGGACAGGGGGATTATTAGGTGGCATTTTTGTGTTTGGTTGTAGCTTACTTGTTCCGCAAATTGGTACAGGGCAAACCGTCATCTCCACTTTATTAGGTATGATTTTAGCTGGATTAATTATTGATCATTTTGCTCTGTTAAATGCACCACAACGCAAAATTAAACCTATTCAATTATTGGGGATATTAATGTTACTTGTTGGCGTTATCTTTATTCGGCAGGGCTAATATTGTCGTTTCAATTTAGAATAAGGCGTGCTAATTGCTAAAGATTAAGAATACTTTGTAAATAATCCGCCCCTTTATCAGACATAAGTTCACGATAAAGGTAATAAATATCCGTTTCAGTAAAATTAACCCTGTTTATCCCTTGAGGGGTAATTTGTAATAAATCCACCTCTGGCATAAGCATTAATAATGGCGAATGGGTAGCAATAATAAATTGACTGCCCATTCTACTTAACTTGATGATTTTCTCAATAAATTGAAGTTGGTTATGTATGGATAAGGCGGCTTCTGGTTCATCAAGAATATATAAACTTTCAGGGTAAAAACGATGATGATATAAGGCTTTCATTGACTCGCCATGGGACAAGGTATGCAAGTCTTGATTACCATAATGACAATTAATTTTTGCTCCGCCCAACACTTCAGCATCTAACTTACGCATTTCACTCATAAAGGTATAAAAGGTTTCTGAACGATAAAAAAATACATCTCGAGCTTTTTTATAGCCTTTGGTTACCCTTAATTTAGCAGAATAATCCAAATGAGTATCTTCCGTTTTAAAATTGAAGTTTTTTGAGCCACCTTCCGCAGGGCAACCCAAATGCACCGCTAAAGATTCAAGAATAGTTGATTTACCCACACCATTATCGCCAATTAACAGAGTAATAGGTTTTGCAAAATAAAGAGGATAAAAACGATTAACAAAATCATTTTCCTCAATGGGGGATAATAAGGCTATTTTTTGAATAAAAAGTGCATCGGTATCCATTATCTCTCCGTATTCTGCCTCACAATCGTTGGGCTGATATAGTCGTCCACTTTAAAGCAATACAGTGTTGGCAAACCTTATTTTAAAGTGGA
This sequence comes from Volucribacter amazonae, assembly GCF_029783845.1. Lineage (NCBI taxonomy): Bacteria > Pseudomonadati > Pseudomonadota > Gammaproteobacteria > Pasteurellales > Pasteurellaceae > Volucribacter > Volucribacter amazonae. Next base: position 1,327,856 of record NZ_LWID01000001.1, on the reverse strand, counting down.
ACGACTATAAATTGAAACGACTATAACATTAAACTAAGACATTATTTACCAACTGAGTTTATTTAATCTAAAACTTCGCTCAAAGGGATCAAGTTCTAATCCTTTTAAACTTTTGTGCGATGCCACATTTTGCTGATAAAACACTATCGGTGTAATTGGGCGTTCAGTATAAATAATCTGAGCAATTTGTTGTTTTAAATCTCGTTGCTGACTTGGCTCAAAGGTGATTTGTAACTGCTGTAAAGCCTGCGTTAATGTAACATTTTGCCAATTCATTACTCCCCAATCGCTACCCTCTGGTGCAAAATCCGTCAGTAAACTTGCCGTAGGATCAGGGATCATACCATAATTACGAGCAAATAATGCCATTTCTAATGAACCGTCTTGATGCCCCGCAGGAATTTCTGAAAAATTACCAATGGCAACCTCTACTGTAATACCAAGCTGTTTCCATTGATCTTGTAAAGCGGTGGCAATCAATGGTAGTTCAGGGCGATCAGAAAAGGTACGCAAAGTAAATTTTACAGGCTTTCCTGCCATTTCTAATTCCCCTTGAGCATTACGTTGAAAACCTAGTTCAAGCAATCTTTGCTGAATTTCCGCATAATTAGGCTGTTGTTGTGCAACCTCTAAACGCCAATCAGCAAAGGCTGGTGGAAAAATTTGCTCCGCTTCTCCTTGTTGAATACGTAACACCGATTGAGCAATGCCTTGTCGATCAATAGCATCACTTAATGCCCGTCTTACTCGTACATCGGCAAATAATGGATTCGCCACATTGACTTTATACTGGATTGTACGAGCAATGGACTTGGTTTGTACCGCTAAATTGGAATCTTGTTGTAAACGATGAACACTGGCAGCATCAAGATTAAACACTAAATAATTTGGCTGACTTTGGGCTAATAAGGTACGGGTTTCGCTACGGCTATTGGCTAAATAATCCACTCGTTCAATGTTTGCAGGTTCTCCCCAATAGTCTTTAAAAGCCACCTGTTCAATTTTTTGTGGAGGCTCAATTTTCACCACTTGATAAGGGCCTGTCCCAACAATTTGCTGAATATTCTGTTCGGCATCAAAGGCAGATTTTGCCAAAATAATAGCGGTGGAATGAGCAAGATAAGCAGGAAAAAACACCAAACCTTGTTTTAAGGTTATTTGTACTTGTAAAGGATTTAAGGCTTTAATTTCTTCAATTAAGGCAGATCTTAACGCCGTTGGTTTGGTTAAAGCCACTTGCAAACTGGTAACCACTTCATCAGCGGTTAAAAGACTACCATCGTGAAATTTCACATTGGGACGTAAATTAAAGATCCAAACTGAAGCATCATCATTATGTTGCCAATCGGTGGCTAGCCCCGCCACCAAACGCCCATTGTCCTCCACTTCTACTAAGGTTTCCGCCAACTGTAAACGTTGAAAGATATAACCTGATTTACTCGGATCAGTGGAGGTAATTTCCCAAGGGGTAACCACCACCAAAGATTGTTGTTGCTCAACATTTTTATGATCAATTTGCTCGGCAGAGGATTGAGCTTGTTGATTATCACAAGCTACCAACAGTAGTAAGGTTGCCAACATTGTATAAAATACTTTTTTCATTGCGATAAAAATCCTATATTTTTATTGGTGAATAAGGGGTAAACAAGACAAAATACTAACACAAAAAAATAAAAATCACCTAACTTATTTTTCAATAAAAAATAACAAGTGTGCTTAATGGGGGCTAGAATTTAGAATAGAAAAATTTATTTTTAGATAATAACCCTATTTTTATCAATAAAGATATTTATAGCGAAATAGAAAGCCTATTATAGTTGTCCCACATTGAAATAATGCAGTGTTGGTACTCTTACCGTACTATGTGTACTATATTCAGCATATTGTCCTGTCTTATTTTAAATTGAGGCAACTATATTTTTACTTATTTAACCTCAAAATAGGTTGTTTGAAAATTTTTGCAAAACTGACCGCGCTTTTTATCTCTTTTTAGAACAATGAGTTAGCCACTTTCCTGCTCTGCCCAACGCTTAACATCAATAACAAACGGTATTTAACATCGCTTTTTAGCATACGTTCAAAGGCTTGGTTCAATGATTTCTACATCAGCGACGATATTATGTTTGCCACAAAAATCTAATAATTCTTGGGTTTCTTTGATGCTGCCAATCATTGAGCCTGCAATGGCACGCCGTCCTATTATCATAGGGACGGAATTAAGGCTATTCTCAATATTGCCCACTAAGCCCACCAACACCAATGTGCCGTTAATGGCAAGGGTTGGCAGATAAGGATTGAGATCGTGGGGATAAGGGACAGTGTCAATGATGAGATCAAATTCATTTTCTACCCATTCCATTTGCACAGGATTGGTTGATAAAATCACTCTTGTTGCCCCTAAGCGGTAGGCATCTTCCGCTTTATCCATTGAACGGGTAAATAAACACACGTCCGCTCCCAAAGCGACTGTCAGTTTAATTGCTAGATGCCCTAAACCACCAAGCCCAATCACTGCCACTGTTGATGCTTTGCCAATATTCCAAAGGCGTAAGGTTGACCATATGGTAATGCCTGCACATAAAATGGGGGCAACCGCTGAGCTGTCCAGATTTTCAGGCACACTTAATACAAACTTTTCGTTTACCACCATTTTATCGCTATAACCGCCGTAAGTGGGGCGTTGATCCTGACGATCAATGGCGTTATAAGTATCAGTAAAGCCATTTTCGCAATATTGTTCCAAACCTTGCTCACAAGCATGGCAATGCTGACAAGCGTCCACCATACAGCCTACGCCCACTAAATCTCCTACCTTAAATTTGCTTACTTTATCGCCTACTCGGCTTACTCGCCCAATGACTTCGTGTCCTGGTACTAAAGGATAGCGGCTGATACCCCAATGGTTGCGTGCTTGGTGTAAATCGCTGTGGCAGACACCGCAATATTCTACGTTAATTTCCACATCGTCCGCCCGTAAATTACGGCGTTCAAACTGAAAGGGGGCTAATAATGCAGTGGCATTTTGTGCCGCATAGCCTTTGACTGAAAGGGTCATTTTTTCCTCACTAATAAAAATCTTGATAGATAACAGCAACTAACTAACCACATAAAATCACCAACCAAACCATGGCACAAATCAGCATACTGACGAATACGGCTGCCGAGCCGAGATCTTTTGCCATTTTGGCTAAGGGGTGAAAATCTTTGCCAATGCGATCCACTGTCGCCTCAATGGCTGTGTTGATGAGTTCCACCACCAATAACAGCAATAAACTGATTAATAATAGCAACAACTCAATTTTGTCCTTTGCCCAATAGCAGGCAAAGGGTATGCCAATCAAGCAAAGTAGTAGTTCGTGGCGGAATGCTGTTTCTTTTATGGCATAGCCTAATCCGCTGAATGAATAGCCTGTGGCTTTAACAATATGTTTAAATCCTTTGTATTTTTGCATGATTAATCCTTATGTTTACATTGGCTTACAATATCAAGTTGAGGCTGATACAAATCAAGGGAGAGATCCATATCCAATAAAGCGAACACCGTATGAAAAAAGTTATCGTGGGAAAAAGATTGGCTTTGTGCAAGCTGTTGTAAGCAATCAAGGGATAGCTTTTCATTCGCTCGCCATTTTTCTGAAAACCACATTACCATTGGTACTTTCGTTTGTTGTTCAGGGGCAATGGCATAAGGAGCGGAATGCAGATATAAGCCATTTTCGCCTAAGGACTCGCCATGATCTGATAGATAAATTAAGCTACTTTCCCATTCAGGTTGTTGAGCTAAATAATCAATGGCTTTATTGACAATATAATCCACATACAAAATGGTATTATCGTAGGTATTGACTAATTGTTGATCGCTACATTGATTAATTTCATTGGTATCGCAAGTGGGGGTAAACTGGCGATATTGTTGCGGATAGCGTTGGTAATAGGTTGGTCCATGGCTACCCATAGTATGTAGCACAATTAAACTGTCTTGTTGGCTTTGTTGTAGGGTTTTATCTAAATCTTCAAACAAAATTTCATCAAGACATTCGCCATTTTTACAATATTTTGCCAAGTTTAATGCGGTCATATCGTGGTTTTCTACCCGATTACATACCCCTTTACAGCCAGCATCATTATCAAACCAAGTAACTTTTACCCCTGCTCGTTGCAAAATATCTAATAAATTGTCTTGGTAAGGGGCTTGATTATTATTAAAACTTTTTTGCGGTAAATGGGAAAATAAACAAGGTACAGAATAGGCGGTAGAAGTACCACAACTGGATACATTAGTGAAATTCACAATATCTTGTCGTTTGGCTAAGAGTGGGGTGGTTTGGCGTGCATAGCCATTTAATCCCCAGTTTTGCGCTCTGGTGGTTTCGCCCATTACCACAATAGTAACGTGGCGGAAATGATCGGGTTTAGCCTGCTTTGCATTTAAGCCTAGCTGAATAAATTCACGATTAGCATTGTATTCACTTTTGATTTTTTTCACGCCAGCACCAATAATATTGGACGGTAGAATTAAATGCACAATAGGCTTATTGTTTCTCACAATAGAGGCATAATCCTGATAAAAGCCTTTGCCAATTAAGCCTATCAATAGCACCGATACCAGCACTAAACCAATCCGTTTGGCAATTTCTAGCCACCACAGGGAATAACGTACCTTAACCAAACAATACAAAACCGCAGGCACAATGCCAATGCCGATAACCCATAAAATATAAGGCAAGGTAATTAAATGCAATGCCTCGCTTGTGTGGGTTTGTAGCACATTGTCTAACATTTCGCTGTCAAAATACACGCCGTAAAAAATTTCGTGATAGCTCACCATGGCACTTAACACAAGCAAGGTAGGAATAACCACACGATGCAACCAAGGTAAGGCGATCAGTTGAAAAACGGCGTTTAACACCAAAAACACAAAAAGCGGAACGGTCAACAGAAAATAATCTGCTGATGAACCTGTAAAGGGGTGAATCGTCAATAATTGACGATAAAAAGGATAATTTAATACCAAGGCAAAATAGCCTGTCACCAATGCCAATAAACAGCTTGATGACAGAGAAATATTGCCGAGTTTGCGTAAAAACATAAGGCTACCTCTCATTCAATAGTTAGGTAGCCGAGTTTAAGGGGGAAAAATTAGCTAAGAATTAGCAAACTTACGTTAATTTGAGGAAACAATATTCTTAGGCAATAGAATTTTCACCAATAAACCCGAAGAAAATTGCTGGCTGTCCAATAACAATATCTGACCGCCGTAACGCTGAACAATGGATTGGGCAATGGCAAGCCCTAATCCTGAGCCTTGTTGTTGCGTCCCCAATACACGATAAAAAGGCTCAAGCACCCGCTCACGCTCTGCAGGGGCAATTCCTGCTCCATTATCTTCCACAAAAAACACCATATGTTCCCCCTCAAGATAACCGCCAAGATCAATTTGACTTCCTTTTGGGGTATAGCGTAACGCATTATCTAGCAAGGTTTTTAACAAGATAAATAACTCGGTTTCATTGGCATAAATACGCCAATTTGCTTGCCCCACTACCCCTAAGTCCTGCTCTTTTTGTTGGGCGAGAGGCAAAAGGGTTTCAATTACCTGCTTAAATAATTGCTGACAATCCACCGCACTTTTCGCTACCTTATGCCCATCAAGCTGAACTTTAGCTAAGGTTAATAGCTGTTCAATTAAATGGCGATTACGCTGAATACCCTGTTGTAATTGCTGAATAGGCTTTACCAAGTTTTCTGGTAACGCCTGTTGGCTTAACCATTCCGCTTGTAAAGATAACGCGGTCATCGGCGTACGCATTTCGTGAGAAGCATCCGCAATAAAACGTTGTTGCTGATGAACTAATCGTTCCGTTCGCTGAAATAATTGATTGATAGAATAAATAAATCCTTGAATTTCATCAGGAATATTGTCCTTTGCAATGGGGGTTAAATCTAAACCTTGTCGCTGGCTAATTTGTTCAGCTAATTGACTAACCTGCCCCATTTTTCGTTTAATCAACCAAATAATCGCCCCTGTCAGCAAGGGTATAAGCAATAAAAATGGCACAACATTATCCAATGCCACATCAACCGCCAAGGCAATACGATAAGCATTATTTTGCATCACCACCACATAGCCCCGCTCGCTCACATTTAAATAATAGCGATAACTGTCGTCATTATGCTGAAAATCGTAAAATCCTGAGGCTTGTTGAGCCGTAATATCCAATAATCGCTTAGCTGGCGGAGTGGCTGAAGTTTCAATATAAAGCTCTGATTGAGCATTTGACAAGTTTTTATCAGCATACACATTCACTTGTGGATCAATATAATAAGCCACTTCCTTTAGGGTTTTATCTTGTAATTCAAGGGTTTCTTGCAAAACATCATAAAAATTGACGAGGGTATTAATGCCACAAGTGAGCAATAACAAACTGATAATTGCCAAGGTTAATTGGTTTTTAATGGAATTTTTCATCAATTTCCCCCTTGTGCCTTATTAACACACCAGCCTACGCCACGAACATTTTTAATATGTTGTTTACCAATTTTCTTACGCAAGCCATAGATTAAAAAATCTACCGCATTACTTTCCACTTCCTCGCCCCAACCATACAATTTTTCTTCCAACTCTGCCCTTGAAAAAATCTTGCCTGCTCGCAATACCAAGGCTTGTAAAATTAAAAATTCTTTATTGGTCAAAGAGATCCTTTCATTTTGCTGATGAAGATAAACTTGATAGGTTTGGGGATCAAGGGTAAGTTCGCCGTTCGTAGGGTTAGGTTGTGTTTGTTGATGATGACGGCGTAAAATCGCACGCATACGAGCCTGCAACTCCGCTAAATCAAAGGGCTTAATCAAATAATCATCTGCCCCACTGTCTAATCCAGCTAAGCGACTTTGTATATCATCACGAGCGGTAATTATGATAACGGGCGTATCATTGCGTGCCTGTCTGACCTTATTTAACACCTGCAAGCCGTCTTGCTGTGGCAAGCCTAAATCTAACAACACCATATCATAAAGCTGATCCAACCAAGCTCGTTCCGCCTGTTTACCGTCCTTAACCCAGTCCACCGCATAACCAAAATCCTTTAAACTTTCCGCCACCACAGTGGCAATCATTTCATCATCTTCAATTAATAAAATACGCATAATATTGGGGGAGTTTAGTTGTTTTACTTTGAAATAATACGGCGTTAAACCTTGGTTTTGTAAATTAAAACCACTATATATTTTAGCAATTATTCTGTCCTTGGTTTTCTCGTATTCTATTCTCTTGAAGTGCCAATAAAGTAAGTTGCACTAATGTGTAAAATACATTTTGAATATCGAAAAACTAGCAGTAAAAAATCCTAAAACTAACCGCACTTTTGTTGTAAAAAACCAAGTGCGGTCAGTTCTAAGATAATTTCTTTAAAAATTACCCTAATAATCCTCCAATGTATTTGCTCAATGTCATCAAGCTCATTACAGCCATGGCAATAACCACAATAAAGCCGCTGATCGTGAGCCAAATAGGGTGTTTATAATCGCCTACAATGCTGCGTTTATGGGCAGCGAATAAAATTAAGCCTAGTGAGATAGGAAGAATTAGACCATTTAATGTGCCGACAAAAACTAAAACTTGAGCAGGGCGTCCTATGGTGGCAAGGACAACCGTTGAAATCACAATAAAGGCTACAATCCAGCGGTTTTTATGTTGTTCAATTTTCGGCGAGAAACTGGTAATAAATGACACTGAGGTGTAAGCTGCTCCGATCACAGAAGTAATAGAGGCTGCCCAAATAACCATACCAAAAATCATTAAGCCAACTTCGCCTGCTACATGGGAAAATGCGGTAGAGGCGGGATTTTTCGGATCAAGGATCACGCCTTGCGATACCACGCCAAGGACAGCTAAGAATAATACCACACGCATAATTGAGGCAATTAAAATGGCAGAGATTGAGCTTTTGCTCACTTCATTGATTGCTGCTTTGCCTTTTACGCCTGCATCTAATAGGCGATGAGCGCCTGCAAAAGTGATGTATCCACCAACTGTACCCCCTACTAAGGTAACAATAGCGATGACATCAAGTTTTTCAGGCACAAAAGTATGCACGACGGCATCGCCTAATGGCGGATTGGCTTTAACGGCTACATAAATGGTTAAGGCAATCATAATAAAGCCCATAATCTGTGCAAAACGATCCATGGCTTTGCCTGCTTCTTTAAACAGGAAAATTCCTACCGCAATAGCACCACTAATGATAGCACCTGTTTCGGCGGATACGCCTGTCAGAATATTGAGTCCAAGTCCTGCTCCGCCTACATTACCAATATTAAAAGCAAGTCCCCCCATGACAATAAGTAAAGCGAGGAAATAACCTGCACCGGGTAATACGTCATTAGCAATATCTTGTGCTTTTTTTTCGGAAATGGCAATAATTCGCCAAATGTTAAGTTGTGCACCAATATCCAATAGAATTGACAATAAAATCACAAAACCAAAACTGGCTAATAGGCTTTGGGTAAAGGTAGCGGTTTGGGTTAGAAAACCTGGCCCAATCGCTGAGGTTGCCATTAGGAATGCAGCCCCAAGTAAAACATTACGATTGTTTTTTTGCATCTTATTATCCTTATTCTGTTGCTTTAATAGCAATATTATGTTGTTGTAATTCTTGACGAATGCGTTGAGCAAAGGCTAAGGCATGTGCTCCATCGCCATGTAAACAAATGCTATCTGCTTGTACTTTGATAACATCACCCTCTACGGATTTTACTGTGCCTGTTAATACCATTTGTAAAACCTGTGCGATAGCTTCATCATCGCTTTCTACTAAAGCATCTGCTCGGCTACGTGGTACAAGTGAACCGTCTGCTAAATAATGGCGATCGGCAAAGACTTCAGAAATCACTGCTAAACCTTGTTGTTGTGCTGCTTTAATCAATAAACTGCCCGATAATCCCATTAATTTTAGTTTGGGATTAAAAGATTTTATGGTGGAAGCGATTAATTGTGCCAGTGCCATATCTTTAGCTGCTTGGTTATATAATGCACCATGGGGTTTTACATAACTTAATTGTACTTGTTGTTCATCACATAAGGCTTGTAATGCACCGAGTTGGTATAATAAACAGGAGGTTAATTGTTCTGGGGCAAGTTGCATATTGTTGCGTCCAAAATTTTCACGATCAGGAAAACTTGGGTGTGCACCAATGGTTACTTTATTTTGTTTTGCCCAAGAGATTGCTTTACGCATTTCATTATAATCGCCTGCATGTAAGCCACAGGCAATATTGGCTGAGCTGACTAAACTAAGCAATTTTTCATCATTAGCGCAGCCTTCCGCAAGATCTGCATTTAAATCAACGTGTTTCATTTGCCATTCTCCTTACATAATCTAAATATTGCTGATTTTTTTGTTGTTGTGCCAAGGCTTGTTCTACGGAAACTTGGCGGAAGTAAATATCTTGTCCAAAAGGATTTTGAGCCAATCGTCCTAAGTCGGCACGAATGACGGTGGCAATTTTAGGATAACCGCCAGTAGTTTGAGCATCTGCCATTAATACAATAGGTTGTCCTTCTGGTGGAACTTGTACTGTCCCCACAGGTACTCCGTGGGATAACATTTCTAAGGGGTCATTGAGGACTAAAGTTTGCCCTTGTAAGCGATAGCCCATACGGCTACTATTTGATTGTAAACGCCAAGGGGTTTGCCAAAAGGCTTGTTGGCTCTCTGGGGTAAAATGATCATATTCAGAGGAAGCTATCGCAAAAATTTTATTGGTAAAAGCAATAGGTTCAATCCCTACTGAATGGAGATAACAATCTCGTTTTCCTGTGGCAATATGATCGCCAGCTCGTAATAAGCGTCCATGAAAACCGCCAAATCCTGCTTTGAGATCGGTGCTGCGTGAAGCTAATACTTCAGGTACGGCAAAACCACCTGCAACACAAAGATAAGCATAATTACCCACCACAGCACGTTTTAAATGCAATGTTTGTCTTGCTCTTGCGGTATAACGCCAGTAAGGAAAAATGGGTTTTCCATCAAGCTCTGCCTCAAATAATGCTCCAGTTAAACAAAATGGTGTGTCGCAATCAAAGGTAATAGCTAAACGCCCTAAAGCAATTTCAATAGCGGTATCATTAGGATCATTATTAAGTAATAAATTCCCAGTTTGTAAAGCAAGAGGATCCATTGCCCCTACGCTGCCCACGCCCAAACCACGAGAGCCAAAACGTCCTAAGTCTTGTAAATGGGCAAAAGATTGAATGTATTGAATATAAATCATAGCACCACCGTTTCAGCCACAAAACGAACTTGATCACCTGCACTTAATAACACAGGATTTTCTCGGTTTAAATCAAATAGAGCAATAGACGTACGCCCTAATAATTGCCAGCCCCCCGGTGAGGCAAAAGGATAAACTCCCGTTTGGCTGCCACCAATTCCCACTGAGCCTGCGGGTACACGCATTCTTGGCGTTTTATGACGAGGTGTATGCAAATTTTCTGGCAATCCGCCTAAATAAGGAAAGCCCGGTTGAAAGCCCATCATAAATACCGTATAAGTGGGTTCGGTATGACGGCGAATAATTTCTCTTGGTGTGGTTTGATGATATTCTGCCACCGCCACTAAATCTTCGCCTAGAGAACCGCCATAATTTACAGGGATTTCAATTAAGCGTCCTTGATGACGAGGCTGTTGTGTGCTTAATTGTTGCCAACATTGCTCAAGTTGTTGCTGTAAGGCACTAAACTTAGCCTGTTCGGTAATAAATAAGGTAAGGTTATTCATACCAACAACCACTTCGTCAACATCAGCAAAATTCTCAGCGAATTGTGCTAGCACCCATAAGCGTTGTTGTTTTTCTAAGTCGGCGGGTGGAGGTAATGAACACAATAAAGAATATTCACTGGTATAATGAATTGTCAGCATAAAACACCCCAAAGTTAAATCAATAGTAAAACTATATTTATCTTTAAATTTGGGGTTGTCAATCTATATCTAAGTCGGCGATAGCAAATGATAAGAAAATTAATATTTTTTCCTAAAAAGTGCGGTTGTTTTTAGAAAGATTTTAATATTATCCCTAATTATTATTAAATTTTATAGTCATTTCCATTTAAATAAGGCAATATGGTACGCTGAATACCGTACAACTAGTACGGCGAGGCGTACCAACGCCGTATTATTTTAAAATGGGACGACTATATATCAAAGTAAGGATTTTAATTGATACAAATAAGCCAATGCTTGTTTGGGGGTTAATTCATCGGGATCGAGTTTTTCCACCATATCCCAAATGACTTGTTTACTTTCTTGTTCATCAATTAAAGGCAGTTCCACTTGGTTTTGCATAGCTTCACGCAAAGGTACTGTTTGATTTTTCTGAGCAGAGAGGCTTTCCAAATGTTGTAATTTTTGTTTTGCCAATTTGATCACCGTTGGCGGTACACCGGCTAAACTGGCAACCGCAAGCCCATAGCTTTTGCTGGCAGCACCTTCCTGTACTTGGTGCATAAAGGCAATGCTATTATTATGCTCTAAAGCATCTAAATGCACATTTACAGCCCCTGTAAGTTGCTCGGGTAATACCGTAAGCTCAAAATAATGGGTGGCAAATAAGGTTAAGCAACGTAATTTTTGCACAAGCCATTCCGCACAAGCCCAAGCTAAAGCAAGCCCATCATAAGTAGAAGTGCCTCGCCCAATTTCATCAATGAGTACCAAACTTTGTTCAGTGGCTTGATGAAGAATATTCGCCATTTCCGTCATTTCCACCATAAAGGTAGAACGTCCTGAAGCGAGGTCATCTGATGCCCCAATTCGGGTAAAAATACGATCAATTTTACCAATTACTGCTTGTTCAGCAGGCACAAAACTGCCTATATAAGCCATTAAGGTGATCAGTGCCGTTTGTCGCATATAGGTACTTTTACCACCCATATTTGGACCAGTAATAATCAATAAATGACGCTGTTCATTCAATAACAAAGGATTAGCAATAAATGGCTCGGAAATTACTTGTTCTACCACAGGGTGGCGACCTTCTTGAATATCAAGTTCAATCTTATGACTAAAACGTGGTTGTACATAATTCAGCGTATCTGCTCGTTCAGCAAGATTAGTCAGTACATCAAGTTCTGCCAGTGCCAAACTTGCTTGTTGCAATGCGGCTAAGTGCGGTAATAATTGGTCAAAAATTTCCTCATAAAGCTGTTTTTCTAACGCAAGGCTTGCCCCTTTGGCTTTTAACACCTTATCTTCATAGGTTTTTAACTCTGGAATAATATAACGTTCCGCATTCTTTAAGGTTTGTCGGCGTACATAATGGATCGGTGCTTTGTGGGCTTGTCCTTGACTAATCTGAATATAATAACCATGCACTGCATTAAACCCTACTTTAAGGGTATCAATACCTGTACTTTCTCGTTCTCGTTGTTCTAATTCCTCTAAGTAACGAGTTGCACCAAGGGAAAGTTCCCGCCATTCGTCCAGTTCTTGATGATAACCTGTGGCAATTACCCCGCCATCACGAATAATCAGCGGAGGATTTTCAACGATTGCACGTTGTAATAAGTCCACTAATTGAGGAAATTCATTGATTTGTTGTGAACGTAAGGCAAAAATCGGCGAAATGCGTAAAATTTGCTGAATAAAAGGTAATTGTTGTAAGGCATTGCGTAAACGGGTTAAATCTCGAGGACGAGCAGAACGTAAAGCAACGCGTGCTAAAATACGTTCCATATCGCCAACTTGACGCAATAGAGGCTGTAATTCCGTCATTAAGTCTTGTTCAATCAAGGTTGCAATGATTTGTTGCCGTTGTTCTAATTCCGCAATTTGGCGAATAGGTTGATGAATCCAGCGTTTCAATAAACGGCTTCCCATAGGGGTAACACATTTATCTAATACGGACGCTAAGGTATTTTCAGTTCCCCCTGCAAGGTTTTGGGTTAATTCTAAATTTCGCCTTGTGGCAGCGTCCAATAGGATATTGTCGCTATTTTGTAATAAGCTAATACTATGAATATGGGGTAAAGCAGTACGTTGTGTTTCTTTGGCATAATGCAATAAACACCCTGCGGCACAAAGCCCTAAGATTGCCTTTTCAACCCCAAACCCTGCTAAGTCTTTTGTACCAAACTGGCGGTTTAATAATTGTACTGCTGTGGCTAATTCAAATTCCCAAGCAGGGCGGCGGCGTAATCCTTTAATATGGTTAATCAGCGCCATATCCGCAAAGTCTTCACTATATAATAATTCAACGGGAGCAATGCGTTGTAATTCTGCTTGTAAACTGACCGCACTTTCTTGCTCACTTAATTGGAAACGCCCAGAAGTCATATCCAAGGTGGCTAAACCAAAACGATTTTTTTCCTGATAAACGGCAGCAATTAAATTATCTTGTCGTTCTGGCAACAAGGCTTCATCACTGACTGTTCCCGGGGTAACAATACGCACAATTTTTCGTTCCACAGGACCTTTGCTGGTGGCAGGATCGCCAACTTGCTCACAAATGGCAACGGATTCACCTAGTTGTACTAATTTGGCTAAATAACCTTCTACCGCATGATAAGGCACGCCAGCCATTGGAATATTATTGCCGCCTGATTGCCCACGTTTGGTTAAAGAAATATCCAATAATTCCGCTGCTTTCTTGGCATCATCATAAAATAATTCGTAAAAATCCCCCATACGGTAAAACAACAAAATATCAGGATTTTCCGCCTTAATTTTGAGATATTGTTGCATCATAGGGGTATGTTGAGATTGATTATTTGTGGTCATAAGATTTTAGAAATTGTTATAAAATTTGATTCGCTTCTCATTTTAACAAAAAATTTTAGGAAAAAATAAAAATTTACTTGATACTGTATTATTATACAGTATAAAATAAGCCCTGTTCGATGATTAACAGCATAACTAATGATTGAGGTTACTATGGCAAAAAATGACAACAGCAAAAATAAAAGTGTAAATAAAGAAAAACCAACAACAGAAGAAGAAAAAGCGAAAGCACTGGCTGCCGCCTTAGGGCAAATCGAAAAACAATTTGGTAAAGGTTCTATTATGAAATTAGGCGATAGCCAAGCCCTTGATGTGGAATCTGTACCGACTGGCTCAATTGGTCTGGACGTTGCTTTAGGGATTGGTGGATTGCCAATGGGACGGATTGTGGAGATCTTTGGACCAGAATCTTCAGGGAAAACTACCTTAACCTTAGAACTTATTGCTCAAGCTCAAAAAGCGGGTAAAACCTGTGCGTTTATTGATGCCGAGCATGCTCTCGATCCTATTTATGCCGCTAAATTAGGAGTGAATACCAAAGATTTGCTGATTTCACAACCCGATCATGGTGAACAGGCCTTAGAAATTTGTGATGCCTTAGTGCGTTCTGGTGCGGTTGATGTGATTATTGTTGACTCGGTTGCAGCTTTAACCCCGAAAGCAGAAATTGAGGGCGATATGGGGGATTCTCACGTTGGTTTACAAGCCCGTTTAATGTCGCAAGCTCTGCGTAAATTAACTGGGAATATTAAAGCAGCAAATTGTTTGGTAATCTTCATTAACCAAATTCGTATGAAAATTGGCGTTATGTTTGGTAATCCTGAAACCACAACAGGGGGTAACGCCTTAAAATTCTATGCTTCGGTACGTTTAGATATTCGCCGAGTGGGATCGGTAAAAGAGGGAGACGAAGTAATAGGTAACGAAACCCGAGTGAAAGTGGTAAAAAATAAATTAGCAGCACCATTCCGTCAAGTAGAGTTCCAAATTCTTTATGGCGAGGGAATTTCTAAAGGTGGCGAATTATTAGATCTCGGTGTAAAACATAAATTAGTAGATAAAGCAGGTGCTTGGTATTCTTACCAAGGCGAAAAAATTGGACAAGGTAAAAATAATGCCTTGAAATGGCTTGCAGAAAACGTTGAAAAAGCGAAAGAGCTAGAAACCAAGTTAAGAGCGGAATTATTGGCTCACCCTGAAAAAATGCTGATTGAATCAACAGCGGAAGAAGATAACGAAAACCCTAATGAGCAAGATGCGTTAGAGTTTTAATTATGTTATAGTCATTCCATTTTAAAATGATACAGCGTTGGTACGCCTCGCCGTACTACTTGTACTGTCTTCGGCGTACCGCCTTGTCTCATTTTAAATTGAAACAACTATAAAAGTGCGGTAATTTTTGACCGCACTTTTTATAGTCGTTCCCTTTTGAAATAATACTGTGTTAGCACGCCTTGCCCTACTTTTTGTACTGTCTTTGACGTGCCAGCTTGCCTTATTTTAAATTGAAACGACACTATTATAGAGATAACAAGATTAAGAGAAAAATGAATAGAAGACATTTTATCAAAATAGGAGCAGGTGCTTTATTGGCATTAAATACCTCAAGTTTTGCTTTAGCCAATCCACAACATCAAATTCATTTACGCATTATTGCTACTACGGATATTCATGGTTTTTTGACGGATTTTGATTATTATAAGGATACGCCTACCGATAAATTTGGCTTTAGTCGAGCCGCAAGCCTGATTGAACAAGCAAGAAAAGAAGTAAAAAATGTACTATTAGTGGATAACGGAGATTTGATTCAGGGTAATCCCATTGCTGATTATTATGCGGCTAAAGGCTATCCTGCTAAAGAAAAAAATCCAGCAATTAGTGTATTAAATCAAATGCAATATGATGCAGGAACATTAGGTAATCACGAATTTAATTATGGCTTAGATTTTCTGCAAAATAGCATTGAGCAAGCTAATTTTCCAATCGTTAATGCTAATGTGGTAAAAGCCGGAAGTAACGAACCATTTTTTACCCCTTATGTTATTCAAACTAAATCGGTTATTGATGAGCAGGGTCAACCGCAAGTTATCAAAGTAGCTTATATCGGTTTTGTACCACCACAAATTATGGTGTGGGATAAAGCACATTTAACTGGTAAAGTTAATGCCCTTGATATTGTGCAAACAGCTAAAAAATATATTCCACAAATTAAACAACAAGGGGCAGATATAATTATTGCTCTTGCTCATACAGGTCCGTCTGATGAACCCTATCAAGAAGGAGCAGAAAACTCCGCCTTCTATCTTGCTGATATAGAGGGGATTGATGCGGTTATTTTTGGGCATTCTCATCGTTTATTTCCTCATACTGAATTCGCTAACAGTCAAAAGGTCAATATTGAACAGGGAACAGTGAACCACATACCCGCAAGTATGGCTGGTTATTGGGCAAATAATATTAGTGTGATTGATTTGCAAATTAGTCAACAAAATAATCAATGGGTAGTAACCAATGGAAAAGCTGAATTACGCCCAATTTATGATAACGCTCAACATAAAGCTACCGTAGAGAATCACTCTGAAATTACGGCTTTACTTCAACCCATACATCAAGCAACTCGAGATTTTGTTGCCCAGCCTATTGGTTTTTCTCAGCAAAATATGTACAGCTATTTAGCCTTGTTACAAGATGATCCTACGGTACAAATTGTTAATCTTGCCCAGCAAGATTATGTACAAAATGTGATTAAAAATTTACCTGATTTAGCTGATATTCCTGTATTAAGTGCGGCTGCACCTTTTAAAGCTGGGGGGCGTAAAAATGATCCTCATGGTTATACAGAAGTAGAAAAAGGACAATTAAGTGTGCGTAATGCAGCGGATCTATATTTATATCCTAATACTCTTGTGGTGGTCAAAGTAAATGGCGAACAATTAAAAGAGTGGCTTGAATGTAGTGCTGGTATGTTTAATCAAATAGATCCTAATACTGACAAACCACAATATTTACTAAATTGGCAGGGATTTCGTACCTATAATTTTGATGTGATTTACGGCGTAAATTATCAATATGACCTGACTCAGCCTGCGCGCTATAATGGCGAATGTCAGTTAATTAACCCAAATGCCCAGCGTGTCATCAATTTAACCTTTAATGGTAAAGCGGTAAATTCAAACGATGAATTTTTAATCGCTACAAATAATTATCGAGCTTATGGTAATAAATTCCCAGGTACAGGTGAACAACATATTGTTTACGCATCGCCTGATGAAAATCGCCAAATATTGATTAATTACATTAGTAAAGTAAGTCAAGCACAAGGTTCTGTTCAATTAACACGAAATCAAAATTGGCGAATTGTACCGATACAAAGTAAAACTGCCTTAGATATTCGCTTTGAAACCTCTCCAACAGAGAAAGCTAAAGCCTTTATCGCTCAACAAGCACAATATCCAATGCAGTTTAAAATGCAAGATGAAACTGGATTTGCGGTTTATCAAGTTGATTTGACTAAATAAATCAACAGCCCAAAATTCTTTGGGCTGTTTTTTGTGTTATTCGGTTAGACCAGATTGGATACCATGCATATTCGGCAGTTGATGAGCAATGCCTTTATGGCAATCAATACAGGTTTTGCCTTCAATTTGTGCTAAACGGTGCATTTTTTCAGCAACGGTTTTTTGTTGAGTGTAGTCCATACTGTCAAATTTATGGCAGTGACGACATTCAGCAGAATCATTAGCTTTCATTCTTGCCCATTCCCGTTCTGCCATGGCTAAACGAGCAGCCTCAAATTTTTCTTTGGTGTCAACTTTACCAGTAATATGTGCATAAACTTCTCGGCTAGCGATAATTTTGCGTTTCCATTTATCCACAAATTCATGGGGTACATGGCAATCTGAGCAAATGGCTTTGACACCACTACGGTTCATATAGTGGCTTGACATACGGTATTCCGGCACAACATCGTTCATATGGCAATCAGAGCAAAATTGTTCGGTATTGGTGTATTCTAATGCGGTGTTAAAACCACCCCAAAACACAATGCCAGCAATAAAAGCTAAACTCAGTAATGTACCAACGGCAATACGGCTTGGGGTACGAAACCAACGCCAAAAGCGTTTAATCAAGTTGATCATCATCGCTCCTTATTTGCCATAACCCGGCATTGGTTGGAAGTCATTAGGTACAATAGGTTCAACATCAGATTGCGAAACATGGCAATGTAAACAGAAATAACGGCGTGGTGCGGTTTGTCCTGCCACAATATTGCCATCACGATCCGCAAAATGAGTTGGGCTAATGCGGGTTGCCCCTGTTACCCTTGAACCTTCCACACTATGACACATTAAGCATTGATTAACATTTTTGCTAATTTGATACCCCTTTACCGCATGTGGAATCATTGGCGGTTGATTGACATAATTCAAAGGGGCGAGTTCACTTTCTTTTTTGGGCATATTAAAGCCCGGTGTTACATTTTCAGGACTATCTTGTAAAGAATGACCAATATTTCCCTCATTTGCCAACAAGTTGCTAGCAAAAAGTGCGGTCAAAATTAGCATTGTTTTTTTAATCATTTTTGTTCCCCCGAATGATTAAATCTTGTGGTAAAAATAAATACTTTTTCAGCGCAAACATCAACACAACGTCCGCAACTGATACAATCTTTTGAAAGTACGAGTAAACTTTCATTTTTTTTGCCATGTAATGGCGAACGTAACACTTGTGGTTCAGGACAAACGTGATAACAGTCCATACAATTATCGCATTTGGCACGATCGCTGACTTTAATACGAGCGATAGCTTTCGCACCAATCACGCCATAAGTTGCCCCTATCGGGCATAAATGCCCACACCAACCATGTTCAACAATCAATAAATCAAATAAAAAGACCGCAACGACTAGCCACAATGTTGCCCCTAATCCATAAATGATACCTCGTCCCAACGCAGAAACTGGATTTAGCCATTCCCATAACAACATTCCGCTACTGGCACTACCAAGTAAAATCATCAATAACACCACATAACGCAATGATCGTGGTAATTTAGCGGTTTGCCGAATACCCAGTTTACGCCGTAACCAAGCTGCACTATCTGTTACTATATTCAGTGGACAAACCCAAGCACAAAAGGCTCGGCTAGCAATACAAGCGTAAAAAACAATAATGATCAACGCCCCAAGTAATGCTCGCCAATCAGGTAAATAACCTGTGGCAAGGCTTTCTGCCACAATCAATGGATCACTGAGTGGTACGGTATCCAATAATAGGCTACTGCTGTAATTGCCTTTTAATAGCCAAACATCAAACCAAGGCCCGGCTAAAAACATTGCCATAATGCTAAGTTGGGTTAATCTACGCCATAGCAAAAAGCGGTTTGCATACCACCAACCCCATTTTTGTCTGGCTTCACGCCCTGCATATTTGGGTGCATTTGCCATTATTTATTCCCCCCTTGATTGCGATTGGGTAAGAATAAACCTGACTCTGGCACAAACTCAGGTATTGACGTTCGCCCTTTTTGTTCCTTTTCAGCAGGAATAACAGATTGCTCTGTGTTTTGACTATGTTGCCAGCCAAAGCGGTAATGTTTCCCCAACATACCTTTTGCCAAGGATAAAGGTAAAACCTTAATGGCTGCCTCTTCTAAGACACAAGCCTCTTCACATTTACCACAACCTGTACAAGCCTCAGAATGTACTGTTGGAATAAACAACGCATGTTTACCTGTTCGCTCATTACGATGATATTCAAGGGTAATGGCTTTTTCTATCAAGGGACAAACCCGATAGCAAACATCACAACGCAACCCCTGCCAATTTAAGCAAGTTTCGTGATCTAATAAGACCGCCAACCCCATACGAGCTTGGTTAATGTCTTCCGCTTGATTATCCAATGCCCCTGTGGGACAGGCTTTGGCACAAGGAATATCCACGCACATTTCACAAGGTTTTTGCCTTGCCACAAAATAGGGTGTGCCTGCTTCTACTGGCGATAACAAAGAGGCTAAATGCAACATATCATAGGGGCAAGCCTGCACACATTGTCCACAGCGAATACAAGCCGCCGCAAAATGCTGTTCATCAGCTGAAGCAAAGGGGGGACGTAAAGTTACCCCTTGCCGAGCTAAACTTTGTTTTTGTTGTAACCCGAGTAACAATCCCAAACCTGCCACGCCCCCAGCGGTACGAGTCGCATTTTTGAGAAACCTACGGCGTTCTGGCGATAATGTTTTTCCTGCCATAATCAGTTCAAAGTGCGGTCTGTTTGGCGTATAGTCGTTCCACTTTAAAATGACATTGTGTTGGTACGCCTCGCCGTACTCGTTGTACTGCCTTCGGCGTACCGCCTTGTCTCATTTTCAATTGAAACAACTATAAATTTTTACGCTTTTTCCACTTTTACAGCACATTTTTTGAAATCCGTTTCCTTGGAAATCGGATCTGTTGCATCTAAGGTTAATAAATTAGCTAACTGTCCTGCATCAAAGAATGTGGTAAAAATTAATCCTTTTGGCACTTTATTACGCCCACGCGTATCAATATAAGAAATCATTTCGCCACGACGAGAAATGACTTTCACTTTATCGCCATGACGTAATCCTCGTTGGCTTGCATCATCTGGGTGCATCCACACTAAATTATTTGGGAAAGAACGATGTAGCTCAGGCACACGGCGAGTCATTGTGCCAGTATGCCAATGTTCTAATACACGCCCTGTGGATAACCAAAGATCATATTCTTGATCAGGCACTTCCGCAGGTGGCTCATAAGGCACAGCTAAAATAATTGCTTTTTTGTCAGGATAGCCATAAAAAGCTACTTCTTCCCCTGCTTTTACATAAGGATCATAGCCCTCACGATAACGCCATAGGGTTTCTTTGTTTTCTACCACTGGCCAACGTAAGCCACGAGCTTGATGATAAGTATCAAAATCCGCTAAATCATGCCCATGTCCACGTCCAAATGCAGCATATTCTTCAAATAAGCCTTTTTGCAAGTAGAAGCCAAAATGTTCTGATTCATCGTTTAAATGTCCCTCTAATTCCTCAAGGGAATATTTATCCACTTGCCCATTACGGAATAGCACTTCATACAAGGTTTTACCTTTATATTCAGGATTGGCATTTAAAACTTGCTCAGGCCACATTTCATCAGTGGTAAAATATTTAGAAAATTCCACTAATTGCCATAAATCGGAGCGTGATTCGCCCGGTGCTTTCACTTGCTGACGCCAAAATTGGGTACGGCGTTCTGCATTACCATAAGCCCCTTCTTTTTCTACCCACATTGAGGTTGGCAAAATTAAATCCGCCGACAAGGCACTCACTGTCGGATAAGGATCAGACACGATAATGAAATTCTCCTCATCACGCCAACCCGGTAAACGATCTTGATTAATGTTTGGCCCTGCCTGCATATTGTTGTTACACATTTGCCATAACACATTCATCTTACGATCTTTTAACGCTCGATCCTGTGCCACAGCGTGATAACCCACTTGGTCTTGTACCACACCAGCAGGCAATTTCCATAGTTTTTCCGCAGTTTCACGATGTTTTGGATTGGTTACCACTAAATCCGCAGGTAAACGATGAGCAAAGGTACCGACTTCTCGAGCTGTACCACAGGCAGAAGGTTGTCCTGTTAATGAAAAAGGTCCACAACCTGGTAAGGAAATCTTGCCGGTTAATAGATGAATATTATAAATAAGATGGTTCGCCCATACTCCACGTGTATGCTGATTAAAGCCCATAGTCCAAAATGACACAATTTTCTTATCAGGGTCAGCATAAAGTTTGGCTAACGATTCTAATTGATCCTTAGGAATTCCTGACATCTGATGAGCTTTATCCAAGGTATAATCCGCCACCAAGGCTTTTAGCTCATCAAAATTACTGTCATACATTTTACCGCTATTTGGGTTTTTCGCTTTTTGTTGCAATGGATTATCATCGCGTAAACCATAACCAATATCGGTTTCACCACGTTTAAACTTGGTATGTTTATTCACAAAATCCCAATTAACCGCATCATTTTGAATTAAATAATTAATAATATAGTTAAGCACCACCAAGTCGGATTGCGGCTGGAATAACATACCATTATCCGCTAATTCAAAACTACGATGCTCAAAGGTAGATAATACCGCTACATGGACATTATTATTAGATAAACGGCGATCCGTGATACGTGACCATAAAATAGGGTGCATCTCCGCCATATTAGAGCCCCATAATACAAAAGCATCTGCTTGCTCAATATCGTTATAACAGCCCATTGGTTCGTCCATACCAAAGGTA
Source organism: Volucribacter amazonae (assembly GCF_029783845.1). Lineage (NCBI taxonomy): Bacteria > Pseudomonadati > Pseudomonadota > Gammaproteobacteria > Pasteurellales > Pasteurellaceae > Volucribacter > Volucribacter amazonae. Next base: position 1,305,774 of record NZ_LWID01000001.1, on the reverse strand, counting down.
CGCATAAATGCTACCGCTGCGGAAGCCATACAATGGCGGGCATTAGGATCAATATTATTAGAACGCAAACCCGCTTTAAACAGCTTGGATTTTGCTACGCCTTCAAAAATGGTCGATTGCCCAGAGGTAAACATACCTATCCCATTCGGCCCATTTTTCTTGATCGCCGCTTTCATTTTTTCTGCCATAATTTTAAAGGCATCGTCCCAACTTACCGCTGTAAACTCACCATGCTTATCATATTTCCCATTGGTCATACGCAACATTGGCGATGTTAAACGATCCTTACCATACATAATTTTTGGCAAAAAATAGCCCTTAATACAGTTTAAGCCACGATTCACTTCTGCATCAGGATCACCTTGTGAAGCAACAACTCGCCCATTTTGAGTTCCCACTAAAACACCACAACCTGTACCACAAAAACGGCAAACGCCTTTTTCCCACTTAATCGTTTTATCATCTGCCGCCAAGGTTTTAATTGGAATAGATAACCCCGCTACTGCCGCCGCGGCAGCCACCGCATTGGCTTTCATAAAATCACGACGTGTTAAACTCATCGTTTTCCCCCACTATTTACTTGATTATTCTTGATCTTGAGTATGCTGAATATCCTGTTGATGATAAACCAATGACACCACCAACACCCCATCAATATTTTTTGCCTTTTCCATATTCTCTAGCAAAATTTGTTCATCATGGGATTGCATTACCACCACTAATTTTCCTGTTTGTTCATCGATTGCTGCGACTTCTGTATGCTCAATAGTTAAAAGTGCGGTCTGAATTGACAATAATTTTTCTGGCTTACCTTGCACCACTAAACCGCATACATGCCAATCATCAGCATTAGTCGGATTGTATGTTTCTTGCATAAATTTATTCTATACGACTTAAGAAGAGCTATTATCTGCATAGATAATCAGGTTATTAATTACCACAAAGGGGTATTCCAAGAAAAAAGTGATATTTTTTTGAGGTAAATCAAGTTATAGCGGTTTAAATTTGAAATAAGACAAGGCATATTAAAGCCCTATTATTTTAAAGTATAACGACTATCGGAGATATAATTATGCTTATTCGCCCTGCTCGTGCTGAAGATGCGGAAGCATTAATTGCCATTTATGCTCCTTATGTGGAACAAACTGCCATTACCTTTGAATATGATGTACCAACAGTCGCAGAATTTGCCGAACGGATTACTTGCATTAGCCAAGATTATCCTTATTTGGTGGCAGAACAAAATGGCAAGATTGTAGGTTATGCCTATGGCAGTGCCTTTGCCAAACGGGCAGCTTATCACTGGAGTGTGGAATTGTCTATTTATCTTGACCAACAACAACGTGGACAAGGAATTGGTCAGCAATTATATCAACAGTTAGAACAACAATTAGCCGAGAGAGGTATGGTTAATCTGCTAGCCTGTATCGCCTTGCCAAATGATGCTAGTATCGCTTTCCATCAAAAACGAGGTTATCAGCAAGTGGCTCATTTCCCAAAAATTGGCTATAAATTCGCTCAATGGCATGATATTGTTTGGCTGCAAAAGCGGTTATTAGTGGAAGATAAAGAGTAAGTCGTTTCAATTTAAAATAAGGCGTGCCAATACGGTATGATTTTAAAATAGGGCGACTATAAAAGTAACGCGTTGAAAAATTTTTCCTAAATTGACCGCACTTTTATTGTCGTTTAAATTTGAAATAAAACAAAACGCGCCAATGCCCTATATTTTAAAGTGTGGCAACGATATTCATCTCATTCCTCCCATTGAAAAAGTAAACTTCAAGCAATTTCACCATATTTGTTGGCAATCCTTCTCTTGAACAGGTAAACTTAGCCACAGCTTTTTTAGTCGTTTCAATTTAAAATAAAACAAGGCGACACGCCGAGAACAACGGCAAGTTATGTCAATGTCTATTATTTTAAAAATGGGGCGACCATAACCTTTTGTTTTAAGCTTAGTTTGTAAAATATTGCGTGAGGTTTACCTTGTCCAAATCATCTCAATTTATCTTGGCATTGGCATTTTTTTGTGGCTTGGCGATGGCAGATCAGCAGGTTGAGTTACGTGTTGAGGGAATTGATAACCCTAAACTTTCTGAAAATGTTCATCTTTATGTCAACAGTATCAGCAATGAAGAAGCTGATGGATCGCCTCGCTATGAAAGTTTAGTGAGTGATGCCATTGATAAGGCTTTGCGTGCAGAGGGATACTATAATTCTACGGTAAGTTATCAATTAGATAATAATCTGTTGATTGCAACGGTAAAACTTGGTACAGCGGTAAAAATTGCTGGTATTGATGTGGATATTTTGGGGCAAGCCAAGCAAGATCCCGCATTTGAACAAATCGCTAAACAAACGCCTAAAATTGGTACATTATTAAATCATGGTACTTATGATAATTATAAAAGCGAATTACAAACTTTAGCCTTAAGACGAGGGTATTTTGATGCCAACTTTTTGATTCATCGCCTTGAAGTGATGCCGTCCACAGGGCAGGCTTGGTGGCGTTTGGTTTTTGATAGCGGTGAACGCTATCATTATGGGCAAATTCGCTTTGAACATTCGCAAATTCGTGAAGATTATTTACGTAATATTTTAAAAATTAAATCTGGTGAACCTTATTTGCTCAATGATTTATCTAACTTAACCAATGATTTTTCTTCCTCAAATTGGTTTAGTTCGGTATTAATTCAACCGCAATTAGATAGCGAAGACAAAATTGTTAATCTTGATGTGCTACTTTATCCTCGTAAAAAAACCAGCATTGAACTTGGTGTGGGTTACTCTTCTGATGTTGGGGCTCGCTTACAAGCAAGCTGGAAACGCCCTTGGATTAATAGCCGAGGACATAGCGTAGGGGCAAATCTCTACTTATCCGCACCAAAACAAACCTTAGAAGCAAGTTATAAAATGCCCTTATTAAAAAATCCATTGCGTTATTATTATGAATTTGCCACAGGGGTGGAACGAGAAAACGATAATGATACGAATTCATTAGCCACTACCTTTAGTGCATTACGTTATTGGAACAGAGAAAGTGGTTGGCAATATTCTGGAGGAATAAGATTACGCTATGATTCTTATACTCAGGCTGATGTGACTAATGACACCTTTTTAGTGTATCCTAGCTTAGGCTTAAGCCGAACAAGATTAAGAGGCGGATTATTCCCAACTTGGGGTGATGCACAAAGCATTAGCCTTGATGTAGGCAATAAGGTTTGGTTATCTGATGTGAATTTTATTAGCTTACGCGCCTCTACCGCTTGGATTCGCACCTTTGCTGAAAATCATCGCTTTTATGTACGAGGCGAAATAGGTTGGTTAAATACCAAAAACTTAGAACGTATCCCACCTGCTTTACGTTTCTTTGCGGGGGGCGATCGTAGTGTGCGGGGATATGGTTATAAAAAAATCTCCCCTAAAAATGCGGAAGGAGAATTAGTCGGAGGTTCTCGGTTAGCCACTGCTACCTTAGAATATCAATATCAAGTTTATCCAAAATGGTGGCTTGCCACTTTCTTTGATTCAGGTTTAGCGGCAAATTCTTTTTCTAGCAGTGAATTACGCCATGGGGCAGGAATGGGCGTGCGTTGGGCTTCGCCAGTGGGGGCAATTAAATTTGATATTGCGACACCCATTCGTGATAAAGATAATAGCCGTAATATTCAATTTTATATTGGTTTAGGTTCGGAACTCTAAAATATGACAGAACAAAAAACAACAGAACAAACAAACAAAACCGCACCTGTTGCACCAAAAAATAAGGATAAAAAAACTTGGTGTCGCCGTATCCTGTGCGGTATAAGTGCGGTCATTATTGGCTTTATTTTTGTCCTACTATTATTACTCACAACCAGTCGTGGGCAAGTGGCTTTAATCAAATTCAGCGATAAATTACTCGATAGTTTAACTATCGGTGATGTAAGCGGTGGTTTACAAGAAGGGTTGGTGCTAAAAAATGTACATTATCATACAGAAGGTATTGAATTTAGTCTGGCACAAGCACGTTTACAACTTGATCTACATTGTTTATGGCAACGCAAAATTTGTCTACAAGATCTCAGCTTAAACCAACCACAAGTTAATATTGATACCGCTTTTTTATCCTCTAATGAAACCGAAAATAATGAGGATAGCACAATGCAACGGATTCGCTTACCAATCAGTTTACAAGCGGATAACCTTGCCATTGAGCGACTTTCTCTCAATATTGATCAACAACAAATTCAGCTAGCACAGTTTAAAAGTGCGGTCAGTTTAAACAATGAATCTGGCTTGACCCTTGCGCCAACAGAAATCACACAATTACAAATTCATCAACAAGTTGCACCAACTACTGAATTAGATCTGACGGAAGCACATGCTCACACAACAACACCAATAGATTGGCAACAACTAGAACAGCGTTTACAACAACCCTTATTAACAAATTTAAATCAGGTTCAACTGCCTTTTGACCTGCATATTACCAATATTGAAGGTACAAATTGGTCTTATCAGCAAACAGATGGCGAACAAATTTTGCAGCATATCACTGTATCAAACCTGCAATTACAAGCAGAGGCTGTTAATGACAAAATTCAATTAACCACCCTAGTAATTAATAGTTCCTTGGGCGATATTAATGGCTCAGGGCAAATTCAATTACAACAGGATTTTCCACTGGATTTTCATCTTAGCAGTACCCTTAATGCGATAAAACATGAACAACAGGTTTTATTATCAGAAACGAAACTTGCTTTACATTTAACGGGCAATCTACTTAAACAAACACAATTATCATTAACCAGTCAAGGGGGCTTAAATGCAGAATTAACGGCACAAGCCGAACTTAATCAAGCCAAAACCCCTTTTCAGCTACAAGTTGATCTTCCTCATTGGCGTTATCCTGCTAGTGGCAATGATCCATTAAACACAAAAGATATTCATTTCATGGCACAGGGTAATCTATTAGATTATCAACTAGATTTTAATGGACAAGCTCAGGGTATGGGCGTCCCTAAATCACAGCTTGCAATGCACTTACAAGGGGGCTTAACCCAAGCTCAAATTCAGCAATTTCAGCTAAATACCTTGGGTGGTAGCGCAGAAATAAATGGAGAAGTTGATTGGCATAATGGTTTAGCTTGGCAAAGTGATTTAACGCTCAAACAGATCAACAGTGCCGAATTAAACCTAGACTGGCGAGCATTATTATCAGGTCAACTAAGTACTACAGGCTACGCCAATGCCGAAGATTGGCAAATTGCGGTAAATAAACTCGCTTTACAAGGGCGTATCAATGGGCAACCCTTGGATCTTCAAGGCAATTTCACTGCCAATAAAACCGAGTTAATCAATATTCCGCAATTTGTGCTGAATTATGGTAAAAATAATTTGCATCTCCAAGGACATTTAAATCAACAATCTGATTTAAAACTGGATATTAATGCCCCTAATTTAACGGGATTATTGCCTAACTTATCAGCAAATTTAATGGGCTATATAAATATTAAGGGCGACATTAATGAACCCAATGTGGATATTGATTTAACGGGCAAAAATATTCGTTTTCAACAACTTTCCATTGCGGACATTAAGCTCACAAGCCACATTACCAGCCAACAACAAATTCAAGGCAATGTTGATCTGAATTTACGCCAATTCCAATTTGATCAATTTAAGCTCAATTCCGCCCAATTACGCTTAAGCGGTAACGAGCAACAGCATCAATTACAGTTACGCTCACAGGGACAACCTGTAGCAGCTAATTTAGATCTTAACGGCCATTTTTCTCGTGCTGAGCAAATTTGGCAAGGTGATCTCACCAATCTCAATATTCATTCCCCTATTGGGCAAGTGAGCAATAACAAAGCCATTACCATTAGCTATAATCACACCGATCTTTTGGCTAGTGTTTCTGCCCATTGTTGGGATAATCCAAATCTTGAACTTTGTTTTACCCAGCCTTTGAGCCTTGGCGAAAATGGCGAGGTGCATTTCACTATACCTCGCCTAAATCTTGCCATAGTCAATCAACTGACTGAACAAGCCAATTTACTTAAAGGACAATTAACCAGCCAAGGACAAGTGAGCTGGTTTGCTGACAAACCCCTTGATTTAACCTTACAAGTAGAGGGCAAAAATCTCGCAGTAAACCAAAAAATTGACTATCGTTCTTTTGAGTTAGCCATAAGTCAATTAAGTTTAGCAACGAGCCTCAAAGAAAATAATCTCGCAGTAAAATCTGAAGTGCAATTAGCCAATAATGGGCGATTAAATACCAATCTTCAAATTAATGATATTGCAAAACAACGCCAATTAGGCGGTTCTTTGGCATTAAACCATCTCAATTTAGCTTTATTCGATCAGCTATTAACACGAGGAGATAGCATTAAAGGAGAAGTAAATGCTAACTTACATTTCTCTGGCGATTTACAGTCCCCTTTACTCAACGGCAATATTCAACTTGAACAATTAAAACTCTCAATGATTGCGCTTCCTGTTCCAATTAACAATGGACAATTAGCAATCCAGTTCAATGGCAATAGCTCAACCTTACAGGGTATGATCGAAAATCAAAATAATGACCGTTTAACCCTAACGGGTTCGGCAAGTTGGCGTGATTTAGAACGTTGGACGGCGGAAGTCAGTGCTAAAGCCAACGAGTTTGAAATAGATATTCCTAATATGGCTCGTTTGCGTATTAGCCCTGATATTCAGGTTTCTGCCACACCAAAATTATTAAATCTCTCAGGTGAGATTAATATACCTTGGGCAAGAATGAGTATTGAACAACTCCCTGAAAGTGCGGTATCAGTGAGCAGTGATGAAGTGATTTTAGATCAAACACCAACAGCACAAATTCGTATCCCACGACAAGTAGAACAACCTACGGGAATGTTAATACAATCCGATTTAAAAATTCATATTGGGGATAATGTCCATTTAGATGCTTATGGATTAAAAACGGGCTTACAAGGTGTTTTATCTGTTAGACAAGAAAAAGGAAATTTAGGCTTGTATGGGCAAATTAATTTACAAAATGGACGTTATAGTTCTTTTGGGCAAGATTTGCTTATCCGTAAAGGACAAATTAGTTTCTCAGGATTACCTTCTCAACCCTTGTTAAATATTGAAGCTATTCGCAATCCAGACGTTATGGAAGATACAAATGTTACCGCAGGGGTAAAAGTGGTAGGCTTAGCCGATTCTCCAGAGGTAACCATTTTTTCTGAACCAAGTATGTCGCAAGCACAAGCCTTATCTTATTTATTAACTGGGCGTTCCTTAGAAGATAGTGGTGATGCAGGTTCGGGTAACTCCGTGGGTGCGGCGTTATTAGGCTTAGGTTTAGCCAAAAGTAGTAAGCTAATTGGCGGAATAGGCGAAGCCTTTGGTATTCAAGAGCTAAATTTAGGTACACAAGGTATTGGCGATAGTTCACAAGTTGTGGTAAGCGGTTATATTACGCCAAGATTACAAGTAAAATATGGCGTAGGGCTATTTAACGGCTTAGCCGAATTTACGGTAAAATACCGCTTAATGCCACGCTTATATTTACAATCTGTTTCTGGTGTCAATCAGGCCTTTGATATATTGTATCAATTTGAATTTTAACGAGTATTGAATATGAATGATTTATTTCCTCAAGCACAAGCATTATTGAACCAGCATCACAATGAAGGGCGAGAAATTGCAGCCATTGATCTTGGCTCAAACAGCTTTCATCTTATTATCGCTCGTATTATCAACGGCTCAGTCCAAATTCTCTCAAGACTCAAACAAAAGGTACAACTTGCGGAGGGGCTTGATGAAAATAATGTATTAAGCCAAGCAGCAATTAATCGTGGCGTACAATGTCTTGCATTATTTGCCGAACGATTACAAGGGTTCTCGGCGGAAGATGTTAATGTAGTCGGTACTTACACCTTACGTCAAGCCATTAATAAACAACAATTTCTTGACCAAGCAAGCAAAGTATTTCCCTACCCCATTCATATTATCAGTGGGCAAACAGAAGCAAAAATTATCTATGCTGGTGCATCACATACTCAACCTGAAACAGGGCGTAAATTTGTAGTAGATATTGGTGGTGGCTCTACAGAAATGATCATCGGCGATGGTTTTACCCCATTAGTGGCAGAAAGTCGCCATATGGGCTGTGTTAGCTTCGCCAAACAATTTTTTCCACAGGGCATCATTTCGCCGCATAATTTTGAGCGAGCTTATCAATCCGCCTTGAGTAAAATTGAAGATTTAAGTTTTGATTACCAACAATTAGGCTGGCAAGCTGTTTTAGGCTCTTCTGGCACAATTAAAACCGTAAGCCAAGTCATTAGTGCTAACATTGATAAAACAGGCATTATTACCCCAAAATACCTTGAACAACTGGTCAACCAAGTGTTACAAGTGGATCATATGGACAAGCTACAATTAGCGGGCTTAATTGAAGAACGTGCTGATGTTTTTGTACCCGGTCTTGCCATTTTAAAAGCAGTATTCCACACTTTTAATATTCAACAAATGCGTTACTCAGACGGCGCATTACGTGAGGGCGTAATTTATAGCTTAGAAAAAACCTTTCAAGTTACCAATATCCGCCAGCGTACTGCCGCAGGCTTAATGGAACAATTTAACATTGATGAACACCAAGCCTATCGGGTTTATCAAACTGCTAAACTACTTAGCCAACATTATTGCCATTGGAAAATCACTCCCCTTAGCCAAGAAATGAAAAGTATCTTGTTATGGGCTGCACAGTTACATGAAGTGGGGCTTGTGATTAATCATCGAGGGCTTACCAAACATTCCAGTTATATCCTGCAACATTGCGAGCTTCCCGGCTTTGATAAAGAACAACAAGCCTTACTTGCCACCTTAGTACGCTATCACACAGGTCCATTAAATCGGCGTAAAATTGCTAAATTTGCTCGTTATCACGACCTTGATGTCCTTGCCCTTATTCGCTTGTTACGCCTTGCGGTTATTTTTAATAAATCTCGTCAAGCAACTGAATATACCGATAAAATTTCTCTAAAAATCAACCGCACTTTACTTGAGTGGCAATTAACCCTGCCACAAGATTACCTAGATCGTAATCCTTTAATTTTAAATGAGCTTGAAATGGAACAAAAATGGCTAAGCCATAAAAGTGCATTGCGTTTATCTTGGCAACAAAATTAACCCTTTGCTTAAATCCACCAACGGCGTTACTGCATATTGAATAACGCCAGTTCTTATCGTTGTTCTATCTTGAAAATAGTATGGCAAGACGTACCAACGCCCTGTTTTTAATAGTGGACTATATTTTAAACGTTGATTTAAGGTGCGGTAAGTTTTGGGATTTTTTTACTGTTAGTTCTCCGTATTGACGAACGGGTTTCGCCCGTTGGGCGACTCACTTTTCTTTGCTCGTGCAAAGAAAAGTAAGCAAAAGAAACACGCCCCTAGAAAAAGCCTTTTTCCACCCTTTCACTAAGAACGATATACGAATAATTTTGGAACTCGCTACGCTCAAACAGCCAAAATTATTCTATCGTTCTAAGTTTAGGCTGGGGCTTTTTAAGGAGGTAAGGGAGCGTTATTGTTATTTTTGCGGTAATCTATTGATAATAAATTCAAAAGTGCGGTCAATTTTTTAATTATTTTCCCCAAAATCTTAATTTTCCGATCATTCCCCCTTAAAAATTCCCTGTGTAAAACTTAGAACCATAGGTACATTTCTGCTGTCTGAGCCTTGCAAAGCAAGGCGAGTTCAGAAATGTGGCGTGATGGTTCAAGTTGAAACACAGGATCAGAATTTTTCTAGGGGTGCATTTCTTTGCTTACTTTCTTTGTGCAAGCAAAGAAAGTAAGTCGCCAACTGCGAAACCCGTTAGCCAAGACGGAGAAATGAAAGTGAAAAAATAATTCAAAAATCAACCGCACTTTAACAATATAGCCGTCCCTCGTCAAAACAATACCGAATTGGTACACCTTGTCTTATTTTAAATTGAAACGACTATACTTTTAATCCATTAACTCAATATCAAGACACACTTTGCTTTTTATAGTCTAAATATAATACTGTTGCCGCTACCCGAGAATGAACATTGAGTTTACGCAACAAATTGCGGATATGGACTTTCACCGTTTCTTCCGAAATAAATAATTGCCCTGCGATTTGTTTATTAGATAGTCCTGTTGCAATTAATTGTAATACGTCCATTTCTCTATCCGTAAGCGAATGAATAGGTTCTTTGGCTGGGTGATGCTCTAATAATAGCTGTTTGACCGCATCGCTTAATACTACTTCGCCCTGAGCAATTTTTCTTAGTTGCTCTAGCAATAGATCTGGTTCGGTATCTTTTAATAAATAGCCGTCAGCCCCTGCCTCAATTAAAGCAAAAATATCCGCTTTCGCATCAGACACCGTCAAAATCACAATACGTGCATCAACATTCTCGTCACGCAATGCCCTTAATGTATCTAAGCCTGATAATCCTTTCATATTCAAATCAAGAATTATCACATCAGGTGCAGTTTTCAGTGCTAAAGCAATACCTTCATTGCCATTGCCCGCTTCGCCAACCACCTGAAAACGGTTCTCTAAGCTTAATAATTGTTTAATCCCCCGCCGCATAAGTGGGTGATCATCAATAATTAGAATATTCTTTTGTTCAAGCATATACGCAACCCCAAAAATGAAAGGACTATAAAAACGCCATTATTATCAAGTTATGTAGAATAAAATAAACTTGTCTATTATATAGCAAATTCGCTTAATTACCATTAGCGAGAAGTCATGATCTGCACTGGTAGGATAATGAATAACTTAAAAGTGAAACAATGAAAATTAACTCGCACATTGTTAAAAAGATTTTTTCTTTTTTGTGAAACGTTTCACAAAATCCTTTCAACAAATACCTTATAATAACAAACAGTAACATTATGTTTACAATATAAGCGTTTCAATTTGAAATAAGGCAAGGTGTACCAACACCCAATTATTTTAAATTGGAGCGACTATAGTTGTTTCAATTTAAAATGAGACAAGGCGGTACGCCGAAGACAGTACAAGTAGTACGGCGAGGCGTACCAACACCGTATCATTTTAAAGTGGAACGACTATATAATATGAATAACCACTTTTTAACGGAGTATATATGGCATTATTTTTAAGTATTTTCCCCATTATTTTACTGATTTATCTTATGGTAAAACGTAATGGAATGCCCTCTTATATAGCATTACCGCTAATTGCACTATTAGTGTATATTTTACAGATTACTTATTTTGATCAACCTGCGATTTTATTAAATGCCAATATCATTTCAGGTTTAATTTCAACCCTTACCCCTATTACCATTATTTTCGGTGCAATCTTATTTAACCGTATGATGGAAGAATCTGGCTCTACCAACATTTTACGCCAATGGCTCGCCAATATTAATCCTAATCCAGTGGCACAACTTATGATCATTGGTTGGGCTTTTGCCTTTATGGTGGAAGGGGCATCGGGTTTTGGTACACCTGCCGCTATTGCTGCCCCAATTTTAATGGGATTAGGTTTTAATCCGATTAAAGTGGCTATCTTTACCTTAGTGATGAACTCTGTGCCAGTGTCTTTCGGTGCAGTAGGCACACCAACTTGGTTCGGCTTTGCCCCATTAGGCTTAAGTGAACAAACCCTATTAGAAGTGGGTTATCAAACCGCTATTATTCACTTCTGTGCGGCATTTATTATCCCTGTGATTGGTTTACGTTTTATTGTGTCTTGGCAAGAAATTAAACGTAACCTCGGTTTTATCTATATCAGTGTCTTTGCCTGTGCAATCCCTTATCTGTTATTAGCAACATTCAATTATGAATTTCCGTCCTTACTTGGTGGAGCGATAGGTTTATTTATCTCCGTATTAGTTGCCAACAAAGGCTGGGGAATTGCTAAAACGGAACAGCAAGAACAGCCACAAAAAGTATCAGGTTCAGCCTTATTTAAAGCCTTATTACCGACTTTATTATTGGTTTCCATTTTAGTGGTAACCCGTATCCACCAATTAGGGCTAAAAGGCTTATTAAACGACACCACCGAATGGTTTAGTGTTTCCTTGGGTTGGTTAGGGCAATTTGAAGTCAGTCGTGCTTTAATTTTGAGCTTAAATAATATTTTAGATCAAGGGGTAAATGACAGCTATCGTACCTTATATGTTCCCTCGCTGATTCCATTTATTGTTACCGTACTGATTTGCTTAGCGGTATTTAAAGTCAATGGTAAAACCACTAAAGTGATTTTTAGTAGCAGTTTTGCTCAAGCGAAAAAACCATTCTTCGCCCTTTTTGGTGCATTAATTATGGTAAAACTGATGTTGCTCGGTGGCGAAAAATCCATGGTACAAATTATTGGACAGGGCTTTGCTGATGCCACAGGTTCAAATTGGACGTATTTCTCCTCTTATCTTGGTGCCATCGGTGCATTCTTCTCAGGCTCAAATACGGTATCTAACCTAACCTTTGGCGGTATCCAATACTCCATCGCACAAACTGCTGGACTTTCTACCACTTTAATTTTAGCATTACAATCTGTCGGCGGTGCGATGGGTAATATGGTGTGCTTGAATAACATTATTGCAGTATGTAGCGTATTAAACGTACAAAACCAAGAAGGTTATATTATCAAGAAAACCGTGATTCCAATGTTTATTTATGGCATTATCGCTGCCTTAGTTGCCGTAGTGATTTTTTAATTTTCTTTATCTTTATAGTCGTTTCAAGTGGGACGACTATGTTTAATTTTGTGGGACAAGTCGCTCTTTTCTAATAAGTTATAGAAAAGAGCGGACTTTATTTATGGAGTGATTTATGAATGTCAATTTCTATGTTACCTGCATTGGCGATGCGTTAAAAGCCAATGTGGCGAAACAGTCTGTGCTATTACTTGAAAAGCTAGGCTGTCAAATAACCTTCCTTGAACAACAAAACTGTTGTGGACAACCTGCCCTAAATAGTGGCTATGTACATTCTGCGATAGCAGGTATTAAGAACCTTATTCAAACTTTTGAAGTCAATGATTATCCAATCGTTGCCCCAGCGGGATCTTGTGTGTATGCCATAAAAAGTTATGCCCATTATTTGCAAGATGAACCTGAATGGGCAAAACGAGCAGAAGCGGTGGCAAACCGTTTTCACGATCTTACCGATTTTATTGTGAACCAGTTAAATATTACTGACGTGGGGGCAAAATTAGAAGGTAAAGCGGTGTATCATCCCTCTTGCAGTCTATTCCGTAAATTAGGCATTACCAGTGAACCCATCGCCTTACTTAATAAAGTGCAAGGACTAGAATTATTACCCATTGCTAATCAACAAACCTGTTGCGGTTTTGGTGGCACATTCTCGGTCAAAATGGCAGAAATTTCGGGAGAAATGGTAAAAGAAAAATGCCAACACATTATGGAAGTTGAGCCAGATTATCTCATTGGTGCGGATGTGAGTTGCTTACTCAATATTGGCGGACGTTTACATCGTGAAGGGCGTTCAGTCAAAGTGATGCACATCGCCGAAGTGTTAATGAGCCAATAGGAGGAGTTATGTCATTAAAAACCAGTAATACTGCCTTTAAACCACGCATAAAAGAAGAAATTAACGACCAAATTATGCGTAAAGCCGTAGTAATGGCACAAGAACGCATTGGCAACAATCGCCAAGTTATGGTTGATGAACTTGGGCATTGGGAAGAATGGCGTGATCTTGCCAAAGAAATTCGTAACCACGTATTAGAAAATTTAGATGCCTATTTATACCAATTATCAGAAAAAGTTACCGAAAATGGTGGGCACGTTTATTTTGCAGAAACCGCTGAAGAGGCAACTAACTACATCAAACAAGTGGCGTTAGCCAAAAATGCCAAAAAAATCGTTAAATCCAAATCTATGGTAACCGAAGAAATTGGCTTAAATCACGCCCTTGAAGCAGAAAATATACAAGTGATTGAAAGCGATCTTGGTGAATATATTTTACAAATTGCAGGCGATAAACCCTCGCATATTGTGGTGCCAGCCATTCATCGTGATCGTCATCAAATTCAACAAATTTTACAACAAAAATTAGGCTACCAAGGGGACGCTACCCCTGAACAAATGACCCTCTTTATTCGCCAGCAATTACGCAAAGAATTTATAGAAGCAGATATTGGTATCAGTGGTTGTAACTTTGCGGTTGCTGAGACAGGTAGCGTTTGCTTAGTAACCAATGAGGGTAACCTACGTCTTGCCACCAGTTTACCGAAAACCCACATTGCAGTAATGGGTATGGAACGTTTAGCCCCAACTTTTAAAGAAGTGGACGTATTAATTACCTTACTGGCTCGTAGTGCAGTAGGCGCAAAACTTACCAGCTATAATACTTGGCTCACTGGCCCACGCCTTGAGGGCGAAACCGACGGTCCAGAAGAATTTCACTTGGTGATTGTGGATAACGGACGCTCCAAAGCCCTAGGTTCAGAATTTCAAGAAGTCTTACGCTGTATCCGCTGTGGGGCTTGCTTAAATACTTGCCCAGCCTATCGCCAAATCGGCGGACACGGCTACGGCTCAATCTATCCCGGCCCAATCGGTTCAGTAATTTCCCCTATTCTTGGCGGCTATGAAAACTTCAAGGATCTCCCTTATGCTTGTTCACTTTGTACCGCTTGTAACTCCGTATGCCCAGTGAAAATTCCCCTAGCCCAACTGTTACTCAAACACCGACAAAACATTGCAGAGCTAGGCTTAACTCATAAACTGGAACAATTTACCATTAAAGCCTTTACCTATGCCAATAGCCACCCAAGCCTATGGAAAGTGGGTATGAAAGCAGGGGCAAGAATCAGTAGCCTTATGCTTAAAAATGGCAAAGCGCCTATCAAATTTGGGGCAATCGGACAATGGACAGAAGCCCGAGATCTGCCGACCTCCGATGGCGAAAGTTTCCGTAGCTGGTTTAAAAAACATCAAGCACAACAAGGATAAAAGAAAGGACAAAGGATAACATTATGTTAGATCAACAAAATCGCCAAGCATTCCTTGCGCGTTTAGCCGAAAAAATGGGGCGAGCAAGCAGAACAGAAGTAGTAGGGCATTATCCACAGGTCAACCATTACCCTAGCACACGCCTTACTGAACTAAGCGAACAAGAACTATATCAAAAATTCGTTACCACCGCTGAGCAAACCTTAGTGGAATGTGTCGCCACCACGCCACAAAACGCCGCTCAAGATTTGCTCCAGCTTTGTGAAAAATACCAAGCCAACCGCATTATCTTAAATGATGATCAACGGCTAGTGGATTACGGCTTAACTGAAGCAATCAGCCAGCAATATCAACACCATATTTGGTCAACACAAACAAGCCAACAGAACCGCGAATTTGCCACCAATGCGGATATTGGTATTGTCTTCGCTGAATATGGCTTAACGGAGTCAGGGGGAATCGTCCTTTTTTCAAAACCACATTATGGACGTTCAGTGAGCTTACTGCCTAAAATTTCCATTGTGGTATTAAAACGTAGCACAATTCTCCCTAGGGTCGCCCAACTCAGCGAAATCCTCCATCAAAAAGCCCAACAAGGCGAACGTATGCCCTCTTGCATCAACCTTATTTCAGGCCCAAGCTCAACCGCCGATATTGAACTGGTCAAAGTCGTAGGGGTACACGGCCCAATTAAATGTGCTTATTTGATTATTGATGATAAATACACCGCTTAATGCCTAATGGCTGAATAGGCAATATAAACAAAGTGCGGTCAGTTTTACAAAAATTTTTCCTTATAAAAATTTCAAAAACTGACCGCACTTTTATAACACATGCATTTTGTTTAAGGTTGCACAATTAATACTTTCATCTCATTCCAATTAAATTGGGAAAGTATGTGTTTTACATTTTCTAACGAGATAAAATCCGTTAATTGTTGCATTTCGGTTAAATAGCGAGGATCTGCGTATTGTTGTTCACTCAAAATAAGTCTTGTTAGCCAAGTATTTATTTGTTTTAGCCTATTGCTTTCTTGTTGTTGAAAAAGAGTTTTGACTTGCTCAATATCCTGTTCAGTTATTGTATTCGCTAGTTGTTGTAATACTTGTTCTGCTTGTTTGATTAACTTCTCGCTATTTTCAGGGCTTGCTGTGAATTTTAATTCACTTTCAATTTGTTGTGTTTGCGGATTAAGTTTACTTGTGAAACTTAAACTGTATATGCCAAGTTGTTGATCTCGCAAGGTTAATTTTAATTTGTCGCTTGCAATTTGCTGTATTAGCGATACCAACATTGCCTCTTTCCCCTGCCAAGGATAAGGGGTCGCCCACCACATAGTAATATCCTGTTTAGCTTGATTACCTAAGGATAATTGAGCAGTTTGTTGCCCTTTGGTCATCAATAATGGGGCAAAGGTTAAAGGTTTACCACGAGGAATAGTGGCTAAATAGGTGCTAACAAGTTGTTGCATTTCATCTTTGCTGAGATGATTAGCAATATAATAAGTGGTTGGCGTTTGTTGCATCATTTGCCATTGTTGGTTGAGTTGCTGTTCATCAAGTTGTGCCAATTCCTCAGTATGTTGAGGAAGATGATAAATGCTTATATTTTTACCATATTTAAGCAGTTCAGTGGTTTCTCTTAGTTTCTGTTGATGAGGTTGGCGAAGTTGCCGTTCAAGTTGTTGTTCAATGCTTTGTTTAATATCGTCAATATCCTCTGCTTTAATCTTGGTTTCTTGTTGTATTGCATAGAATAAACGTAATAATTGGGCAAAATGGGCATTATCCGCTTGCCCGCTAAAAGTCAGTTCCTTTTCTGTTTGATTTAAGGATAAACTTAACTTTAAGTGTTTTTTCCATTGTGCTAGCTGTTCTTGTTGCCAATCAAGGGGAGCGGATTGGGCGATAATTTGGCTAGCAATTTGACTTTGCCAATTAATGAGTTCTTTAGCTTGAAAACCTGCTTGACTAATCGCTCTAAAATAACTTTTATCATCAGCTAAATCTGTTTTTAACCACACCACTTTATCGCCATTAGCGAGATGCCAATGAATGACATTTTGTTCGGTAAAATCTTGCTGTTTAACAATATTGCCTTGTTTTTTTAATGGTGCAAATTCCATTGGCTCAAGTTGAGGGGGAATATAAGGCGGTGTTATTTCTTGTTGTGCCACTTGTTCCTTTAGTTGTGCCAGTTGCGATTGATTAAGGGAAAAGGTTGGAACGGCATTAGGCAGTTGGTATTGCACAATCTGATCTGGCGAGGATAGCCATTGATTAAGCCGTTGTTGCACATCTGCTAGCTGGATTTCCGCTAATAATGGCGCAAGCATTTCGGCTATTTTGGCTTGTGAAAAATAGCTTTTATCCATCAGTAACGTATTATTTAAACGTTGTACCCATTGGCTAAAATCTGCACTTTGCTGATTGTTACGAGCAAAAGCAATTTGTTCTCCGCTCAGTGTTTTTTGTTGTTCAAATTCAGCTTGTGTGAAAGGATAGCGTTTTAAGCGTTCAACTTCTTGTAAAATTTGTTGTAAACCCTGTTGATGAGATTGTTTTTCTACCCCTGCGAAAATGCCTAATGCCACCGTATTTTTGCCAATTTCTGATTTACGCACCACCAAAGAATTAACCCCTTGAGCTAATTGCGATTGTTGGTTGCGTAAACGTTGATTAAGCATTGCAAGGGTTAGGCGATCAATTAACCTTGCTTTGCGTGCTTGTTTATCATCGCCACGACTTTGGCTTTCATCAAACCGCCAAATATAAGCGATTTGGCTTACCGCACTTTGTGGATCTTGCAGTTGATGAATACGAATTTGATTGCTGAGCTGGGGCTCATAATAATCTCGTTCAGGTAAGATTTTAGGTCTCGCTTGAGCAAAATATTGTCGTATGTGGTCTATGGTGTCTTGTGGATTCACATCGCCAACAATTAATAATGTCATATTATTTGGCACATACCATTGCTGGTAAAATTGTTTTAAACTTTCAAGGCTAATTTGTTCAATATCTTCTGCTGTGCCTAGCACTGAACCTCGAGCATAACGTGAATTGACGCGGACTGATTGTGTACGTTGCAAATTCATTCTGGCAGCCACACCTTGTTTGCTACGCCATTCTTCCAAGACAATTAAACGTTCCTTAGCTAAATCCTGCTCAGTTAATTGAGCGGAAAAAACCATTTGGCTCAGTATTTGCAAACTATCAGCAAGAGTTTGCTTGGCAGGTGGAAGCAACATATAGGTGGTACTCTCCGCATTGGTTACCGCATTATAATGACGACCTCGTTGCCAGCCCTGTTGATGCAAATGGGTCATTACCCCTTGTGGATAACCTTCACTGGCACGAAATACCATATGTTCCAACATATGGGCAACACCATTTTGCTGATCAGTTTGATCGATTGCCCCCGCTTTTACTTTAAGCCGAATTTCTATTCTTCCTTTATCCTGCTTTAGGGGCAAAATAAAGTAGTTTAAGCCATTTGTTAATTGCCCTTCAATCAGTTGAGGCTCTGTTTCAGCATAGCTAAAGGTAGCAAACAATAGGGTAAATAACAGAAACATTACTCGCATTTTTACTCCTAATAACAAAAGTGCGGTCTATTTTTAAAAAATTTTTTATTAATAATGCAAGGACAGCCAAAATAGCTGTCCATTAATTCTATACTTGTATTACCAGTTATAACTTACCCCAAACCAGAAATTTCTACCCATTTTATAGGTACGATTATTACCGCTATTATCGGTGGCTGAAGCCACAATTTTGCGGTTTAGCACATTATTAATATCAAGGGTAAATTCAATATATTGGTTTTGATAAGTGGGTTGTTGATAAGTAAAACGCCAATCCCACATAAAGTAACTGCCTTGTTTTTTCTCCTCATAAACAATCACATTACCCTCATAGTCGCCACAAATGGTGCCATAGCTTGGGCAAGCGGTTCTGGTTGAGGAAAAGTGGCGATAGCCTGAGTTATAACTTAAACGATGCCCCCAATCTAACCGAATGGCAGGGAAATGCAAATCAATATTAAGGAATGTTGACCAAGGGGAATTGTAATCTGTGGCAGGCAAACCATCAGTAATATCCATTAATTTGCCATTTAAGATCATTTTGTCATAGCCCTCGTCAAGCGCAGTGGCATCATATTGGTTGAAATTAGTGCGAGTTTTACTGATTCTTGCCCCAATATCCCAATTTAATTGAGCATAATGTAAATTATAGCTTTCAAGCGGTTTAACGGTTAAGGTAAAACCATTGGTTTTACTGCGTCCATCATTGGTTTGTTGATAAGTGCGTGTGGTGCTGTCATAAAGTGAAGTAAATTGATCTCTGCCACGACGCTGTACCCATTTAAACGTCCATAAAGTATCCCAAATATTTTGGCTAATACCTAACGTATATTCATCACTATAAGGGGTTTTTAGTCCTTCAACATTATAATCTCTTAATGTCAATGTTGATTGTCGCCATTCGCCAGTGGCAGAAGAACGGGTATATTGTTCACGATAAGTAATACCATTGCGTAATTTATAAGCCAAAATATTACTTGCATAATAACGGTTTATCCCACCAAATAATTGCGTTTTTTGGTTACCAAAAACATCATAAGAAGCAGAAAAACGAGGGGCTAAATCGGTATTCCCTAAGGATTGTGAACGATCCATACGCAAGCCTAATACCGCATTAAAATTATGCCAACTGATACTATCCTGTAAATAGAGGGAATAGACATTATCATTAGCTTTAACTGTACGAGCAGGATAATAGCTCATCGTCCGAGCATATTGTTCATTTGGGATACATAAACTACAATCATTTCCCGTATTGCTGGATTTTGCATAAATATAGCTATAAACATCTTGCATACGCTGATATTTTGCTCGAGCAAAATCCACTTCCCAGCCAAAGCTGATTTTATGCTCTAGTTGTGCGGTATCAAAGGTTTTGATCTCAAAATTTTGTTTTAAGGTGTAAGTTTCTTTTTCCGTTTTAAATTTACCATAACCCCCTTCGGCAGCATAAGTACAACTACCCGAGCGAGAATAAGAGGAACACCAATCAATGCTTGCGGTACTTTGATAGTAACTATAAGTATTACTTTCGTGTTTAATTTTATTGCCCGATTGATTATAAGCAATTTGGCTGGTCATTTTTAACCAATCAAACTCTTTTTGCCATTCTAAATTAAAGCGAAAACCACCGCCTGTATTGGTAAAAGCCCCCTCTTTAATATTGCGTTTCAAGTATTTTGATTGATGAGGAGAATACATTAATGTCGCTCGCCATAAATCGCCATTATCAGGCAAATAAACCCCTCTTAACAAAAAAGTTTCATTTAAGCGACGTTGATTTTCCCAAATATCTAAGCCTGAATGATGATAAGGCATTTTAGATTGCGTACGAGAATAGCTAAATAATAGCCCTACTTTGTCATTAATTGGCTGATTTAATACAATGCCAAATTGCTGTTTAGTAAATTGGGGCTGATCGCCTAAAGTTTCGGCAGCCTCAAAACTTTCTCGATCATCAACATGAAATTTCGCCCATTCATCACGGGTAATCCGATAAAATACTTTACCACTGGCTCTAGTCAAATCAGGATCTTTCAACTCTGCATTAATCACACCACCAGAAAATTGCCCATATTTGGCAGAAATATTACTATCAAAGACTTCAACATTTTTTAATAAACTGCTATCAATCCAAAAACTTTGTGTACCGCCACCGGGTAAATCAGTGGGGCTATAACCGTCCACATCAGTACCGTTAATAACGCTATTATTCCCTGCAGGATTGAGATTGTCATTATTGGAAATACCATCAATGGTATAGTTATTGTTATAGAATTTCTCGCCATGAATAGATACTTCATTTGGGGCTATTTCACCCCCTAATTCCGAGCGATCGGCATCATTGGAAAAAATAACATTGGGATTGCCTTTCAATAGTTCGGTAATGTTGCCATTTCCTGTTGGACTGCGAGCAATTTGCTGTTCAGTGATTTTTTGTGTGCCGACTTGTTGGCTAAAAGGTGTGTCAGAAACGATAATGGTATCAAGCGTGGAATTGGCTAAATTTTCGTCATGGGGGGGGGTAATTCCATTTTCTACCGCATTACTTTCAACGGCATAAAGATGCACACTAAAGGCGTTAGCAATCAATAATGTCAACAGTTGTTTTTTAAACATAAAGACTCCTCGTATTTATGGAAATATCGCTATTTGCAAAACACAATAGCAAATTGAAATAAAGCTAAAAGGTTTCAGTTGAAAATTAAAATAAGATTAATTCTCAATCAATAAAGCGAAAAATGTTATTTTTTTCTTGGTTTGTTGTCAAGATTTAATCAATTTATGCAATAAATTAATCATTTGGAGTTATGCTTTAACCATAAAAACCTTGACCAAGCACAATTAAGGTATAAAATATGCCCAATTTATTTTTGCATAAAAATAAATAATCTAGCTAAATATAGTCGTTTCAATTTAAAATGAGACAAGGCAGTATGCCGAAGACAGTACAAGTAGTACGGCAAAGCGTACCAACGCTGTATCATTTTAAAGTGGAGCGACTATAAAAGATAACCTTATTAATTAGCTATCAATAAAAGACTTAATCTATCTTACTCGGAGTTCATATGTCAGGATTATTTGTACAAACCGATCCTAGCCGTCGTCGCTATGGAATCGCTATTTTTGTTGGTATTGTGGCAGGATTAATTTCTGCTTTCGTAAAATGGGGGGCGGAACACCCATTCCCACCGCGTAGCCCTTTTGATTTTTTTGCAGCCGCTTGCCAAGATCCAAGCCAAGCAATCGAAGTTTGCTCCCGTGCCTTTTTAAATCCGCCTCACGTATTTTTACGTGACTATATTGGTATTGACCCTACCGCTGCGGTATTTACTTTTGCTGATCATGGTTTTGACTGGATTGGCGTTACCCATATAACCTTTTCCTTAGTTTTTGCTATTGGTTATTGTCTTGTAGCAGAACGTTTCCCTAAAATTAAATTTTGGCAAGGCATTGGGGCTGGGATCATCGCCAATATTTGCGTGCATTATATTTCTTTCCCTTTACTTGGCTTAGTGCCACCAGTTTGGGAATGGCCAGCTTATGAACATATTTCAGAATTAGTTGGGCATATTTTCTGGTTCTGGACTATTGAGGTTATTCGCCGTGATTTGCGTAACCGCATTACCAAAGAACCTGATCCAGAAGTGCCTTTAACTTCACCTTATCGTTAATTCAATCAGCCGAGCTTTGCTCGGCTTTGTTTTTTAATAATATTTGCGTTGACACACTTTGCTGTATTATCTGTACTGTCTGTGGTGTGTTTTTTGTTT
This sequence comes from Volucribacter amazonae, assembly GCF_029783845.1. NCBI lineage: Bacteria > Pseudomonadati > Pseudomonadota > Gammaproteobacteria > Pasteurellales > Pasteurellaceae > Volucribacter > Volucribacter amazonae. Next base: position 1,283,446 of record NZ_LWID01000001.1, on the reverse strand, counting down.
TATTTCAATGTGAAACAACTTATATAGTAAAATTCAATTAAATACGCTACATCATTCATATGGTATACTCACAAGACTACCGACAAATGATATTAGTCAAACTCAAAGGTAGCGCAAGCTTTAGAGAATTGGCAGAAGTGTTTCAGTTCAGTATCCACACCATCCAGAAGAACCCCTGAACGAAAGAAACGTATTGTTAAACCTGATAAGATTGATAACGCGCTTCTTAAAGCCGATGTTGATGCTTATCCCGATGATTATCAATAGCTGTGAACAGCGTTTAGGTTGTCGTCAAAACGCCATTTGTACGGCTTAAAAAGCTAGGGATAACACGTAAAAAAGATGTTAGCGTATTCTCAAGCAGATATTGAAAAACGAAAGTCTTTTCTTAATGAGCTAAAAGCATTTAAAAAAGGGGGTAGAAAAATCATTTGTTTAGATGAAATCGGTTTTAAAATGCATGACAACAGAGCGCATGGGTATGCTCAAAGAGGTAAGCCTTGTATTAGCCAGTACAACAGGTAACTTAAAAATCAGAGCAATGCCATTGGTGCTGTGTTCAATCAACAGCTTTTTGCTGTGGGGCTGTATGATTGCAGTATCAATAGCGATGTTTTTCATGGTTGGGTCAAGCTGTTATTACTTGGGTATGGGCAGCTCTCCGATAACAGTGTCATTGTGATGGATAATGTCGCTTTTCATAAACGTTCAGACACAAAAGCGCTGGTAGAAACAGCAGGTCATACCATTCACTGGCTCCCTCCTTACTGTCCAGACCTTAATCCAATTGAACATATTTGGGCTTGGATAAAGTAAAAACGCAAAGAGTGGTGGTTAAATTGCATCAACCGTCTATTCTTTTATTTTATGTGATTATGTGGTGATTTTTAATGGGTTTTACTATATCTGCCTGATAAGGCTATACATCATCAATATCTGGAGAAATATGAAAAATTTAAGTGGCTGTATTATCAAGTAAATAATGGTTGATAAGTTTTATGGGTAATACTTTTTTGAGAAAGAATGAGGTTAATATTGAGTTTATGGCATATTCAAAGCAAGTTATAGCCGTCCTACTTTAAAATAATACGGCGTTGGTATTCCTCGCTGTACTACCTTGTGCTATTTTAAATTGAGATGACAATAATCTTTTGCAAATCGGTTTGTTCAGAATGGCATTTTGATTTGCCATTGTTAAATATTGCATAACAAAATAAAGAAATGTAGTGGCTATATATACTTTGAAATAACGCCACTATCCAATCAATTTTAAGACGCTTAGATCATAAAAATGTCCTGTAAGATAATCAAGGATAGATTGTTTTACTAACGGACTGCGGGCGGTTTGATTTGGTTGTTGGCAATAATGATTGAATTGCTCTAAAGTAAGCCATTGTCCGCCTACAATTTCAGGATCTTGGGGGATAATAGTGGTTGGTTCTGCTAACTCAATGGCAAAGGTAAAACGAATAAAGTGGGTTTGTGTTCGTGGTGCGTGCCATTGATAAATATTGATTAACTTTTGTGGCTGTGCTTGAATACCTGTTTCTTCAAATAACTCTCGGCTTGCTCCTTGTATTAAACTTTCCTGTTCTTCTAAATGGCCTGCGGGTTGGTTCAGAGTTAATTTGCCATGTTCATATTCTTCAACAAATAAAAACTTGCCTTGGCTATGTACCACACAAGCTAAGGTTACATTAGGTTTAAACATATTATGTCCTGATTTGTAGAAATTGATATAAGTCTATAAGCTCTTGGGTTGATAAACGGCGATATTCACCACTGGCTAAGCCCTCTAAATTAAAACAGGCGATTTGATAACGCACTAAACGTAAGGTTGGATAACCAATATGTGCGGTCATACGACGTACTTGGCGATTTTTACCTTGTTTAATTTTTAATTCTAACCAAGCCGTTGGAATCGTTTTTCTCTGTCGGATAGGGGGCGTTCGTTGCCATAAATTTGGTGGGGAAATTGACCGCACTTTGGCTGGTAAGGTCATACCGTCTTTTAATTCCACCCCTTGTTGTAGCCGTTGTAAATCTTGTGGCGAAGGAATATTTTCTACTTGTACCCAATAAGTTTTCTCCGTTTTAAACTGTGGATCGGCAAGTCGGTGTTGAATTTCGCCATTATTAGTTAGGATTAATAATCCCTCGCTATCACGATCTAATCTGCCTGCAGGATAGATATTAGGGATAGGAATAAAATCTTTTAGGGTTAGTCGCCCAATTTCATCGGTAAATTGGCATAGCACATCAAAGGGCTTATTAAATAGTACAACTTCGGTTTGTTCTAGGTTAAGTTGTGTTGTAGATTTGATTCTGTTTTTTGCTTGCCAAGTTGTGAGCTTTCGCCGTTTTATTGGCTTATTTCTTGGTTGCTGATGGGGTGTTTTCTTGATTATCATTTGTCTATTATGTTATGTGTTGAACCAACGCCAAATAAAAAAGCCTGCAAAGGTGCATAAAATCCCGCCTAGAAGATGTGAGGTCATCACTAAAAATGCGGAGGTATATTTTTCATCAAGTAAATTCTGCACAATTTCAGCAGAGAAAGAGGAAAAAGTGGTAAAACTTCCGAGAAAACCAGTAATAAAAAAGAGTTTCCATTCGGTGGATAATTGGGGAAATTGTAACATGACAGCTAGCATTATGCCGATTAACAAACAACCGATATAATTGGCTAATAGCGTGCCTAATTGTAAGCTGTGGAGAATAGGATTAAAGAGTAGCGTTAATCCCCAACGTCCTGTCGCACCAAGTATTGCACCAATACAAAGGTAAACAAAATTCATCATAATCTCGTTTTGTATAGTCATTCCACTTTAAAATGATACAGCGTTGGTACGCCTCGCCGTACTACTTGTACTGTCTTCGGCGTACCGTCTTGTCTCATTTTAAATTGAAATGACTATAATAGGGTTATTTCAATTTAATAAAGAAAGGGTATCTTGCGATACCCCTCTTACATTTGCTTTATTGCATCAATTATTTAATAATTTTAGCAACAACACCTGCACCTACTGTACGACCACCCTCACGGATCGCAAAGCGTAAACCTTGATCCATTGCGATTGGGTGAATTAGACTTACAGTCATTTTGATGTTATCGCCTGGCATTACCATTTCCACGCCTTCTGGTAACTCGATTGTACCTGTTACGTCAGTAGTACGGAAATAGAATTGTGGACGGTAACCTTTGAAGAATGGGGTATGACGACCACCTTCTTCTTTTGATAATACGTAAACTTCTGATTCAAAGTCGGTGTGTGGTGTGATTGAACCCGGTTTCGCTAATACTTGACCACGTTCGATCTCTTCACGTTTGGTACCACGCAATAACGCACCAATGTTCTCACCCGCACGACCTTCGTCTAATAATTTACGGAACATTTCAACACCGGTTACGGTTGTTTTGGTGGTTGGTTTGATACCAACGATTTCTACTTCATCACCAGTGCGGATAATACCACGCTCTACACGACCTGTTACTACGGTACCACGACCTGAAATTGAGAACACGTCTTCAATTGGTAATAAGAATGGTTGATCGATAGCACGCTCTGGCTCTGGGATATAGCTGTCTAAATGACCTGCTAATTCAAGAATTTTTTCTTCCCATGCTACATCGCCTTCTAAGGCTTTTAACGCAGAACCACGTACGATTGGTGTATCATCACCTGGGAAATCATATTGAGAAAGAAGCTCACGCACTTCCATTTCAACTAATTCTAATAATTCTTCATCATCAACCATATCACATTTGTTTAAGAATACGATGATGTATGGTACACCTACTTGGCGACCTAAAAGGATATGCTCACGAGTTTGTGGCATAGGACCGTCTGTTGCTGCTACTACTAAGATAGCACCGTCCATTTGTGCCGCACCAGTGATCATGTTTTTAACATAGTCCGCGTGTCCCGGACAGTCAACGTGTGCATAGTGGCGAGTTGGTGTATCGTATTCAACGTGTGAAGTATTGATAGTAATACCACGCGCTTTTTCTTCTGGTGCATTATCAATTTGATCGAATGCTCGCGCAGCACCACCGTAATGTTTTGCTAGTACTGTGGTAATTGCCGCAGTTAAAGTTGTTTTACCATGGTCAACGTGACCGATTGTACCAACGTTTACATGGGGTTTGGTACGTTCAAATTTTTCTTTAGACATTGCTAAATTCCTTTGTGAGATAACCATAGCATAAATAATGCTATGGTTTTGTTAAAAAATTATTTTTTACGTGCTTCAATAACTGCTGCCGCTACATTAGCTGGCGCTTCAGCATACTTCAATGGTTCCATTGAGTATGATGCACGACCTTGAGTTTGTGAACGTAAGTCAGTGGCATAACCAAACATTTCTGACAGTGGTACTTCTGCACTGATCATAGTAACAAACTCATTACTTTCTTGACCGTTCACGATTGCACGACGACGGCTCAAGTCACCAATTACATCACCTACATACTCAGGTGGCGTTTCTACTTCAACTTTCATAATTGGCTCAAGTAACACTGGGTTTGCTTTCGCAAAGGCAGCTTTAAATGCGATAGAAGCTGCTAATTTAAACGCTAACTCAGAAGAGTCAACATCATGGTAAGAACCGAAGTGTAAACGAATACCGATATCAACCACAGGGTAACCCGCTAAAGGACCAGATTTAAGTTGTTCTTGGATACCTTTATCTACCGCAGGAATATATTCACCCGGGATAACACCGCCTTTGATTTCGTTGACAAACTCGTAACCAGGACCTTCTGGATCTAATGGGTACATATCAATAACTACATGACCATATTGACCACGACCACCAGATTGTTTTGCGTGTTTACCTTCAACATCTTTAACGGCACTACGAATAGTTTCACGATAAGATACTTGTGGTTTACCGATGTTCGCTTCTACTTTAAATTCACGTTTCATACGGTCAACGATAATATCTAAGTGTAACTCACCCATACCAGAGATAATGGTTTCACCAGATTCTTCGTCAGTATGTACACGGAATGAAGGGTCTTCCTGAGCTAAACGACCTAACGCAAGACCCATTTTTTCTTGGTCTGCTTTAGTTTTAGGTTCAACAGCAACAGAAATTACTGGTTCAGGGAATTCCATACGCTCAAGAATAATTGGTGCATCTACTGCACATAATGAATCACCTGTGCCTACATCTTTCAAGCCGATTGCCGCAGCAATATCGCCCGCACGAACTTCTTTGATTTCTTCACGTTTATTGGCGTGCATTTGTACAATACGACCAAAACGTTCACGTTTTTGTTTGGTTGAGTTAACTACGGTATCACCAGAATTAATCACCCCAGAATAAACACGGAAGAAGGTTAAGTTACCCACAAATGGGTCAGTGGCAATTTTAAATGCAAGTGCTGCAAATGGTTCATCATCACTTGCATGACGCTCACCTTCAGTTTCATCAGGTAAAATACCTTTAATCGCTGGAATATCTGTTGGTGCTGGTAAATATTCAATTACCGCATCAAGCATCGCTTGTACACCTTTATTTTTGAAGGCAGAACCACAGGTTACTAGAATGATTTCATTTTCTAATACACGTTGACGTAAAGCTGACTTGATTTCTTCTTCTGTTAGCTCTTCGCCACCTAAGTATTTTTCCATTAATTCTTCTGAAGACTCAGCAGCTGCTTCAATAAGGTTATTACGCCATTCTTCACAAGCTTCAAGCATATCCGCTGGAATATCTTCATAAGTAAATGTCATACCTTGATCAGCTTCATTCCAGTTGATTGCTTTCATTTTAATTAAATCAACCACACCTTTGAAGTTTTCTTCAGCACCGATTGGTAATTGTAAAGGTACGGCATTACCCCCTAAGCGAGTTTTGATTTGCTCAACAACGCGTAAGAAGTTTGCACCAGTACGGTCCATTTTATTTACAAAAGCGATACGAGGTACTTTATATTTATTTGCTTGACGCCATACTGTTTCAGATTGTGGTTGAACACCACCTACTGCACAGTAAACCATTACCGCACCGTCAAGTACACGCATTGAACGCTCTACCTCAATAGTAAAGTCAACGTGTCCCGGAGTATCAATCACATTGATACGGTGTTGTTCAAATTGTTGCGACATACCGCTCCAGAAAGCTGTTGTTGCCGCAGAAGTAATTGTAATACCACGCTCTTGCTCTTGCTCCATCCAGTCCATGGTTGCGGCACCATCATGCACCTCACCAATTTTATGACTTACACCAGTATAGAACAAGATACGCTCAGTAGTAGTGGTTTTACCCGCATCAATATGCGCACTAATACCGATATTACGATAGCGTGAAATAGGAGTTGTACGAGCCATTATTATTTCCTTGTTTGGAATCTAAATGTGAAATTTTAATATGCGTAAGGCTTTATCCATTTTGTTCACACAAAGATGAGATAAAGCCTATAAAACGTTGCTAAAAGCTGATTACCAACGGTAGTGAGCAAACGCTTTGTTAGCTTCAGCCATACGGTGAACGTCTTCACGTTTTTTCACCGCTGCACCTTTGTTATCTGCTGCATCAGATAATTCGTTAGCTAAACGTAATGCCATAGATTTATCACCACGCTTACGCGCAGCTTCAACAATCCAACGCATACCTAACGCATTACGACGTACTGGACGTACTTCAACAGGTACTTGGTAAGTAGAACCACCAACACGACGAGATTTAACCTCAACAGTTGGGCGAACATTTTCTAACGCCGCTTCAAAGGCTTCTAAATGTTCTTTACCTGTACGTTGTGCTAACGTATCTAAGGCGTTGTAAACGATTTTTTCTGCGATAGATTTTTTACCATCTACCATTAAAACATTGATAAATTTAGCAAGTAACTCTGATCCGAACTTTGGATCTGGAAGGATCTTGCGTTGACCAACAACACGACGACGTGGCATGGTATTTCTCCGTATATAAAAATAATCTTCAGGATATCCAAAACTCTTGTATAACATACCGCACTTTGGGCGGTATTGATTTTTTACTGGAGTTTATGGTTAATTAATTTACTAATTAGCGTTTGGCCTTACTTAACGGAGTTCCATTAAGCTTTAGGACGTTTAACGCCGTATTTAGAACGGCCTTGTTTACGATCTTTCACGCCTGCACAGTCAAGTGCACCACGAACGGTGTGATAACGCACACCCGGTAAATCTTTAACACGACCACCACGGATAAGCACAACACTGTGCTCTTGAAGGTTATGACCTTCGCCGCCGATATAAGAGGTTACTTCGTAACCATTTGTTAAACGAATACGGCATACTTTACGTAATGCTGAGTTCGGTTTTTTAGGTGTAGTTGTGTACACACGAGTACACACGCCACGTTTCTGCGGGCAAGCCTCTAGTGCAGGAACGTTGCTTTTTACAACCTTTTTAACACGCGGTTTGCGTACTAGCTGGTTGATAGTTGCCATTAAATAAGCTCCAGTTTTTAATGATTATATAAAACACATATTTCTTGTTTACTATCTGATATACAGATAGACACGCAATTCTAGACCTCAAAATGCAGGCTGTCAAGAAATAAGCAGAGATCTTCGTTATTTAAGTAAGGAAATTTATCGTTGTTTCAATTTAAAACTAAGACAACAATAAAAATTATAAACTCAGTTGTGGATAATATTGTTCCGTTAATTGCACAAGATCTATCAGCGAAATCAACCGCACTTTTTGCGGTAATAATTCAAGGATATTGCGTGCTTGCACGTCAATATCCAATACATAACAATCCGCCAACAACTGAGGATATTTGAGTGCCAATAAAACACCGTCTTGCCACAATAATACGGCATCTTTTTCGCCACATTGTGCCAAATAATATTGAAGTTGTTGGGCAGAATAATCTGCCTTTGCAAAGGTATAAAGCATGGTAGTTAAAAAGTTAAAATTTTTTCAGCTTGAGCCAATGTTTGAAAAAGGTCATTTTCCTTTAGCCTTATCACAGGTAAACTTGGCGATAAATGGCTTAATCCTAAGGCTTGCCAAGATCGCTGACAAAGATAACATTGTTCAATATCATATAATGTCAGCAATTTTAAACTTGCCGCCACATCTTTTTGTAAAATCCGATCTGATTGTTGATTAGGCAATAAATTTAGCACCCCGTCATCAAGAAAAAAAACGGCGATTTGATCTTCAGCACAAAAGGCACTTGTGGCTAATAACGCATCAAGCCCTTCACGTATTGCTGATGAGCCATAAGGGGGAGAGCGAAAGACAAAAGCCACTTTAATCATAATGTTATCACTCTATCAGCGGTTAATAAGGCTTGGCTAAACTCGCCTAAGCCTGCTAATTGAAAGCCTTCTGCTAAATTTGTTTGTTGAGGATTAAAGGCACTATGTTCATCAACAACCCCTCGCCGTTGAGCAGCAGCAATACATAAATGCAATGGCACTTGATATTGTTGGCTTAATTGTTGCCAAGCATGGGTTAAATTAAATTCATCATTGGCAGGATAAACAAAAGCGTTGCCATGGCTTACCCCCTCTTGATAAAAGAAAATTTGGTTTAATTGATGCCCAGCAACTAATAAGGCTTGAGCAAATTGATAGGCTAAAAATGCCCCTTGCGAACCATATACCGCTTGTTTTACCACCAATACATATTGCATTATTTTGCCTCGTCTTGCTTGATTTGACGAATATACAAATAAACGGTATGACGAGAAATATTTAAACGCTCTGCTACCTGATTAATGGCATCTTTAATATCAAAAATACCTTTTTCAAATAGGGAAACCACGATTTGCCGATTTTTGTTATTATTTGCCACGAGCCGATCGGCAGTTACTTCTTCAATGGTATGTTCTAAAGTTTGGGAAACCAATTCTTCCACAGAACTCGCAAAATTCACTGGCGAGGTTTCTTGCTGTTGCACTGTGGGCATAAAACTGTGTAAAAACTGCGAAACAGGCACATCTAAGTTAATATTAATACATAATAGACCAATAATACGTTGTTGTGGATTACGAATAGCAATAGTGATGGATTTCATTAAACCATTCCCTTTTGCTCGGGTAAAATAAGGCTTAGACACATTCTCTGATTTCATATTATGCAGGGATTTTAACGCAAAATCCGTAATAGGCGAGCCTACTTTGCGGTTGGTATTATGCCCATTGGCAATACAAATTGCCGAATGTTCAATATCCGCTAAAGAATGTAGCACAATCTCACAATGTTCCCCAATTAACAAAGCCAATCCCTCTACCACTGCTTGATAAGAATTGAGAATACTTTGATCTTGCTCCGTAAAAGGACGTTTATCCGTCAACATATTAATAACCTATTTTTTTCAAAAAGCACCGCACTTTAATCGGAATAAAGTGCGGTCTGATTTTCATTTATTTTTTCGCAGGAATAACGTCTAATAATTCAATATCAAAAATCAAGGTAGAATTGGCAGGGATATTACCTGTGGCTTGATCGCCATAAGCCAATTCTGGTGGTAAAACTAATTCTATTTTGCCCCCTTTCTTGATAAGTTGAATACCCTCAACCCAGCCCGGAATAAGCTGATCTAATTTGAATTCAACAGGCTGACCACGTTTTACCGAGCTATCAAATTCAGTACCGTCAATTAATTTACCCACATAATGGACTTTAACGGTATCTTCAGGTTTAGCCGAAATGCCTTCCCCTTGTTTTTCTATTTTGTATAAAAGACCAGAGGCGGTTTGTTTAACATCTTTTTGTTTTGCATAATTTGCACGATATTCATCGCCCTGTTGTTTGGCTTCTATTGCGGCTTTTTCTAACTTCGCTTGTTCAATTTCAGCAAGTCTATTGGTAAGTGCTTGTAAACGCTCGCCAACTTCTTGATCCGATAAGCTCACTTTGCCCTGTAAACTGTCTTCCACCCCAGCGAGAATACGTGAAGTATCAAATTGAATAACGTCTTTTTGTGAATCCACCATATCTTCAAGCTGTTTGCCCATGGCAACCCCTAACGCATAAGAAGAGTCATCAATAAAGGTTTTATCGGTAATTTGCTGTGCCATAAGGTTGGCAGAAAATAAAGTTGTTACCAATAAAGCAACCGATGATAATTTTTTCATATAATATCCTTGTTAAGTTAATAAAAAATCAATATTCACTTTCCTGTTTATCATAGAATAGGTTAAAGTGTCTTAGCAACAATTTATCGCATTTATTTGGAATAATATATGGACAATGTGCAAAATTTTAAACAGCGAATAAAGGAATTGGAAATGAAAGTTACTTTTCAGGAAAGTGTGATTGAAGATTTAAACCAATCCTTAGTGGCACAACAATTTCTTTTAGATAAAATCCAGCGTCAATTACGTCATCTAGCCAATAAACTCAAGGATTTACAACCGAGCAATATTGCTAGTCAAAGTGAAGAAACGCCACCTCCCCATTATTAATCATAATAACGAGAAAACATTATGCAGGCTTATCAACTCGCACAATATATTGATCATACCGCATTGAGTGCGGAAAAAACTGAACAGGATATTTTAACCCTTTGCCAAGAGGCATTGCATTATGGCTTTTATTCTGTGTGTATTAATCCTTGCCATATTCCGTTAGCGAAAGAGAAATTACAAGGTAGCAAGGTAAAAATTTGTACGGTAGTCGGCTTTCCTTTAGGGGCTAACGCAACGGCAGTCAAAGCCTTTGAGACACAACAAGCCATTTGTGCAGGAGCTGATGAAATTGATATGGTGCTCAATATCGGTTGGTTAAAATCGGGTCTTTGGGCAAAGGTTGAACAAGATATTGCCCAAGTTAAACAAGCCTGTGGCAATATACCGTTAAAAATTATCTTGGAAACTTGTCTATTAAGTCCCACAGAAATTACACAGGCTTGTGAAATCTGTCGGCAACTTAAAGTGGCTTTTGTTAAAACATCAACGGGCTTTAATCGCAGTGGTGCAACGGTTGAGGTAGTAAAACAAATGGCTAACCTTGTGGGCGATAGTGTAGGGGTAAAAGCCTCTGGCGGTATTCGTGATCAGAAAACAGCGTTAGCAATGATTGAAGCCGGGGCGACTAGAATTGGAGCAAGTGCCAGTATTGCCATTGTGGAAAATACGGATTTAACAAGCTCTTATTAAAAATAATTAGCCCCTTAATTGTCTATTATAAGTAAACTGTTAAGGGGCATGTAAAAAATTAATGTCTGTTAAGACGCTTATTTAGCAAAGTAGGCTTCAAGATCTTCACTACCGCCAATATATTGACCGCCGATAAAGACCTGTGGCACAGAAGTTTTGCCAGTAATTGCACGCACAGAAATGGTACTTGCATCACGTCCTAATACGATTTCTTCAAAGGTATAACCTTTCACTTTTAATAATCCTTTGGCTTTTGCACAGAATGGGCAACCTGGTTTTGTGAAGATAGACACTGAAGGTTTTGCTTCCCATTTTGGATTTAAGTATTTGATCATCGTATCTGCATCAGATACTTTGAACGGATCGCCCGGCTCGTTAGGTTCAATAAACATTTTTTCAACGATGCCGTTTTTAACTAGCATAGAATAACGCCATGAACGTTTACCAAAGCCAAGATCTTCTTTGCCCACTAACATACCCATACCTTCGGTAAATTCACCATTACCGTCAGGTAATACCGTTACATTTTCACATTCTTGATCCATTTTCCAAGCATTCATAACGAAAGTATCGTTTACAGAAAGGCAGATAATTTCATCAACACCTAAGGCTTTGAATTCACAAGCTAATTCATTATAGCGTGGTAAATGTGTTGAGGAGCAAGTAGGGGTAAATGCACCAGGTAATGAGAAAAGTACCACTGTTTTGTTATCAAATAATTCTGCACTTGTTACATCAACCCAAGCATCGCCTTGGCGAGTATGGAATGTAACTTGAGGAACTTTTTTTCCTTCCATATTTGTCATGATTGTTCTCCTAATAATTTTAATGATAAATAACTTAACTTAATCAATTTTTATGTGTGTATTATAAAAAAGAATATGGTATAGTTAAAATCAATTAATTCTATTCTTTTAATTGCTCTTTTCTATGTTTAAAACGAGGTAATAATGAATATTCGTGATCTTGAATACTTAGTGGCGTTGGCAGAATATAAACATTTTCGCCGTGCTGCTGATGCTTGCCATGTCAGTCAACCAACCCTAAGCGGACAAATCCGTAAATTGGAAGATGAGCTTGGCATTATATTATTAGAAAGAACCAGTCGCAAGGTGTTATTTACCCAATCAGGTTTATTGTTAGTTGATCAAGCTCGCACCATTTTGCGAGAAGTCAAATTATTGCGTGAAATGGCGAGCAATCAAGGTAAAGACATGACAGGACCTTTACATATAGGCATCATTCCAACCATTGGTCCTTATTTATTGCCTTATATTGTGCCTACCTTAAAACAAGCCTTTCCAGAATTAGAGCTTTATTTGTACGAGGCACAAACTCGCCAGTTATTAGATCAACTAGAAACGGGGCAACTAGACTGTGCAATTCTTGCTCGTGTGCAAGAGTCCGAGTCTTTTATTGAAAGTCTGCTTTTTGAAGAAAAAATGTTGTTAGCTGTGCCAGAAAATCACCCATGGGCAAACGAGCAAAATATTAGTATGGATAAGCTCAAAGGCTTAGAAATGTTAATGTTAGATGATGGGCATTGTTTGCGTGAGCAAACGCTGGGTTATTGTTTTGCTGCTGGTGCAAAAGAAAATGCCCATTTCCAAGCCACGAGTTTAGAAACCTTACGCAATATGGTGGCAGCTAATGCTGGGGTAACCTTAATGCCAGAATTAGCCGTGCTTAATGAGCGTGAACGCAGTGGGGTTAAATATATTCGTTGTGCAACGCCTGAACCTGCTCGTTCCATTGCATTGGCTTATCGTCCGGGTTCGCCATTGCGTAATCGCTATGAAAAGGTTGCAATGACTATTAGTAATGTTATTCGCCCAATCCTTAATTCTGAGCAAGCGTAATAGGAAAATTATGGTTGGTATTCGTGCTATTCAAAAAGAAAAAACACGCCGTGCATTAGTTGATGCGGCGTTTAATCAGCTGAGTGCAGAAAAAAGTTTTTCTAGTCTGAGTTTGCGTGAAGTGGCTCGTGAGGCAGGCATTGCCCCTACTTCATTTTATCGTCATTTTCGTGATATGGACGAACTTGGCTTAACTATGGTTGATGAGGCGGGGTTAATGTTACGCCAGCTTATGCGACAAGCTCGTAAACGGATTGAAAATGGGGGCAGTGTTATTGTGATTTCAGTGGATACCTTTTTTGAGTTTATTCATAATAGCCCCAATGTTTTCCGTTTATTATTGCGTGAAAGCTCAGGTACATCGCTAGAGTTTCGTACCGCAGCCGCACGAGAAAGCAAACATTTTGTTGATGAGCTTGCTGAATATATTGCGAATAAAAATAATATTCCTGCTGAGTTAGCTTATGTACAAGCGGAAGGTATGGTAACCATAGTCTTTACAGCAGGATCTAATGCCTTGGATATGAATAATAAAGAGCGTTTGCAGTTAAAAGAACGGGTTATTCTACAATTACGTATGCTGGCAAAAGGGGCAATGTTTGCCCAAGAAAAATACCAAATAGACAGTAAAGGCTGAAAATAAGGCAAGGCGTGTATTTTAAACTATCATAAACGAATACGCACCACTGTTCCCCCTTGTGCTGCACGATAAATGGTTAAATTTGCTTTTAATTGAGCAGCACGTTCTTGCATAATATTAAGCCCATAATGTCCGTCAGGTTCTTGTAAAGAGGCAATACCAATACCATTGTCTATGACCATAATTTCACGCTCACCATCGTCATTGGTATGGGCAATCACACGAATTTCACTGCCTTGTGAGTGTTTAATGGCATTTAAAATAGCTTCTCGTACAATTTGCAAAGCATGTACCTGTTGCTGGGCATTAAAGGTTTGTGAGGGAAGTGAGCAAGCTAAATGGATAGCTATTTCCGTTTGGCTTTGTAAAGAAGCGATAACCTGCTCTAGTGCTAAGGTTAAATTTGCCTCTTGAATGGTTAAACGGAAAGTGGCGAGTAGCTCACGCAACTGAATATAGCCATCACGCAAGGCTTGTTCAAATTCGTTAATAATGGTTAAGCGTTGCTTTTGTGCCTGTTCTGAGTTTTCTTTACAGTTATGTTTTAATAAGGTTAGCTGGATTTGTAAGAAGGACAACACCTGTGCTAAGGAATCATGTAATTCTCGTGCAATGATTGCTCGTTCTTCCATTAATAACAGTTGCTGTTGTTGACGCTGAGTTTGGCTTACATACAATGCCCGTCCTAACATTTGAGCAATATTTTGAATAGTACGATGATCAGGGCAAGGAAAGCCTGCTTGCCAACGTAATTCGCCCAAACATTCTTCCTCCACCATAATGGGGGCTGATTGACAAGGATAATCCGTAACAAGTTTTCCTAGTTGACAAGTTAATTGCTGTTGTTGATAAATTTCAATATCAAGATAACGCAAATGTTCGTTGGCGTAGACTTGTGATAACACTTGTTTTAGTAAATTTTGATTTAATTCATGGCTACTTAATTGTTGTGAGCAATCATATAATGTGGATAAAGTGCGGTTAAATTGGCTTAATTTTTTGGTTTTTTCATCAACTTGTTGCTCAAGAGAATAATACAATTTGTGTAAGTCGCTTGCCATTTTGGTAAATACCCGGGCAAGCATACCTAATTCATCATCTTTTTCGGTATTTAATTTCACATGGTTAAAAATACCCATTTGTACTTGCCCACTTGCCTTAGCAAGTTGGTGTAACGGAATAACCACTTGTTTACGGGTATAAAAAATTACATAGGAAACCATTGCCACAATCCACAACATAGATAAGCAAATAATAGCAACCACAATAATTAATTTCTTTTCTGCATATTGTTGCAAAGCGTATACAAATTGATCCACTTGATCCACATAATGTGCAATATTGGCACGATAAGCCGTTTGATTATCGCTGCGAACATAATGCTCCATAACCTGCCAACGCTGGATAAGATTACGATAGGCTTGTTTTACATTATCGGATACCAAAAAGTGATTATTCAGCTCAACCAAGGCTTGTGAATGTAAACTGAGCCGATAGCGGCGTAAATCCTGTTCTACCTGAGAGGGAGCATACTGCATAGTATAAATTAAACGATAACTCTGCATACGCAGAGAACCTGAAACATTAATTAATTCCGCATCGGATTTATTGCTTGCCATAATGGCTAAACTTAATGAGGTAATAATGCCTGCGAAAACAATAATAATGAAAAGATAATTAGCAATGCGTGTTGAAACAGAATGTTTAATATTCACAAATTCATTCCAGCGTAAATAAAGTGTAAAAGGAGACGTTCAGTAACTTTGCTATGCTACCATAACTTAAATGTAATACCTTGTCTTATTTTAAATTGAAATGATTATAGTGATTTCAACTATATAAAAGTGCGGTCAAAAAACAGAAAGGATTAAGAGCAGTATAACTCTTAATCCTTCTATTCTTTAATGATAGTTGTTCTACTTTAAAATAAAATTAAAAACTGACCGCACTTTTTAATTTTTTCAGCGCATTACTCTCAAGCTGACGAATACGCTCAGCGGAAACATTATATTTTGCCGCTAAATCGTGTAATGTCGCTTTATTTTCATCTAGCCAACGGGCTTTAATAATATCCTGACTACGAGCGTCTAAAGCAGATAATGCCGTAGCAAGTTCTTCTGTGGCTTGATTTTCATAATTTTCATTTTCCAATTCAGCCGCAAAATTTGAATTTTTATCTTCTAAATATAATGACGGCGAATATACTTCATCATCATTATCTTCATTAGGTAAGTCAAAAGCCAAATCCGATCCCGTCATACGAGATTCCATTTCTACTACATCTTTAGCACTCACACCAAGTTCATCGGCAATAAGATTGACTTCATTATCACTAAACCAACCTAAACGTTGTTTTGTTTTTCTTAGATTAAAGAAGAGTTTACGTTGAGCTTTAGTCGTGGCAACTTTAACGATACGCCAATTACGCAATACATATTCGTGGATTTCCGCTTTAATCCAATGTACCGCAAAAGACACTAAACGCACCCCCACTTCAGGATTAAAACGTTTAACCGCTTTCATTAAACCAATATTTCCCTCTTGGATTAAATCCGCTTGCGGTAAACCATAACCAGAATAGCCTCGTGCTACATGAATAACGAAACGCAGATGAGAAAGAATGAGCTTTTTCGCCGCTTCTACATCTTCATGATAGTACAAACGTTCAGTCAAGCTCTTCTCTTCCTCTGCTGTTAGCATCGGATATTCATTGGCAGCACGAATATAACCTTCAAGACTACCTTGAGGAACAAGCATCATTGTTTGTGTTTCTTTATTCATTATCTTCCTTCTTAATTCAATAAAAAATTACCTAGTTGTTATAACATAAATTTGACTAGGGTCAAGAGAGAAATAACATTATCTGTCTTTTTCTCACTTTTAATTAGACTGGTTTAATGGGGAAAAGTTCTGCCCTAGACAGAAATAATTGTGAGTATTAAAGTACGGCTAATGCGTTTGCATAGTCAGGTTCTTGCTTAATTTCAGGCACTAACTCACTATGTAAAACTTGGTTATTTTCATCTAAAACAATGACTGCACGAGCCGTTAAACCAGCAAGTGGACTTGAATTTATTGCAACACCGAGTTGTTGGTGTACTTCTTTATGGCGAAAAGTGGATAAAACCACTACATTTTCAATCCCTTCTGCACCACAAAAACGTGCTTGGGCAAAAGGTAAATCCGCCGAAATACAAAGTACAACCGTATTCACTAACTTTGCGGATTGTTGATTAAATTTACGCACAGAGGTGGCACAAATTCCTGTATCAATACTTGGAAAAATATTTAATACCTTACGTTTACCAGAAAATTCACTAAGTTTTACTTCTGATAGCTCTTTATTGGTTAAACAAAAATCTGCAACCTTCTCTCCAACTTGTGGAAAATGACCACCGATTTCTATGGGATTTCCTGCTAAGGTTACCGTCATCTTATTTTTCTCCTAATGATTTTGAGCAATAATATCCTCGTTTCAATTTATCTTAGCATTATTTACAAAATAATGTATATGAATTTAACGATTGCAATAATTATAGTCGTTTGTATTTGAAATAAGACAAGGCGTACCAACGCTGTATCATTTTAAAGTGGAACGACTATAAAAAAGTCCTAGCATAACTAGGACTTAGTTTAAGGCGACTATTGCCTTGATGATTATCTTTTAGTTAAATGGCGAATTAAACTTCTTCCCCATAATAGGCTTTTGTCAGAATTTCTTCCATATCTTCCACCACAGGTAAACGAGGGTTCGCTGGTGAACATTGATCCTCAAATGCCGCTAAAGCAATGGCACGACGAGCTGCTAACCATTCTTGTTCATCAAGCCCTTGCTGTTTAAAGGACATTTTAATGCCAACTTTTTCTGCTAAATCGTGGCAGGCTTTGGCATAAGAGGCAACCCCTTCTGCTGGTGTGGCACAAGGTAAACCAAGCATACGTGCAATTTCTTGGTATTTAACGTCTGCTTTATAATAGTTATATTTCGGCCAAGTAGAGGTTTTGGTTGGTTTTGTGCCGTTATAACGAATCACATAAGGCATTAAGATCGCATTGGTACGTCCATGTGGGGTATGGAAACGCCCACCAATTTTATGGGCTAAAGAATGGTTCATACCTAAGAACGCATTGGCAAATGCCATACCTGCAATGGTTGAAGCATTGTGCATTTTTTCTCTTGCCTCAGGATCTTTGTGATTAACGGATAATTCAAGGTATTCAAAAACTAGCTTAATGGCTTGTAAAGCTAAACCATCAGTAAAGTCATTGGCTAATACCGAAACATAAGCCTCTGTTGCGTGAGTTAATACATCTAACCCTGTATCCGCTGCGACATGGGCAGGTACGCTCATTACTAAAGCAGGATCAACAATGGCGATTGTCGGTGTTAAAGAATAATCAGCAATAGGGTATTTTTTATCGCCCTCTGTAATTACCGCAAATGGCGTTACCTCTGACCCTGTCCCCGAAGTGGTTGGAATACCAATAAATTTGGCTTTACGTCCTAATTGTGGGAATTTAAAGGCACGTTTACGAATATCCATAAATTTCTGCACAAGATCGCGGAAATCCACTTCAGGCTGTTCATAGAACAACCACATCACTTTTGCAGCGTCCATGGCTGAACCACCACCTAAGGCAATAATGGTGTCAGGTTGGTAACTGCGTAATAATTCTACCCCTCGGCGTACGGTGGCAATAGACGGATCTGGTTCAACATCGGCAAAGAGTTGGTAAGTAACATGATTGCCTCGAGCGGTAATTTGTTTCGCAATTTTCTCTACAAAACCTAAGTCAACCATTGTTCTATCTGTAACAATTACAACCCTTTCTAGCCCTTTCATAGATTGTAAATATTGAATTGAATCACGTTCAAAATAGATTTTTGACGGGACTTTGAACCATTGCATATTATTTCTCCGTCTTCCCACCCGTTTAATATTTAATAAATTCACCGCACTAACATTATTGCCTACTGAGTTTTTACCGTAAGAACCACAACCTAAGGTCAATGAAGGTAGGAAAGAATTATAAACATCACCAATACCACCAAAAGTAGAAGGGGAATTCCAAATTACCCGAATGGCTTTTACTCGTTCGCCATAAGCCTTTGCAATCTCGGCATCATTGGTATGAATTGCCGCAGAATGCCCTAAACCATGGAAGTTTACCATTGCCTCAGATAAGGCAAAACCCTGCTCAGTAGAATGGGATTTTAATAAGGCTAAAACAGGCGATAATTTTTCTCGTGTTAATGGCTCTTTTTCTCCCACTTCTGCACATTCTGCCACCAAAATATTGGTTTTAGCGGGTACAGTAAAACCTGCTTGTTCGGCAATCCACGCAGCAGGTTTGCCCACTACATTAGCATTTAATTTTGCACCAGCACAATTTTTACTGTTTGCTTTAACCCCAAAAATAAACTCTTCTAATAATGCCTTTTCTTTTTTGTTTACAAAATAAACACCATAAGACTTCATTTCTGCCACAAATTCTTGATAAACCTCTTGATCTACAATCGCCGCTTGCTCGGAAGCACAAATCATACCGTTATCAAAGGATTTAGACATCACAATATCATGCACCGCTTGCTTGATATTTGCCGTTTTTTCCACATAAGCAGGCACATTACCAGCACCCACGCCCAAAGCAGGTTTACCGCAAGAATATGCGGCTTCTACCATCGCATTTCCCCCAGTTGCCAAAATTGTGGCAATACCCGGGTGTTTCATTAATGCGGAAGTTCCCTCCATGGACGGTTTTTCAATCCATTGAATACAGTCGGCAGGTGCACCAGCAGCGACAGCAGCGTCATAAACCACACGAGCTGCGTGGGCAGAGGATTGTTGAGCTGATGGGTGAAAAGCAAAAATAATTGGATTGCGGGTTTTTAAGGCGATAAGGGATTTAAAAATAGCGGTAGAGGTTGGATTAGTGGTTGGTGTAATACCGCAAATTACCCCAACAGGATCAGCGATTTCTGTAATGCCCGTTACATCGTCTTCGCTAATAATCCCTACTGTCTTGAGATGCCGCATATTATTAACCACATACTCACAAGCAAACAGGTTTTTGGTGGCTTTATCTTCAAACACACCTCGCCCTGTTTCTTCATAAGCGTGCATAGCTAATACACCATGCTGATCAAGAGCCGCCACAGAAGCCTTAGCCACAATATAATCCACTTGCTCTTGATTGAGCTGGCGAAATGCCTCCAAAGCCACTAAGCCTTTTTCAACCAAAGTATTCACTTCAGCCTGCGCAGGCGAAGGGTTATGATCTAGATTACCCATAGTAATTTCTCCTAAAGTTGTTTAATTTTTAAATTATTTTACTGGGAAAAATTATACCTATTTGGTGTTAGAGATAAATACTATTTTAGTGATTAGTTAGAATAAGTCTTGATCTAGATCAAGATTTTTATAAACAAATTGAGAAGCTGAGAATAACGAATTTTACAGCAAATGTAGTAGCTAAATTTTGTAGAAATACACCGCACTTAATATATAGTCGTTCCACTTTAAAATGATACAGGTTGGTACATCTTAATCCCCAAATAATATGAAAAGGCAATAATTTAATTATCGCCTCATTCTGTTAAATATTTCCGTTAAATATTCATCTGCTGGAATAAATTTAACCGATCTGGCACTAAATAAACCTGTTCCGCCACTTTATATTGTGCTTGTTGATAGTTATCTTTGGTAAGAATAACCTCAATGGGTTGTTCACTTTGTGGGCTGGCGATTTCAATTCTGACAATAAAGCCGATAGCGTTGATATGGGTAATTTTGCCAGAGGCTAACGCATTTGTTGACTGGCGAGAAAGGGTAAGTTCATAGGGGCGGATATAGGCAGTGGTGGCACTATCCCCTTGGTTAGGGTGTTGTTGATTTAACTTATGGGAAAATTCGCCCACAATAAGATTGCCTTGCTCAATATGCCCGTGAAACACATTCACATCGCCCACAAATTGAGTAACGAAAGGGGTTTGAGGGGCATAATAAATTTGGCTAGGATCGTCAATTTGTTCTACTTGCCCTTTGTTCATCACCACGATACGGTCGGAAACATCAAGGGCTTCATCTTGATCGTGGGTAACAAAAATGCTAGTTACATTTAATTGTTGATGCAAATCTCGTAGCCAACGGCGAAGTTCTTTACGCACTTGTGCATCTAATGCCCCAAAGGGTTCATCTAATAACAAGACGTTGGGCTGTACCGCCAAAGAACGTGCCAATGCCACCCTTTGTCGTTGTCCGCCTGATAGTTGGTTGGGGTAAGATTGCGCCAGCCAATCCAGTTTGACAAGGCGTAATAGATCCATTACTTGTTGCTCAATTTGCTCTTTCGGCAGGCGTTCTCGGCGAGGCTTTACTTGTAAACCAAAAGCAACATTGTCAAAGACGGTCATATTTTGAAACAAGGCATAATGTTGAAACACAAAGCCTACCCCACGTTTAGCGGCAGAAAGTTGGGTAACCTCTTTATCGCCAAACCAAATTTGCCCACTATCAGCGAACTCAAGCCCTGCAATAATGCGTAATAAGGTGGTTTTGCCACAGCCACTCGGGCCGAGCAAGGCAGTGAGTTTATTTTGATCAAATTGTAGGTTGATATTTTTTAGGGCGTGAAAATTGCCAAAATATTTTTCCAGTTGGGTGATTTTTATGGACATTGTGTTTTCCTCACGGTTATGGCTTATTTCAGCATATCTAAATGTTCAATCCCATCTTCCAAATAAATAGCGGAAATAGGTTTAAAGCCAAAGGATTGGTAAAAATCCTGTAAGTAGGCTTGGGCTTGTAGGGCGATAGGGATACCTTGCCATTGTTGTGCAATAAATTGCAGAGCTTGTTGCATTAATTGTTTGGCAAGCCCTGTGCCTCGTGCCTGTTGGCTTACAAGAATTCTGCCGATATAGATTTTATTTTCCTTAGGAATAATACGGCAATAGGCTGTAATGGCGGAGGATTGATCTGTGCAGAACAAATGCCAAGCAAGGAGGTCTTGGTCATCAATTTCTTGATAAGCACAATGTTGCTCAACTACAAAAACTGCCACGCGTTGTTTATAGATTTCCACTAATTGGTGGGTTGAAAGTTGGTTAAAGTGTTTTATTTGCCATTCCATTTTGTTCCTCTTTTTATACTGTTTGTTTAAAAGTGCGGTTGTTTTTTTATTTATTTTTTATTTTTGCCAATATTTTTTATTGTTGGCGATTTGTTTTTCTTTCTTTGTATTTGCTAACGAATTTCGCCGTTGGCGACTGACTTTCTTTGCTTGCACAAAGAAAGTAAGCAAAGAAATGCCCCCCTAGAAAAACCTTAATCTTCACTTCGGCAAGAACCATTACGACTTATTTCTGAACTTGCCTTGCTTTGCAAGGCTTCGGACAACAGAAATAAGTCTATGGTTCTAAGCCTTGTTCAGCGGTTTTTAAGGGGAAAGGGGCATTATTCCCTTTTCTCTTAGTTTTATTAACCAAAGTGCGGTTAGTTTTTTATTTATTTTTCGTTTTCGCCAATGCTTTTTATTGTTGGCGATTTATTTTTCTTTCTTTGTATTTGCTAACGGATTTCGCCGTTGGCGACTGACTTTCTTTGCTTGCACAAAGAAAGTAAGCAAAGAAATGCCCCCCTAGAAAAACCTTAATCTTCACTTCGGCAAGAACCATTACGACTTATTTCTGAACTGCAAGGCTTCGGACAACAGAAATAAGTCTATGGTTCTAAGCCTTGTTCAGCGGTTTTTAAGGGGAAAGGGGGCATTATTCCCTTTTCTCTTAGTTTTATTAACCAAAGTGCGGTCAGTTTTTCATTTATTTTTTCTGTTTTTACCAATATTTTTTATTACTGGCGACTTACCTTCGCTAATTTTCGCTGTTGAATAAACATTACCACTTGTTGCACTACCAATGTCAAAATCGCTAATAATGCCAATAAACTAGCGCAAGCAAAGGCGGCGATAAACTGATATTCATTATAAGTAATCTCCACATACAACGGAATGGTATTGGTTAAGCCACGAATATGTCCTGATACCACACTAACCGCCCCAAATTCCCCCATTGCTCGTGCATTACTCAAAATAACCCCATAAATCAGCGGCCATTTTATTTTAGGTAAGGTAATTTTATAAAACAGTTGCCAAGGCGATGCACCAAGAATTAAGCCTGCTTGTTCCTCGCTGTTTCCTTGAGCGGTCATTGAGGGGATCAGCGATTTGGCAATAAGCGGAAAAGTAACAAATAAGGTGGCTAACACAATGCCCGGTAAAGCAAAAATCACACGAATATTTTGATCCTGTAACCAAGCACCGAACAAACCGTCTAAACCAAATAGTAGCAGGAACATTAAGCCTACCACCACGGGCGAAATAGAAAAAGGCAAGTCTAATATAGCGGTGAGTACGCTTTTGCCTTTAAAGTTAAAGTAAGCAATAGTCCAAGCAATAATAATCCCCAGCACCAAATTAATCGGTAAGGTAATCAATGCCACTTTTAAAGTTAAATAAATGGCAGCCAGGCTTTCTTCATCATTCAATGCCAACCAAAATTGTTGCCAGCCTTCCGCTAATGCGGCATAAAAGATAGTCAGCAATGGCATTAAAATAATAATAAAAAAGAAAGCGAGAGCGAATAAAATTAAGCTAATT
Organism: Volucribacter amazonae; assembly: GCF_029783845.1. Classification (NCBI taxonomy): domain Bacteria; kingdom Pseudomonadati; phylum Pseudomonadota; class Gammaproteobacteria; order Pasteurellales; family Pasteurellaceae; genus Volucribacter; species Volucribacter amazonae. The sequence continues at coordinate 1,260,181 of NZ_LWID01000001.1, read as the reverse complement.
TGTTGCCAAGTTAATGATTTTTTAGACATTTTTTCGTCCTTTTAGGCTTTCGGTTGCATTTTTTTGCTCACTGACCATTGAGCAATATTCATCAGCAAAATTAATACAAAGGAAATGGATAACATTAATAGAGCAATGGCGGACGCACCCTGTACGTCATATAAATCTAATTTAGACATAATAATCAAGGGAGCAATTTCGGACACTAACGGTACATTGCCTGCAATAAAAATCACTGAGCCATATTCGCCTAGACAACGAGCAAAGCCCATACCTGCTCCACCAATAATGGCAGGTAAAAGGCTAGGTAAAATCACTTTGCGTAAGGTGGTGCATTTTGATGCCCCTAAAATGGCGGCTGCCTCTTCATAACTTGGATCAAAGTTGGCTAATACAGGTTGAATGGCACGCACCACAAAAGGTAAGCTGACAAAAATCAATGCCATTGTGATGCCAGCGGGGGTATAAGCCACTTGAATCCCCAAATGGGCAAGGGCTTGTCCAAATAAACCTGTTGGGGCATAAAGGGTGGCGAGGGCAATGCCTGCCACTGCGGTGGGTAGGGCAAAGGGTAAATCAATTAAGGCGTTCAATAGTTTTTTGCCATAAAAATCATAACGCACCAGTACCCAAGCCAATAATAAGCCGAATAAAATGTTCACCAATGTGGCGATAGCTGCCATTTTAAACGAGAGTAAGACAGAGGCTATCACACGTTGGCTCGTAATGGTTTGCACGAAATCATTCCAGTGCATTTGTTGGACGGAGAGGATCAATAAAACCAACGGCAAAATCACCATTGAAGCTAGCCATAATAAGGTAACAGTTAGCCCGCATTTAAAGCCGGGTAACACTGAAAATTGACTTATTCGCCAGTTATTCTTTTTTATTACCGCCACAGAACCCCCACGAATTAAAACCACATAGATGAAATAGACGAAAAAATAAGGCTAACTTTGCCGAATATTTTTCCAACTTGCAAAGAACATAAAATTATTTTTTATCTGTTTTAGTTATAAGAATTAATCTTATTGATCTTTGTTTATTTCAAAATTGAATAATAAATGCTTTTTAATTATTTCTTTAATGGGGGATTTTCACTTATAAATTTAGGGCAAGTGAATTAGGAAAACATTTTGAATGTTATTTATTTCTTAGAAAATTATTAAATAACGGATTTCGCCGTTGGCGACCTACTTTCTTTACTCGTGTAAAGAAAGTTTATATTGACGGTAAAAAATAAATAAAAAACTAACCGCACTTTGATTAATAAAACTAAGAGAAAAGGGAATAAAGCTCCCTTTCCCCTTAAAAACCGCTGAACAAGGCTTAGAACCATAGACTTATTTCTGTTGTCCGAAGCCTTGCAAAGCAAGGCAAGTTCAGAAATAAGTCGTAATGGTTCTTGCCGAAGTGAAGATTAAGGTTTTTCTAGGGGTGCATTTCTTTGCTTACTTTCTTTGTGCAAGCAAAGAAAGTAAGTCGCCAACGGCGAAAACCGTTAGCAAATACAGAAAAAGAAAAGTAAATCGCCAACAATAAAAAGCATTGGCAAAAACAAAAATAAATGAAAAAACAACCGCACTTGCGTTAGTAAACCAAAACCAACAAACTAGGAGCAAACAATGAAAAAATATTTATCTGCAGTATGTTTGATCATTTTGATTGCTCTTATTGCCTTTACCCTAAGCCATAAGCCCAACCATAAAACCGTCTTACTCAACGTGGCTTATGATGTGATTCGTGATTTTTACCAAGATTACAACCCTTGGTTTTTACAACAAACAGGCTTACAAGATCAACTTAGCATTTCGCAATCACACGGCGGAGCCAGTAAACAAGCCATTGCGGTGGCAAGTGGCTTACCTGCTGATGTGGTTACTCTCACCCAAAGTAGCGATATTGATATTTTAGTGAATAAAGGCTTGGTCGCCACAGATTGGCAACAACAATATCCCAATAATGCCTCGCCTTTTGGCAGTGTAATGGTGCTACTGGTTAAAAAAGGCAACCCAAAGCACATTCAAGATTGGTCGGACTTAGCCAGACCTGATGTAAAGGTAATTTTGCCTAATCCAAAAACCTCTGCCAATGGACGCTTTGCTTATTTGACACTTTTAGCTTATGCCCAACGCCACTTTGCCGATGCTCCTCAACAACAGCAATTTTTACAACAAGTGCTAGCCAATGTGCCGATTTTAGAGGCGGGCGCAAGAGGGGCAACCATTAGCTTTACTCAGCGACAAATGGGCGATGTTTTAATTGCCCCTGAAAATGAAGCTGCATTAGCAAGCAAAGCCATTGGCGACAGTTTTGATTTAGTCTATCCAAGTTTAACCCTTTATACCCCAGTATTTGTGGCGGAAGTGGTAAAAAATACCCAGCATAATCATACCGCCCATTATGCTCAACAATATTTGCAGACCCTTTGGTCGCCAGCGGCACAACAGTTGGCTGCCAAGCATTATTTTCGCCCAGTGGATCAACAAGTGGCGAAACAATATCAAGCCAGTTTTCCTGCCATTGAACAACTTGATGCCAATCAAACCTTTGGCAGCTGGCAACAAATTAATGCTGAGCATTTTGCCGATAATGGGTTATTTGATCGTTTATATATTGCCGCTCAAGCAGAAAAAACGCGGTAATTTTTGTCTTTGTGGAGTGAAAAATGAATTATTTTCCGATTTTTGCCGATCTAAATCATCGCCCTGTGTTGGTGATTGGTGGCGGTTCAGTGGCGACACGCAAAGTGTCTTTATTACTTAAAGCCAACGCTGAAATTCGCCTAGTTGCCCCCAAATTATCCGCTAAATTAAATGAGTTGGTGGCGCAAGGCAAAGTGATTTGGCTGGCTAAAACCTTTAATGCGGAACAAGTGCGGTCAGTTTTTTTAATTATTTGTGCCACCAATGATAGCGAGTTTAATCAACGGGTTTACCATATTGCTCAGCAACAACATAAATTGATTAATACCGTTGATGACCAGCCCCATTGTAATTTTATTTTTCCGTCCATTATTGATCGCAATCCCATTCAAATTGCGATTTCCAGTGGCGGAACAGCCCCTGTATTAGCCCGTTTATTACGCGAAAAATTAGAGGCGTTATTGCCACAGCATCTCGGCACAATGGCAACCATTGCAGGACGTTGGCGAGATAAAATTAAACAAAAAATCAAAGGCTTAACCGCAAGAAGACGTTTTTGGGAGCAATTATTTAATGGCAAGTTTGCCCAGTTAGTAACCAATCAACAATTAGCCCAAGCGGAGCAGGAACTGGCACAACAGCTTGAACAAGATTATCAAGGCGGTTTTGTGTCTTTGGTGGGGGCAGGTCCTGGCGATGCTGGGTTATTAACCTTAAAAGGCTTGCAGGAAATTCAGCAAGCGGACGTGGTGCTATACGATGCCTTAGTATCCAAAGAAGTATTGGAGTTAGTTAGACGTGATGCGGATTTGGTATTTGTGGGCAAGCGAGGCAAAGGCGAGCAAACCAGCCAGCAGAAAATTAACCAATTATTGGTGCAATATGCTCAACAAGGAAAACGTGTGGTACGGCTAAAAGGTGGCGATCCCTTTGTGTTTGGGCGTGGTGGCGAAGAATTAGAGGCATTAAAAGCAGAAAATATTCCTTTTGCCGTTGTGCCGGGCATTACCGCTGGCATTGGGGCAACCGCTTATGCAGGTATCCCATTAACTCACCGAGATTATGCACAAAGTGCGATTTTCGTAACAGGACACCGCAAAGATCAGGCAGAACAACTAGAATGGCAAAGCCTTGCTCGTTCGCAACAAACCCTGGTGATTTATATGGGGACAATTAAAGCCAAAGACATTGCCGACAAATTAATCCAATTTGGACGAGCCGCCACCACCCCAGTGGCGATAATTAGCCAAGGTACTCAACTTAGTCAGCAAACCTTAATTGGCGAGTTACAACAGTTAGCGGAACTCAGTGAGCAAGTGCCAACCCCTGCTTTAATTGTGATTGGCGAAGTCGTGCAGTTACATCAGCAACTGGCTTGGTTTGGCGAGCAAAAACAGGCGCAAAAAGCACCGCACTTTACCATTGATAATTTACGCATTAGTCAAGTGGCATAGGGGGCGAGCAATGAGTTTAATTAAACCAAAATTATGGCAAATTCCTACGCCAAATAATGAGGTGGTGGCGAGTTTAGCGGATAAGGTACAAACCCTAACTGAACGGCTACAACAGATTGCTCAACAACATCAACAAGCCCGTTTTGCCAGTAGTTTAGCGGTGGAAGATATGTTGATTACCGATATTATTGCGAAACAACATCTTCCCATTCAGGTGTTTACCCTAGATACAGGTTTATTACATTCCGAAACCTTGGATTTGTTACAACAAATTGCCCAAATTTATCCGCACTTGGATTTTCAAGTTTTTCAGCCACAAGCGGATAAAGCAGAGCAATTTGTGCAAGAATTTGGCAAACACGCCTACTATGAAAGCGTGGCGTTACGCAAACAATGTTGTTATATCCGCAAAATTGAACCCCTTAACCGCGCCTTAGAGGGAGCGGACGCTTGGCTAACAGGGCAACGGCGTGAACAATCGGTAACCCGTACTGAATTACCCTTTGCCGAACAAGATGAGGCTCGTGCAATGGCGAAATATAATCCGATTTTTGATTGGTCAGAACAGCAAGTGTGGGCATATATTTTGCATTATCAAGTGCCTTATAACCAGTTGTATTTACAAGGCTTTCCTAGCATTGGCTGCGATCCTTGCACCCGCCCAGTAAAAGAGGGCGAGGACATTCGTGCTGGTCGCTGGTGGTGGGAAAATAAGGATAGTAAGGAATGTGGGTTGCATAAATAGGAAGAGTGTTTCGCACTTTGTGCGACCTACTTTCTTTACTCGTGTAAAGAAAGTAGGCAAAGAAACACGCCCCCTAGAAAAAGCCTAATCCTTGCTTTCGGCAACAACGATATACGAATAATTTTGGAACTCGCTACGCTCAAACAGCCAAAATTATTCTATCGTTGTAAGCCTTAGCAAGGGGCTTTTTAAGGGGGGAGTAAAAAATAAATAAAACTAAGAGAAAAGGGAATAAAGCTCCCTTTCCCCTTAAAAACCGCTGAACAAGGCTTAGAACCATAGACTTATTTCTGTTGTCCGAAGCCTTGCAAAGCAAGGCAAGTTCAGAAATAAGTCGTAATGGTTCTTGCCGAAGTGAAGATTAAGGTTTTTCTAGGGGGGCATTTCTTTGCTTACTTTCTTTGTGCAAGCAAAGAAAGTAAGTCGCCAACGGCGAAATCCGTTAGCAAATACAAAGAAAGGAATGTAAATCGCCAATAGCGAAACTATCAATAAATATAGAAAAATAATTTAAAAATTAACCGCACTTTTTAAGGAGTGATAACAATGACAACACAACCACAACTCAACAACGGACACCTTGATTGGCTAGAGGCTGAGTCCATTTATATTATCCGTGAAGTGGTGGCAGAATGTGAAAACCCCGCTTTATTATTTTCTGGCGGTAAAGATTCTGTCGTTTTATTGGCGTTAGCTCGCAAAGCCTTTCAGCTTGGCAATCGCCCTGTACAATTACCCTTTCCCCTTGTGCATATTGACACAGGGCATAACTATCCTGAAGTTATCGCCTTTCGTGATCAAGTGGTGGCAGAGTTAGGGGCAAAATTGGTGGTAGGCTCGGTAGAGCAATCCATTGCTAACGGCACAGTGGTGCTACGCAAAGAAACGGACTCACGCAACGCTGCTCAAGCGGTAACCCTATTGGAAACCATTGCGGAACAAGGCTTTGATGCCTTAATGGGCGGGGCAAGACGTGATGAAGAAAAAGCCCGAGCCAAAGAGCGAATTTTCTCTTTTCGTGATGAATTTGGGCAATGGGATCCGAAAGCACAACGTCCTGAATTATGGGAACTTTACAATGCCAAATTGCATAAAGGCGAAAATATGCGTGTTTTCCCTATTTCTAACTGGACGGAATTGGATATTTGGCAATATATCGCCAGAGAAAATCTTGCCTTGCCTTCCATTTATTATGCTCACCAACGTGAAGTGGTACGCCGTAAAGGCTTGTTAGTGCCTGTAACGCCATTAACACCGAAAGCACCGCAAGAAACCAGCGAGGTATTATCGGTGCGTTTTCGTACTGTGGGCGATATTAGTTGTACCTGCCCTGTGGCAAGTGAGGCGAGTACGCCATTTGACATTATTCGTGAAACTGCATTAACGGATATTTCCGAACGCAGTGCCACCCGTTTAGATGACCAAGCCAGTGCAGCGGCGATGGAACAACGCAAAAAACAAGGTTACTTTTAAGGAGCAGAGCGATGACAACCTTTACTACCCCATTACGTTTTATTACCGCAGGCAGTGTTGATGATGGCAAAAGTACCCTGATTGGTCGCCTGTTATACGATAGCAAAGCCCTATTAAACGATCAGCTTAGCTTATTAACTCAATCACAACAAAATAATCAGCAAGCCATTGATTTTTCTTTATTAACCGATGGTTTAGAAGCAGAGCGTGAACAAGGCATTACCATTGACGTTGCCTATCGTTATTTTTCTACCGCAACCCGTAAATTTATTATTGCCGACACACCGGGACACGAACAATATACTCGCAATATGGTAACAGGGGCATCTACCGCCTCAGCCGCTGTGGTGTTGCTTGATGCCTCACAAATTGATTTTAGTCAGCAACCCCTTGCATTATTACCACAAACCAAACGCCATTCTGCTATTTTGCGTGAATTAAATTGTCCGCATATTGTGGTTGCCATTAATAAAATGGATTTATTGGGCTATGACCAACAAAAATTTGAGGCAATTTGTCAGGCTTATCAACAACTTGCCCAACAATTAGCCATTCCTCAGGTGCATTTTATTCCGGTTTCTGCCTTATTGGGCGACAACATTGTGCATAAAAGTAGCCAAATGCCTTGGTATCAAGGCGAGCCATTATTGAGCTTATTAGAAAATTTGCCAACGGTGGATAACCAATATCAACAACAGGATTTTTATTTCCCTGTGCAATTTGTGATTCGCCAAGATGCGGATAAACAAGATGATTTTCGTGGTTATCAAGGGCGAATTGAGGCTGGGCAAATCAAAGTGGGGCAACAGGTACGCATTGAGCCGTCAGGTTTGCAATCCACCGTAGCAGAAATTATCACGCCAAAGGGCGAAGTTGAGCAGGCTCAAAGTGGGCAAGTGGTTACCTTGCGTTTAACCGATGATATTGATATTTCTCGTGGCGATGTGTTAGTGGCATTGGATTCGCCATTGCAACCTACTAAAAATCTGGTGGCAACCCTATGTTGGTTTGATCAACGTCCGTTAAATACCGCTCGCAAATATTTGCTTAAACATAGCACCCAAACCCTATTTGCTAAGGTGCGTCAAGTGAATAATGTGCTTAATGTGCAAACCCTGACCCAAGAAACAGGGGCAACGAGCTTACAAATGAATGATTTAGGCGAAGTGGAATTGAGTTTGCAAAAACCGATTTTGGCGACACCTTATGAGCAAAATCAAGCCATTGGTGCCTTTATTTTAATTGATGAAGCCACTTATCATACGGTGGCAGCAGGTATGATTCGTGTGGTGGAGGCATAATCAATGAGCAAAATTGACCTACCCTTTCAGCCAGAACAACTGCAATTATTACAGCAATGTTTACAACAGAGCGATGCTCGCCAATTAGCTTGGCTTTCAGGTTATTGTTGGGCATTATCCGCTCAACAGGCTAATGCAACGCAGGATATTGCACAAAATTTATCGCCAAATCAGACCGCACTTCAAGCCGAACCCTTAAAGGTTACGGTATTATCTGCCTCACAAACAGGCAATGCCAAAGGGGTGGCAGATCAATTAGCCCAAGCCTTACAAGCGGTGGGGATTGAGGTGCAACGTAAAAATGCAGGCGATTATAAAGCCAAGCAAATTGCCGATGAAACCTTGTTATTATTAGTGAGTTCCACCCAAGGGGACGGCGAACCACCAGAGGAAGCGGTAAGCCTTTATAAATATTTATTTGGCAAAAAAGCCCCTCAACTCGCCCAACTGAGTTTTGCGGTATTAGGCTTGGGCGATTCCTCTTATCCTGATTTTTGCCAAGCAGGCAAGGATTTTGACCAACGTTTAGCGGATTTAGGGGCGACACGTTTACTTGAACGTGTAGATTGTGATTTAGATTTTAATGAACAAGCGGAACAATGGATTGCCCAAGTGGTTACCCTTTGTCAGCAAAAACAGGGACAAACCCAACAATTACAAGCGGTGAATGTGGGCAATGAAACGGTCGCCACCGCTCAAGTTAGCCCTTATAACAAACAAAATCCTTTTACCGCCACCTTATCGGTTAATCAAAAAATTACCAGTCGCCAAGCGGAAAAAGACGTGCGTCATTTGGAGATTGATCTCGCCGGCTCAGGCTTGCAATATCAAGCAGGCGATGCCTTGGGGGTATGGTTTGAAAACGATCCAAATTTGGTGGCAGAAGTGTTGCAAGCGGTACAGCTCAATGGCGATGAGCAAGTCAGTATTAACAATGCCCCTGTTACCTTGCGACAAGCCTTAATTAGTCAGCTTGAATTGACCCAAAATACAACGGTTTTTGTGAAAAAATATGCGGAATTAAGTCAGCATAATGCGTTACAAGACTTAGTGGCAGATCCGCAAAAATTGAATGATTATGTACAACAAACCCCGTTAATTGGCGTATTACAGCATTATCCAACGGCATTAACGGGCGAGCAATTAGTCAGTTTATTGCGTCCGCTAACACCAAGACTGTATTCCATTGCCTCGGCACAAGCGGAAGTGGGCGAAGAAGTGCATTTAACCGTTGGCGTTGTGCGTTATCAATATGATGATAAAGCCAGAACAGGCGGCGCATCAGGCTATTTAGCGGATCGTGTTGAAGAAGATGGCGAAGTGAAAGTCTTTATTGAGCCTAATGCCCATTTCCGTTTACCGCAAGATAACAGCAAGCCTATTATTATGATTGGTTCAGGCACAGGTATCGCCCCTTTTAGAGCCTTTATTCAGCAACGTATCGCCGAAGAGGCAGAGGGACAAAACTGGTTGATTTTTGGTAACCAGCGTTCTACCGATGATTTCCTTTATCAATTAGAGTGGCAAGAGGCGGCTAAACAAGGCTATTTGCATAAATACAGCTTTGCTTGGTCAAGAGAGCAACAAGAAAAGGTCTATGTTCAACATAAAATTTTGCAAGAAGCCACCGCACTTTGGCAATGGCTACAACAAGGGGCGTATATTTATGTCTGTGGTGATGCCTCAAAAATGGCAAAAGACGTGGAAAATGCCTTAATTCAAGCGGTAGCTCAAGCAGGGGCAATGAGCCTTGAACAAGCTGAAGACTATATTGAACAACTACGAGAAGATAAACGTTATCAGAGGGATGTGTATTGATCTGAGGACGGAAGACAGAGGACTGAAGACAGAGTTATTTTTATATATTTAACTGATGGGTGTTTTAACTCTTTATTCTGTTCTCTGTTATTTATCTTCTGAAAGTTGCTAACAATAAAACTGTTGGCAAAAAAACAAAAATAAATAAAAAACGACCGCACTTTTAGCAACATTGAGCATAGAACAACAAACTTGGAGTGAAAATATGACCGACAAAACAACCGAATGGAAAAACAAACCTCTCGCCGATAATGAACGGCTTAAAGATCAAAGTGATTACTTACACGGCACCATTGCTCAAGATCTCAATGAACAACTTACAGGCGGATTTAGCAAAGATAACTTCCAATTAATCCGCTTTCACGGTATGTATGAACAAGATGATCGGGATATTCGTGCTGAACGCATTGAGCAAAAACTTGAACCTAATAAAAATGTAATGTTGCGTTGTCGTTTACCTGGGGGAATTATTTCGCCGCAACAATGGTTAGGTATCGATCAATTTGCTAGTGAACAAACCACTTATGGCAGTATTCGCTTAACCAATCGCCAAACGTTCCAATATCACGGTGTACTAAAACGTAATATTAAAGCAATGCACCAATGGTTGCATCAACTTGGGCTAGATTCCATTGCCACCGCAGGCGATGTGAACCGTAATGTGCTTTGTACTTCTAACCCCGTAGAAAGCCAACTGCATAAAGAAGCCTATGAATGGGCGAAAAAAATCTCTGAACATTTGTTGCCTCGTACTACCGCTTATGCAGATATTTGGCTTGATGGCGAGAAAGTGTTTACCACAGAAACCACGAAGCCTTTATTAAAAGAATCCAGCGATAAAATTGAACCAGTGCTAGGCAAAACCTATTTACCTCGTAAGTTTAAAACCACCGTAGTCATTCCGCCACACAACGATGTGGATTTACACGCAAACGACCTAAACTTTGTTGCCATTGGCGAACAGGGCAAGTTAGTGGGTTTTAACGTGTTAATCGGTGGTGGTTTATCAATGGAACACGGCAACCACAAAACCTATCCCAATACTGCTTTAGAGCTAGGCTTCATTGGGCTAGACAACGTATTGGCTTGTGCTGAAGCAGTGGTAACTACCCAACGAGATTGGGGCAACCGTAGTGATCGGAAAAACGCAAAATTACGCTATACCATTCAACGTGTGGGCTTAGATCGGGTGAAACAAGAAGTTGAACAGCGTATGGGCGTTGTTTTTGAGCCAATTCGTCCTTATCAATTTACCGAACGAGGCGATCGTATTGGTTGGATTAAGGGCGAAGACAATAAATGGCATTTAACCCTATTTATTGAAAATGGGCGTTTGCTTGACTATCCTGATCGCCCATTAAAAACTGGTATGCGAGAAATCGCTAAGGTACATAAGGGGGATTTCCGCCTAACCGCTAATCAAAATTTGATTGTGGCTGGGGTAAGTAGCCGTGATAAAGTTAAAATTGAACGTATTGCTCGAGAATATAAATTAATTGACGACCGAATTAGCCCTCAACGTGAACATAGTATGGCTTGCGTTTCACTGCCTACTTGCCCATTAGCAATGGCAGAAGCTGAACGCTTTTTACCTGAATTTATTGATCGGATTGATGAGTTAATGGCAAAGCATCAAGTTAGCCAAGAACATATTGTATTGCGAGTAACAGGCTGCCCAAATGGTTGCGGACGAGCAATGCTTGCTGAAGTGGGATTAGTGGGAAAAGCGGTAGGACGCTACAATCTTCATCTCGGCGGCAACCGAGCAGGCACACGCATTCCTCGTTTATTCAAGGAAAACATTACCGAACCTGAAATCCTCGCCATTTTAGACCAACTTATCGGCAACTGGGCAACCCAACGCCAAGCTGATGAAGGTTTCGGCGATTTTGTTATCCGCACAGGCATCGTTAAACCTGTTATCAACGCCCCTGTTGATTTTTGGGATGTGAGTAAGGTGGCTTAAAAAGTAAATGAGTTTAGTTATAAGGCGAGTTGTTCGCCTTTTTTATAGGTGTAATGGACAAAATGGTTGCTAATAATAACTTTCTCAAATTATTAGCAACTATTTTTTCCACTTGAAAAGCATAATGGGCAGATCAGTAACTATTTACATCATTAAATACCACAAACTCACTTCTCATTCCGTAAAAAGTAACCTTGTGGTATGGGTTGATTATTTGAATTTATTTGCATAATCACTGGTATTTATCCATGCGTGATCTTTTTCCCAGCTAAATTGCCATTTGCGGACAGGGCCTGCCATTACATTGAGGTAATAATTATTGTAACCCGCAATGGTAGCAACGGGGTGGTAGCCTTTGGGAACTTGTACCACATCGCCGTCATATACAGCCATACATTCATCTAGGCTACGATCGTCAGTATAAACTCGTTGTAATGCAAAACCTTGGCTTGGTTCAAAGCGGTGATAATAGGTTTCTTCTAAATAGGTTTCCTGTGTGCTGTGTTTATCATCGTGTTTATGGCTAGGAAAGGAACTTGTATTACCCTCATCAGTAAACACTTCAACCACTAATAAGCTATCAGCAGGTTCGGTTTCTGGCAGAATATTATGCACTAAGCGTTTGTTGTTGCCATATCCTCGTTGTTCAACGCCTACTTGTTGTGGGGAAATTAAACGAGCAGGGTAATTTCCTTGGCTTGGGGCACGACAAACTGCTAATTCTAAGGGGGTTATTGCAATAATTTCCACTTGCTGATGAGGTGGAATATAAACAGAATAAGGCGGAATTCGTTCAAAAGGGGATAAGCGTTTACCTATTTGGCTAAAAGTTTGTTGGGCTGTCTTAATAGTCGCTTGCCCAGCCACTAATACAAAACAGACTTCGGTATTCTCGCTGTTATAGCTTAGTTGTTGCCCTGCTGATAAATGATAGACTTCAAAGCCAACATATTCCCAATTTGCACTGTTTGGTGTTACGCATTGGACTTGTCCATTGGGAGCAGGATTATTTTTTTGTGATTTCGCTAATAATTTGCTCATGATATACCTCGCTATTGATAAATTCTGTCTAAAATCATACCGCACTTGATAAATTTTGCGATGAGATTTTGTCAAAACTGTAATCTATATCACAAAAATGAAATAAAAATTTCATATTTGGGGGTTTTGAATTGAAATTTTTATTTAATTAGCATAATCTAATTATATATTCATTGAGAGTGTGTATTGTCGTTTGATTTGAAATAAGACAGGTATGCCAGAGCAGTATTATTTCAATGTGAAACGGCTATAAGTGTGGTGAGTGGATTCGTTTTTTCCTAATTTGCTTTGATCATTAAAGGAGTTCAGTAATGGAAACAGTATTAAATTTTATTAATGGTAAACAAGTTCCGAGTCGTGGTACAACAGCGTGGCCGATTTATAATCCAGCTACGGGGCAGCAAATTCGTCAAGTGATTATGAGTAGTGCTGAAGATGTTAATGAAGCGATTGATGTGGCGCAAGCGGCTTTTCCTGCTTGGGCTGAAACTTCGCCGTTACGCCGTGCGAGAGTGATGTTTAAGTTTAAAGAATTATTGTTGCGTGATTTTGATAAGTTAGCTCGTGTTATTACTGAGGAGCATGGCAAGGTATATTCTGATTCTATTGGTGAGCTACAACGTGGATTAGAGGTGGTAGAGTTTGCTTGCGGTATTCCGCATCTATTAAAAGGTGAATTTTCTGAACAGGCAGGGCGTGGCATTGATATTCATTCGGCTATGCAACCTTTAGGCGTAACAGTAGGTATTACCCCTTTTAATTTCCCAGCTATGGTGCCAATGTGGATGTTCCCAATTTCTTTAGCTTGTGGTAACACCTTTATTCTCAAACCTGCCAAAGCCGATCCATCGTTATCTATTTATTTAGCAGAATTATTAAAAGAAGCAGGTTTGCCAGATGGGGTATTCAATGTTGTACATGGCGATCGTCACGATAATGAAATTTTAATGCGCGATCCTCGTGTACAAGCCATTAGTTTTGTGGGGTCAACGCCAGCGGCGGCTTATGTGCATAAAGTGGGCGGTGAGTTTGGTAAACGTGTGCAAGCCCTAGGAGCGGCAAAAAACCACGCTATTATTATGCCTGATGTAGATATTGAGACAACCGCTGATGCGTTATTAGGTGCTGCTTTTGGGGCAGCAGGCGAACGTTGTATGGCATTGCCATTAGCGGTAACCATTGATGATGATACCGCTGATAAATTAGTTAAAGCGTTGAAACCAAAAGTTGAGGCTTTACGTTATGGGCCGGGGATTGCAAAAGATGGCGAAAAAGAAATGGATTTTGGGCCATTAATTACCCAACAACATTTGAATAATGTAACAGGTTATATTGATAAAGGCGTGGTTGAAGGGGCAACATTAGTGGTTGATGGACGAGGTAAAAAACCAGCAGGTTATGAGCAAGGGTTCTTTATTGGCGGCACTTTATTTGATCATGTGAAACCTGATATGGTGATTTATCAGGAAGAGATTTTTGGACCAGTGCTAGGTATTGTGCGAGCGAAAAGTTTTGATGAAGCTTTACAACTGATTAATCAACACCCTTATGGTAATGGGGCAGCGATTTTCACTGCTAATGGTGCAGCAGCCAGAGAGTTTACTTATAAAGTACAGGCAGGTATGGTGGGGGTTAATGTGCCTATTCCTGTGCCAATGGCGTTCCATTGTTTTGGTGGATGGAAACATTCTGCCTATGGACAATTAAATGCCTATGGACCAGATGGTGTACGTTTTTATACCAAAATGAAAACAGTAACGACTCGTTGGCCTGACTATCGTGAAGGCAATGAGGGGGCGGCATTTAGTATGCCGACATTATAAATCATCAAAAGAAAGGAATGGAATAACCATTCCTTTTTTATTATAGAGGCAATAAATGATGAACAAGTTACGAATAGGTTTAATTGGCACAGGTTATATAGGGCGTTGTCATGCCATTGCTTATGCTCAAGCCCCAACAGTGTTTCCATTGCAAGCACAATTAGAATTAACCCATTTAGCGGAAATTAATTTGGATTTAGCGCGGCAACGAGCGGCTGAATTTGGTTTTAAACGATTTAGTGCTGATTGGCGAGAAGTAGTTAATGATCCAGAAGTGGATATTATTGATATTTGTACCCCGAATTTTTTACATAAAGAAATTGCTTTGGCAGCGATTGCTCAGGGGAAACATATTTATTGTGAAAAACCTTTGGCGTTGAATGCGGAAGATAGTGCTTTAATGTATCAAGCCGCCCATAATGCTGGGGTAAAAACCTTAGTAGGTTTTAATTATATTAAAAATCCAACCACTCAGCTTGCCAGACAAATTATTCAAAATGGTGAAATTGGCGAAGTGGTGCATTTTTATGGAACACATAATGAAGATTATTTGGCAGATCCGCATAGTCCTTTAGATTGGCATTGTTTAAAACAAAAAGCGGGGTTAGGTGCTTTGGGGGATTTAGGGGCACATATTGTCCAAATGGCACAATTTTTAGTGGGGAGTGATATTCAAAAGGTTATTGGCGATATGCAGACAGTGATCAAAACTCGCCCTGACCCAAATGATTTAACCCAACATTTGGCAGTAGAAAATGAAGATCAGGCAAGTGCCTTGTTACGTTTTGCTAACGGTTGTATGGGAACGATTGAAACCTCTCGCATTGCTTGTGGGCGTAAAATGGGGTTGAGTTATGTGATTACAGGAACCAAAGGCACAATCAGTTATACACAAGAACGTATGGCAGAATTAAAACTTTATTTACATCATGATGATCCCAGTCGGCAAGGGTTTAAAACCATTTTAACTGGACCTTTACACCCCGATTACCGCCATTTTTGTGTGAGTGCAGGACATGGCATCGGTTTTAATGATCAAAAAGCGGTTGAAATTCGTGATCTAATTAATGGTATCGCCAATGATCAACCGCTATATCCTGATTTTTTAGAGGGATATAAAGTGGCTTTAGTGCTTGATGCCATTGCTTTATCTTGTAAACAAAAACGTTGGATTGAGGTAGATACTATTTGCAGCCGTTCCCCTTAAAAACATTAACGTTCTTCTTTCAATAGCCCCAATAATGGCGTGGTATCAGGCATAACGCCACGCCAAAGAGCAAAAGCGTGTGCCGCTTGTCCGATTAACATTCCTAAGCCATCGCTTAATTGCCCCACGCCGAGCTGTTTGCCTCGTTGGATAAAGGGGGTATCCTGTTGTTTGGCGTATTGCATATCATAAAGTGCGGTGGCATTTTTCAAAATTTCTTCATCAATATCCACGACTTGCCCTTGTAAGCCAAGAGATGTTGCGTTAATAATTAAATCAAAATGTTGCAATGGAATATGGGCAAGGTCATAAGCCTTAATTTGACCATAATGGGCAAATTTTTCCGCTAATTGTTGGGCTTTTTCAAGGGTACGATTAGCAATGCTAATATGTTGTTGGGCTTGTAGTAGCGGTAATAGTACGCCTTTACTCGCTCCGCCAGCACCGAGAATAAGAATTTTTTGTTGAGGTTTCAGCCAATTTAAGCGTTGTAAATCGGAAACTAAGCCTGCTCCATCGGTATTATCCGCATATAATTGCCCATTATCTAAACGTTTTAGGGTGTTACAAGCCTCAGCGGTTAAACAACGTTCGCTATGGCTATGGGCAAGGGCAAAGGCTCGTTCTTTAAAAGGGGCAGTAATATTGCAACCTTTGCCCCCTTGGGCAAAAAAGTCTTGTAATTGCTGTTCAAATTGGTCTAAATCGCCTAATTGAGCAGAGTAAGACAGAGTTTGTCCTGTTTGTTGGGCAAAAAATTGGTGAATTTGTGGGGATTTGCTTTGGGCGATAGGATTGCCCCAGACGGCATAGTGATCCATAGTGTTTTCCTTATCCATTTCTAATAATTTGATCGGTAAAAATATCACGAATTTGTGAGGGATTTTGTGCTTGCCCTACGGGTTGATTATAAACAGGAAAATTTAAACCAAATTGTAACCGTACTTCTTCTGCAGTTTTACAAGGGGGCAAGCCAGAAAGATTGGCACTGGTAGAGGTTAAGGCAAAATGGGTGTGGCGACAAAGCTCAACGACCGCAGGGTGGCGGCAGAGGCGAATGGCAATGCTATCAAATTGCCCAGTGAGCCAACAAGGGGTATCGCTGTTGCTTGGCACAACCCAAGTGGTGGGCTGTGATGAAAGTGCGGTCAGTTTTTGCCAATGTTTTTCGCTAAGTGCAGACTGATCGATAAAAGGGAGTAGTAATTCAAGCGTTGGAGCAATGAGGATCAAGCCCTTTTCTTTTGGGCGTTGTTTTAATGTGAGTAATTTCTGCACAGCAACTTCACTATAAGGGTTACAGCCTAAACCAAATACTGCTTCGGTAGGATAGGCGATAATGTCATTTTGTTGGAGGTAAGAAACCAGTTGTTCAATCTTCATTTGTGGTGAAAGTATGTTTACATTGTTTATTGGCACATTGATAAACAGTTGTTTTTTTCTCAATGCTTAAAGGGTAATGGCATTGTGGGCAAGCCAACTGAATGGGCTTGCTTGGCAAGGTAAATTTACATTTGGGATAGCGATCGCAAGCATAAAAGGTTTTACCTTGCCGTCCACGCCGAGCCACTAGATGCCCTTGCCGACATTCAGGGCAGTCAATTTGCTTTTGCGGTGTTTCATTGGGATTATCTTGCACAATAAAATGGCAGGCAGGGTAATTACTACAACCAATAAACATACCAAAATGCCCTTGTTTAAGCACTAAATGATGACCACAATCAGGACATTGTTCATCAAGATGTTTAAGAATTTTGTTTTCTGGCGAATGGTGTAGCGGTTGTAGATAATCGCACTGAGGGTAAGCACTACAACCTAGAAATAAGCCTTTTTTCCCCTGTTTTATTTGCAATGTTGCACCGCATTGTGGGCAGAGATTGGTTTGTTTGGTCGGCGTAAAAAGCTGATTTGCCATATTGATTTGTTGTTATGCAAGTGGTTTTGTTAATCCTAAGGTTATGCTAACGCTTTTTATCGCATTATGCAAAACCAATTCGCTAAAGCCGTTGATATAATCCATCTTGTTCACTGATTAACCCTTGCAGTTGTAAAGCTAATAATTGGATCAGTAATTCTTCTACCGCTAAATTGAGCTGTTCTGCTAGTTGATCAAGGCTAATGCCCGTATGGGGAATATGGGCGAAAAGTTCGGGATATTCTGGTGATATGGCGGGTTCAGTTTTAGGCGGTGTTTGAAGTGGGGGATTGGTTATTGTTGCTGCCACATAATTTTGTGTATAGTGAGAGAGATTTTCAATAATATCTGCCACATTTTCTACTAGCATTGCTCCTTGTTTAATCAGCTTATGACAACCTTGACTAAATTGGCTTTGGATATGACTGGGGAGGGCAAAAATATCACGATTTTGTTCTAGGGCATATCTTGCGGTAATCAGTGAACCGCTATGTTCATTGGCTTCAATAACTAGTGTGGCTAAGGAAAGACCACTAATAATACGGTTACGGCGAGGAAAATTTTTAGCAACAGGAGGTTGTTGAGGCAGAAATTCCGAAATTAATGCCCCTTGATTAGCAATAATTTGTTGAGCAAGCTGTTGATGTTTCGTTGGATAGATATGGTCTAATCCGCTGCCTAATACCGCAATGGTTTGCCCTTGTTGAGCAATGACCGCTTGGTGAGCAAAACCATCAATGCCTAGGGCTAATCCACTCGTGATAATAAATCCTGACGTACAAAGTTCAGAAGCAAAATATTTCGTCCAATATTCTCCATAACTTGAGCAATGACGACTACCAACAATGGCAATTTGGGGCTGTGGAAGACAAGCTAAATTACCTTTGACAAACAAAATGGGGGGAGCGGAATGAATTTGTCGTAACAAATAAGGATAATCAGCTTGGAGAAGGTGGATAATATGCTGATCAGGTTGCTGTTGTTGCCATTGTAGAGCAGGTTCAATATATTGCATTTTGGGGTGAAACCAGGCTTGAATTTGAGTGGAATGCCACCCTATTTGTTGGAACGCAGTACGATCGTAATTAAGTAGATCAGCTAGCGTTACTTGCTGGAGTAAACGAATAATGGTGGACACATTAAGTTGGGGGATTTGTAGTAAACGTAATAAAACGGCAAGTTCCTGATTTTGCATAATATGATTAACCTTCATTAAGGCTTAAAAGTGTTATTAGCTTAAAAGTGCGGTCAAAATAAGGCGAGAATTTTATGTTATCAGCATTTATTTTTGGAATGGGTATCGCAAAATGATAAAAAAATGATGACTTTTTCAATAAAAAGTACATTTTTTGTTGTGTTTTTGTTTAGAAGTTTATGGCGATAAATAAAGAGATAATAAGCGTTTTATTTTGATAATAAATAAGTTATTAGAATGTATCACTAAAGTTTTCGCTTTTTTATGGTATTAATCTCTAGATAAGTCTATTTTTAAGCATTTGACAATATTTTATATTGCTCTATATTCATTGCTTTAATTGATTTTCATTCTAAGGAGCAAAAAATGGCAAAGTCCACTTCTAAGGTTCGAGAAACCTTTGCAGGGCGTAATGCCTTTATTTTAGCAGCAATAGGTTCTGCGGTTGGTTTAGGCAATATTTGGCGATTTCCCTATGTAGCTTATGAAAATGGCGGCGGGGCATTTATTATTCCCTATATTATTGCCTTATTAACCGCAGGTATCCCCTTATTATTTTTAGATTATGCCATTGGGCATAAATATCAGGCATCAGCCCCTTTAGCTTATCGCCGTTTAAATAAAAAATTTGAAATTTTTGGTTGGTGGCAGGTCTTAATTAATATTGTTATCGGGCTTTATTATGCGGTGATTTTAGGTTGGGCAGCGATGTACACCTATTATTCTTTTAATAGTGCTTGGGGGAATGATCCAGCTAGCTTCTTTTTCCATAATTTCCTCAAAATGTCCAGTGATGTAACGGTAGGCTTTGATTTTGTTGCCACAGTGGCAGGGCCTTTGGTTGGGGTATGGTTAGTCACTTTAGCCATTATGGCATTAGGTGTACAAAAAGGCATTAGCCGAGCCTCTTCTTTCTTTATGCCAATTTTGGTCATAATGTTTTTTGCCTTGGTAGTAAGTGCCTTATTCTTACCGGGGGCGGCAAAAGGACTAGATGCGTTATTTACCCCAGATTGGTCAAAATTATTTGAACCAACAGTATGGGTAGCGGCTTATGGACAAATCTTTTTCTCATTATCTATTTGTTTCGGTATTATGATTACCTATGCCTCTTATTTAAAGCGTAACTCTGATCTAACCGGTTCAGGCTTGGTAGTGGGCTTTGCCAACAGTTCTTTTGAATTGTTAGCGGGAATTGGTGTGTTTGCTGCACTGGGTTTTATGGCATTATCAGCAGGTAAAGAAGTGGGTGAAGTGGCGACTTCAGGTATTGGGCTTGCCTTTATTGCTTTTCCAGCTATTATTGACCAAGCACCTTTTGGGGCAGTGATTGGTGTGCTATTTTTTGGTTCATTAGTGGTTGCTGCGTTGACCTCTTTTATGTCGGTATTAGAAGTAATTATTGCCTCAGTACAGGATAAAATCAAAATGAACCGCATTGGAGCGACGTTCTTAGTCGGCGTGCCTATGATGATCGTTTCTACTTTATTATTTGGGACAACCACAGGTTTGCCAGTGTTAGATGTACTGGATAAATTTGTTAATAACTTTGGTATTGTAGCGGTGGCATTAGTTTCCACTTATGCCTTGTTATTAACAGAATCCTTATCTAAATTAGCAGCACATAGCAATAAAACTTCCTCATTTAAATTAGGCATGGGTTGGCGTGTTTGTGCTGGGGCATTAACCCCAATCGTATTGGTCTATATGTTATTTACCGAAATTAGCAAAGTACTTACCGAGGGGTATGGTGGCTATCCGAGTTGGTTTATTGACACCTTTGGTTGGGGAATGGCGATAGGCTTAGTGGTAATTGCTTATCTATTAACCCGCCTAGCTTGGGAACATGAAGATAAATTTGTGGAGGAAGAAGAATGAGTTTAACCGCAATCATTATGATGAGTATTGCCTTAGTGATTATTTGGGGCGGTTTATTGCTTGCCATTAAACGCTTACCAAAAGAATAAAAACTTTTGCAGAATTGACCGCACTTGGGTTATAAAGTGCGGTCAAATTTTAGAATATTTTTGTTTTATTTAAATACAAAAAAGAGAAAACGTGGATAAGTTTGTTGCAAAAATGTGCATTTAAATAAAAAAAGCAAAAAAATTGCAAAAAGCACTTGCAAGGCGAAATGAAATCACTATAATACGCCCCACACAACGACGCTGTAGTTGACAAGATGAAAAATCAGCGTCGTTTTTCTTTCTGAATAGAAAGTTGTTCTTTAACAAGATAATCAGACAATCTGTGTGGGCACTCGTGTGCTTGAGTTTGAAAATATTGAAAATTTTAGATTTAACACACCAGTGCTGAACAATTTATTTGAAGTCAGTATTGAGTGGAAAGATTAAACTGAAGAGTTTGATCATGGCTCAGATTGAACGCTGGCGGCAGGCTTAACACATGCAAGTCGAACGGTAACGGGAAAGAAACTTGTTTCTTTTGCTGACGAGTGGCGGACGGGTGAGTAAGGCTTGGGAATTTGGCTTATGGAGGGGGATAACCACGGGAAACTGTGGCTAATACCGCGTAAAATCGAGAGATTAAAGTAGTGGGACTTTTTAGCCACTAGCCATAAGATAAGCCCAAGTGAGATTAGCTAGTTGGTGGGGTAAGGGCCTACCAAGGCGACGATCTCTAGCTGGTCTGAGAGGATGACCAGCCACACTGGGACTGAGACACGGCCCAGACTCCTACGGGAGGCAGCAGTGGGGAATATTGCGCAATGGAGGGAACTCTGACGCAGCCATGCCGCGTGAATGAAGAAGGCCTTCGGGTTGTAAAGTTCTTTCGGTGGTGAGGAAGGTTGTTGCTTAAATAGAGTAACAAATTGACGTTAGCCACAGAAGAAGCACCGGCTAACTCCGTGCCAGCAGCCGCGGTAATACGGAGGGTGCGAGCGTTAATCGGAATAACTGGGCGTAAAGGGCACGCAGGCGGTTGCTTAAGTGAGGTGTGAAATCCCTGGGCTTAACCTAGGAATTGCATTTCATACTGGGTGACTAGAGTCCTCTAGGGAGGGGTAGAATTCCACGTGTAGCGGTGAAATGCGTAGAGATGTGGAGGAATACCGAAGGCGAAGGCAGCCCCTTGGGGAGAGACTGACGCTCATGTGCGAAAGCGTGGGGAGCAAACAGGATTAGATACCCTGGTAGTCCACGCTGTAAACGCTGTCGATTTGGGGATTGGGCTTTGAAGCTTGGTGCTCGTAGTTAACGTGATAAATCGACCGCCTGGGGAGTACGGCCGCAAGGTTAAAACTCAAATGAATTGACGGGGGCCCGCACAAGCGGTGGAGCATGTGGTTTAATTCGATGCAACGCGAAGAACCTTACCTACTCTTGACATCCTAAGAAGCCTTTAGAGATAGAGGCGTGCCGTAAGGAGCTTAGAGACAGGTGCTGCATGGCTGTCGTCAGCTCGTGTTGTGAAATGTTGGGTTAAGTCCCGCAACGAGCGCAACCCTTATCCTTTGTTGCCAGCACATGAGGTGGGAACTCAAAGGAGACTGCCAGTGATAAACTGGAGGAAGGTGGGGATGACGTCAAGTCATCATGGCCCTTACGAGTAGGGCTACACACGTGCTACAATGGTGCATACAGAGGGCAGCGAGAGTGCGAGCTTGAGCGAATCTCAGAAAGTGCATCTAAGTCCGGATTGGAGTCTGCAACTCGACTCCATGAAGTCGGAATCGCTAGTAATCGCAAATCAGAATGTTGCGGTGAATACGTTCCCGGGCCTTGTACACACCGCCCGTCACACCATGGGAGCGGGTTGTACCAGAAGTGGATAGCTTAACCGCAAGGAGGGCGTTCACCACGGTATGATTCGTGACTGGGGTGAAGTCGTAACAAGGTAACCGTAGGGGAACCTGCGGTTGGATCACCTCCTTATAAAAGAGCTTGAGTGCACGAGGTGTCCACACAGATTGTTTGATAGATAAGAGATGACTCTGCGGGTCTGTAGCTCAGGTGGTTAGAGCGCACCCCTGATAAGGGTGAGGTCGGTGGTTCAAGTCCACTCAGACCCACCACTTGATAAAAGCAAGTGGCAGAGTGAATAGAGGGTATTTGGGGATATAGCTCAGCTGGGAGAGCGCCTGCCTTGCACGCAGGAGGTCAGCGGTTCGATCCCGCTTATCTCCACCAAATCACTTTATGGCGAAATCCTTATGGGTAAAAGGTGATAAGAAATGACTTTTTACCCATGATGATTGATAAGATTATCTGATGTTCTTTAACAAGTAGGAAACAAGCTGAAAACTGAAGACTTTCAAGAAAAGTCTGAGTAAAGACCTTAATTTATTAAAAAGGGTAAATTAAGGACATTCTTAAGTAGACCTCAAGTGAGAGCACTAGAGGTTGTATAGTTAAGTAATGAAGCGTACAGGGCGGATGCCTTGGCAATCAGAGGCGAAGAAGGACGTGCTAATCTGCGAAAAGCTTGGATGAGTTGATAAGAAGCGTTTAATCCAAGATGTCCGAATGGGGAAACCCAGTAGATGAAGAATCTACTATCATTAACTGAATCCATAGGTTAATGAGGCGAACCGGGAGAACTGAAACATCTAAGTACCCCGAGGAAAAGAAATCAACCGAGATTCCGTAAGTAGCGGCGAGCGAAAGCGGAGTAGCCAGTAAGTGATAGTTTTGTTATCAGTAGAAGGTGTTGGAAAGCACCGCCATAGCGGGTGATAGCCCCGTATACGAAGATAATGGAATGGTACTAGGCTTACGAGAAGTAGTGCGGGACACGAGGAATCCTGTATGAAGATAGGGGGCCCATCCTCTAAGGCTAAATACTCCTGATTGACCGATAGTGAACCAGTACTGTGAAGGAAAGGCGAAAAGAACCCCGGTGAGGGGAGTGAAATAGAACCTGAAACCCTGTACGTACAAGCAGTGGGAGCCTGTTAAGGGTGACTGCGTACCTTTTGTATAATGGGTCAGCGACTTATATTTTGTAGCGAGGTTAACCGCATAGGGAAGCCGAAGGGAAACCGAGTCTTAACTGGGCGAGAAGTTGCAAGGTATAGACCCGAAACCCGGTGATCTAGCCATGGGCAGGTTGAAGGTTGGGTAACACTAACTGGAGGACCGAACCGACTAATGTTGAAAAATTAGCGGATGACTTGTGGCTGGGGGTGAAAGGCCAATCAAACCGGGAGATAGCTGGTTCTCCCCGAAATCTATTTAGGTAGAGCCTTAAGTGAATACCTTCGGGGGTAGAGCACTGTTTCGGCTAGGGGTCCATCCCGGATTACCAACCCGATGCAAACTGCGAATACCGAAGAGTAATGCTTAGGAGACACACGGCGGGTGCTAACGTCCGTCGTGGAGAGGGAAACAACCCAGACCGCCAGCTAAGGTCCCGAAGTCTATATTAAGTGGGAAACGAAGTGGGAAGGCTTAGACAGCTAGGATGTTGGCTTAGAAGCAGCCACCATTTAAAGAAAGCGTAATAGCTCACTAGTCGAGTCGGCCTGCGCGGAAGATGTAACGGGGCTAAAATATAGCACCGAAGCTGCGGCATCAGGCGTATCACTAATAAGTCTAATGAGAGACGATTAACAACGTGTTCGCGTAGCGAACGGGTTGTTCAAGCGTCAACCACGTTGAGTGGTAAAGAGGTAGAAAAATAGACATATTAGTGATACGCCTGTTGGGTAGGGGAGCGTTGTGTAAGCCGTAGAAGGTGTATTGAGAAGTATGCTGGAGGTATCACAAGTGCGAATGCTGACATAAGTAACGATAAAACGGGTGAAAAACCCGTTCGCCGAAAGACCAAGGTTTCCTGTCCAACGTTAATCGGGGCAGGGTGAGTCGGCCCCTAAGGCGAGGCTGAAAAGCGTAGTCGATGGGAAACGGGTTAATATTCCCGTACTTGAATAAACTGCGATGTGGGGACGGAGCAGGTTAGGTTAGCAGTAGATTGGATTGTACTGTTTAAGTTTGTAGGTGGGGTTTTTAGGCAAATCCGGAAACCTGATAACACTGAGAAATGACGACGACGCTCTAAGGAGCGGAAGTAACTGATACCCAACTTCCAGGAAAAGCCACTAAGCTTCAGGTTTATTTAAACCGTACTGAAAACCGACACAGGTGGTTAGGTAGAGAATACTCAGGCGCTTGAGAGAACTCGGGTGAAGGAACTAGGCAAAATAGCACCGTAACTTCGGGAGAAGGTGCGCTGGCGTAGTGTGAAGTTTGCACAAATGGAGCACGAACCAGTCGAAGTGACCCGCTGGCTGCAACTGTTTATTAAAAACACAGCACTCTGCAAACACGTAAGTGGAGGTATAGGGTGTGATGCCTGCCCGGTGCTGGAAGGTTAATTGATGGTGTCATCGCAAGAGAAGCACTTGATCGAAGCCCCAGTAAACGGCGGCCGTAACTATAACGGTCCTAAGGTAGCGAAATTCCTTGTCGGGTAAGTTCCGACCTGCACGAATGGCATAATGATGGCCAGGCTGTCTCCACCCGAGACTCAGTGAAATTGAAATCGCCGTGAAGATGCGGTGTACCCGCGGCTAGACGGAAAGACCCCGTGAACCTTTACTATAGCTTGACACTGAACCTTGAATTTTGATGTGTAGGATAGGTGGGAGACTTTGAAGTGGTAACGCCAGTTATCATGGAGTCGTTGTTGAAATACCACCCTTTAACGTTTGATGTTCTAACGAAGACTGCGGAACGCGGTTTCGGACAGTGTCTGGTGGGTAGTTTGACTGGGGCGGTCTCCTCCCAAAGCGTAACGGAGGAGCACGAAGGTTTGCTAATCACGGTCGGACATCGTGAGGATAGCGCAATGGTAAAAGCAAGCTTAACTGCGAGACGGACAAGTCGAGCAGGTGCGAAAGCAGGTCATAGTGATCCGGTGGTTCTGAATGGAAGGGCCATCGCTCAACGGATAAAAGGTACTCCGGGGATAACAGGCTGATACCGCCCAAGAGTTCATATCGACGGCGGTGTTTGGCACCTCGATGTCGGCTCATCACATCCTGGGGCTGAAGTAGGTCCCAAGGGTATGGCTGTTCGCCATTTAAAGTGGTACGCGAGCTGGGTTTAGAACGTCGTGAGACAGTTCGGTCCCTATCTGCCGTGGGCGTAGGATAATTGAGAGGGGCTGCTCCTAGTACGAGAGGACCGGAGTGGACGCATCACTGGTGTTCCAGTTGTCTCGCCAGAGGCATTGCTGGGTAGCTAAATGCGGAAGAGATAAGTGCTGAAAGCATATAAGCACGAAACTTGCCTTGAGATGAGTTATCCCAATCGAGAGATTGTAAGGGTTGTTTGAGACGAAGACGTAGATAGGCTGGGTGTGTAAGCGTTGTGAGACGTTGAGCTAACCAGTACTAATTGCCCGAGAGGCTTAACTATACAACGCTGTAGTGTTTTTGCGTGGTAGTAAAGGATAAAGAAGAGAGTATCAGACAGTAGAGAATAGAGAGTTAAAGGTAGACAGCTTGTTTTTGAAGTTAGAGAGAAGAATAAAAGATAAAAGAAAAGGCGAAAGATAAGCGAGAAGTCAATCATCGAAAGGATTATCTTGGCGGCGATAGTGCGGTGGTCCCACCTGACCCCATGCCGAACTCAGAAGTGAAACGCCGTGACGCCGATGGTAGTGTGGGGTCTCCCCATGTGAGAGTAGGTCACCGCCAGGTTGTTATTTATGAATAGTGCCCCTGTTGTAAAGCAATGGGGGTTTTTGTTTATTCAGAAAAAATTTTGGGGCTGTACTAGAGATAACTATAGTAAAATCTAATTAAATACGCTACAATATTCACATGGCATACTCAAAAGACTACCGACAAATGATATTAGCCAAACTCAAAGGTGGCGCAAGCTTTCGAGAATTGGCACAAGAGTTTCAGCTCAGTACTAACACCATCCAGAGATGGAAGAAAAACCCTGAACGAAAGAAACGTATTGTTAAACCTTATAAGATTGATAACGAGCTCCTCAAAGCCGATGTTGAAGCTTATCCCGATGATTATCAATGGCAGCGAGCACAGCGTTTAGGTTGTAGCCAAAACGCCATTTGTACGGCTTTAAAAAGGCTCGGAATAACACGTAAAAAAAGACGTTAGCGCATTCTCAAGCAAATACTGAAAAACGAAAGTCTTTTCTTAATGCGCTAAAAGCATTTAAAAAAGCGGGAAGAAAAATCATTTATTTAGATGAGAGCGGCTTTAAAATGCATGACAACAGACCGCATGGGTATGCTCAAAGAGGTAAGCCTTGTCTTAGCCAATCCAACTGGCAACTTAAAAACCAGAGCAATGCCATCGGTGCTGTGCTTAATCAACAGCTGTTTGCTGTGGGGTTGTATGATTGCAGTATTAATAGCGATGTTTTTCATGGTTGGGTCCAGCAGTGATTACTTCCGCAACTTCCTGATAACAGTGTTATTGTGATGGATAATGCTGCTTTTCATAAAGGTTCAGACACAAAAGCATTGATAGAAGCCGCGGGGCATACCATTCTCTGGCTCCCACCTTACAGTCCTGACCTTAATCCAATTGAACGCACTTGGGCTTGGATAAAGCAAAAACGTAAAGAGTGGCGGTTAAATTGCATCGATCGTCTATTCTTTTATTTTATGTGGTTGTGTGGCGATTTTTAATGGGTTTTACTATATGCGTGTGTACCTTGTTCGGGTAACTTAGTAGATATATTAATATCATTCTTATTTTCATTAACTATATAAGTATGGGAAATCTAAATTTTAGAGAAAGGGATATTATGTGAGTACTGTGGGTCTAAATATAAAAATCGGTGTAATGGACAAAAATGTGGGATTTTGTCCATTTTTATTCCAAGTGGACAAAAGTGTGGGATCTCATTATTTTTATATCATTTTATTGACTCTTTTTATTCAAAAAATCCTTTATAAACATAACCTTACGATTTCTACTTAATCCATTATGATTAATTAATTTCCGCTTAAGTTCACTAAATAAACCTTCTAACCGATTTGTTGTTTTTTCAATATTTTAATTCCTCATACTTTTCAAAAGTAAATAAATACTTTTCATCATATTTAATACTCGCTAATGCCCCTCTTAATCCTTTATGTTTATAAGGAAAATAACCTTTTTCATTACATTTCTCTGAGCGTTCATTCAAATAATCTTGATGTTTTAAATACCAATAATGCAAACGACGAAAAAAATCATGTTTTTGGCTTTCTTTTAAGGTTTTCATAATAATTTTTAATTCCTTTCCAGCCTGAGATTGATGTTTTTTTCTTAATTTTCTCATCACCATTGCCACAAGATGAAAATGGCACATTTGAACAGGTGTATTGAATATCTCTTTTAACAGCCCACGACGACCATCACAGGTAATTGATTGAATAATATAGCCTTTTTCTCTTAATTTATTTAAAGCTATTTGATAATAAATAGCCTTTTCTGTTTTTACAATTTGATGATAAATCACTTTTTCTGTCAAGCTATCCATTAACACTAACACACCAAAATCTCGCTTAAAGAAAGTGGTATCCATAATAATATTTAAATGTATTGATAGAGGAAGTTTTAACGCTGTTTTAGGGGCTTCATCAATATCTCTTTGGATTGTTTTAACAGAACATTGATATTTAATGGCAAGCTCTTTATACGTTTGTTTTCCTTGAGAATAATAAAACCAAATTTCGGTGGGATTTAATTTATTTTGAAAGGTAAAAGTTTTATTACAATGATTGCATTTATAGCGTTGAATGGTATTTTTCTTTCCATGTTTGTGGATTGAGTTATTTTGACAATATGGACAATTTTTTATTCATTTTCAAAAAAGTAGGTTAAAGCCTTGCAGCATAAGGTCTTAACCCACTTTTTTCCCACATTTTTGTCCATTACACCTAAAAATCGTAGAGGAATGAATCAAAAAAAAGAATATATTTCCTCCTTTAAGGGATAAGCAATGTGATTGTGCGGTTATCAGTGCTCATATGCCCATAAGGGCATATGAACTAATAGGGCTCTTATAGGATAACCTAAAAAACGCACGTTTTACGTGCGGATTTTTATTTATACGTTATCAATTTTACCCAATAATGAACGCAAACGTTCTTGCCAGTTTGAATGTTCATTTTTTAGGCTTTCATTTTCACGACGTAAGTTATCATTAGTTTGTTGCGTTTCATTTTTCTCTTGTTCTAACGCCTGAATTTTTTCATTTTTTTCTTCAATTTCTAATTGAAGTAATTGGATTGTTTCAACAGCTTGTTTAATTTTTTCTTCTAGTTGATCTAAAATTTCTAAAGACATGACAATTTCCTTTGTTAATAACCTGAAAAATTAATGACTTATTCTACCGCACTTTAGTCATGGAATTAAAGGATAAAATAAAAATTTTACTTTTCCTGATTATCAGGATTACGCAAACGTTTGCTAAATGTTAGAATAGCCAGCAAATCATCATCAAATATAAGGATTAGACTATGAATAGAGCATTAGCCATTGAATTTTCACGGGTTACCGAAGCGGCTGCCCTTGCTAGTTTTGCTTGGTTAGGGAGAGGCGATAAAAATGCAGCGGATAATGCTGCGGTTAGTGCGATGCGATTAATGTTAAATCTTATTGATATGCAAGGCACTGTGGTTATTGGCGAGGGCGAAATTGATCAAGCCCCAATGCTTTATATTGGCGAAACCTTGGGAACAGGAAAAGGCGAAGAAGTGGCGATTGCAGTGGATCCCATTGATGGCACGAGAATGACCGCAATGGGACAAGCTAATGCTTTATCGGTTTTAGCTGCTGGAGGAAAAGAAACCTTTTTATCTGTGCCTGATATGTATATGGAAAAATTGGTTGTCGGTCCACAAGCTAAGGGAATGATTGATTTAAACCTAAGCTTGGAGCAAAATTTACGCCGCGTTGCCTCTAAAATGGGGAAATTACTTTCTCAACTCAATGTGATGGTACTTGCTAAACCTCGCCACGAACAAGTAATAGCCCAAATGCATGCTTTAGGGGTACGGGTTTTTGCTATTCCTGATGGCGATATTGCAGGCTCTGTATTATGTTGTTTGCCAGAGGGCAATGTAGATTTATTATATGGCATTGGCGGTGCTCCTGAGGGTATCGTTGCTGCTGCCGCAGTGCGTGCATTAGGGGGTGAAATGCAGGCAAGACTGATACCTCGCAATCAGGTTAAAGGGGAAAGTAGTGAAAATCAGCAAATTGCACAACAAGAAATTGCTCGTTGTCAGCAAGCAGGGGTAGAAGTCAATCAGGTGCTAAAATTAGAACAGCTTGTGCGTGATGACAACCTTGTTTTTGCCGCAACAGGGATTACCAATGGCGATTTATTAAAAGGTATTCAACGCAAAGGCAATTTAGCTAGCACAGAAACCTTAGTCATTCGGGGGCGTTCTCGTACAATCCGCCGTATCCAATCTACCCATTATCTTGATCGTAAAGATGGCGCATTATATCGTTTGATTAATGTATAGAAAAATTTTTTAAAACAGACCGCACTTGGGAGAAATACTGATAATATCAATCATTTGAGCTTCTAGCAGAATATTAATATTGCTCAACTTATTTCTATTTTTCAACAGAATAAGGTTGAGCAATTTTATGTTTTAGTTATTTGGCTAGAAAGTACGTTATTAATGTTGATTTCTTAACTTTAATAATAAGAATGCTCACCACGTTGATGCTCTGTAACATCTTTTGCCCCTGTGAGCTCATCAGGGAATAGGCTAACTAATTGTTTTTCTACCCCATCTTTTAAGGTTACATCTACCATTGAGCAACCGTTACAACCGCCGCCAAATTGTAAAATCGCTACGCCATCATTGGTAATCTCAATTAGGGTTATATGCCCGCCATGGCTTGCTAATTGTGGATTTATTTGGGTTTGAATAACATATTCAACACGTTCAATTAATGGCGCATCGTCTGCCACTTTACGCATTTTAGCGTTAGGGGCTTTTAAGGTAAGTTGTGTGCCTAATTCTTCCGTAACATAGTCAATTTCCGCCTCTTCTAAAAATGGCAAACTTACTTCATCAACAAATGCTGAAAAACCGTTATATTTCATTTCGGTATCAGTATCTTCAATGGCGTCAGCAGGGCAATAAGAGACGCCACATTCGGCATGCGGTGTACCTGGATTGACCACAAAAATACGAATATTTGTCCCTTCTGCTTGTTGTTCCAATAATTTTCTAAAATGCCCTTGTGCGGCATCTGAAATCATAATTTGCATAATCACGTCCTAATTTCATTATAAATAGCAATAATAGTTGACTTGTTCACTCAACTAATAATACGCCTAGCAAGACATTTTTTCTAGTAATATCTTGATTATAGTTGTCCCATGTTAAAATAATACGGCGTTGGCACGCCTTGTGTTATTTTATAGTCGTTTCAATTTAAAATGAGACAAGGCGGAACGCCGAAGACAGTACAAGTAGTACGGCGAGGCGTACCAACGCTGTATCATTTTAAAGTGGGACGACTACAAATTGAAACCACTAATATCATCGGCTAATTTGTTTATTTTACACTGCTATATAACAAAAGCTAGGTTTTGCATAACCCCCAAACTTGAATATGTTTAATTCCTGCGGCACGCAATAGGGCGATAATGGCATTAAGCGTTGCCCCAGTGGTAATCACATCGTCAACTAATGCCACTGATTGGTAATGCTCAGCTTGAAAGCTCGGCATTAATTGAAAGGCATTTTTCATATTTTGTTGTCTTGCTAAGGCATTTAGCCCACGTTGGCTTGAGGTATATTTTCGCCGTTTGAGCCAGCGATTTGAATAAGGAATTTGCAAATGTTTAGCCAATAAACGCCCTAACAGATCCGCTTGATTATAACCTCGCCACCATTGCCGCCAATGATGCAATGGAACAGGCATAATTAAATCAGGTAAAATTAATCCATGGGTGCGTCTAGCTTGCCAAATGGCTAACAATAATAATCTTGCTAAGGTTCTGTCTAGCCAAAACTTACCTCTAAATTTAAATTGATGAATATATTGTGCTAATGAGGATTGATAGTTTCCCACCACTACTAAATGATCCCAGCTAAAGTCTAATGTTAGGCAATGACCACAAAAATGGCTATTTTCCACTAAACTATGCCCACAACCGCTACAATATGCCGTATAAACAATAGATTTGTAGCAGCGACTACAAATGCCATGATGCCCAATATGTAATAAACGTTGACATTGAAGACAACGAAAGCCCCAAATATTCATAAAAAATTTTGCTAAAAATTACCGCGCTTTTGTCATTATAATCCCATCGTAAATCCTGTCTATAAAGGGATTAAATCTTTGCGATCTTGATCGAAAAGATAACAAATTTCGCCTATAATAATAGGGAAAATATGTTCTTTTTAAAAAAGAACTTAGCTTAATAAGGAAAGAAAATGAACATAAAACATTATCGTGATCAAATAAAAATCGTATTTTTTGATATTGATGACACCCTCTATTTAAAACATCAGGATCACTTACCAGACAGTATTCAACCTGCTATTCAACAATTAAAAGCCAATGGTATTATTCCTGCCATTGCCACAGGAAGAACCTATTGTGCCTTTCCACCAGTGTTGCAACGATTAATTTCTGAGGAAAATATTGAGGCTTTGGTAACCATGAATGGACAATATGTGAGTTATCAACATAAAACCGTCAAAAAATATCCTCTAGCAAAAGCAGATCTCTTGCGTTTAACCCAGTTTTTTCAGCAACAACAAATAGAATATGCTTTTATTACGCAACAAGAAATTTTGGTTTCTAATATTAATCCCCCGCTAGAAAATGCCCTTAATCCGATTACTAAAAATTATCGTTTAAATGAAGATCCTGATTATTTATTGCATAATGATATTTTTCAGTTGCTCGCCTTTTATCCGCAACAACAGGATCAACTCATTGCCGATAGTCATATTTTGCAAAATGTTAAAACCGTACGTTGGCACGAGGATTCTGTGGATATTTTTGATGCCAAGGGTTCAAAAGCCAGAGGAATTCGTGCTATGTTAGAGCATTTAGGGCTTGATATGCAACAAGCTATGGCATTTGGTGATGGGTTAAATGATATAGAAATGCTACAAGAAGTGGGTGTTGGCATTGCGATGGGCAATGCCCATGAACAATTAAAACAACAAGCCGATTATGTTACGGATAC
Organism: Volucribacter amazonae; assembly: GCF_029783845.1. NCBI lineage: Bacteria > Pseudomonadati > Pseudomonadota > Gammaproteobacteria > Pasteurellales > Pasteurellaceae > Volucribacter > Volucribacter amazonae. The sequence continues at coordinate 1,227,433 of NZ_LWID01000001.1, read as the reverse complement.
TGTCGCTGAACATGGTATTGCCAATTTTCTCAGTAAAGCGGGGTTGATTTAGTATAGTAAAATAATACCCTGTTGGCACGCCTCGCTATACTCTTTTAACTGGCTTCGGCGTGCCGTCTTGTCTTTTTTCTAACAGGTCTGTTGTCGCCAAGCCAGCACTTTGATACGCAATAAATCATAACCCCAGTTAAAGAAAAAAGCGTAAAGCATAATTAATAAGGTTAAACCAATATCCGCCAGCAAGGCTTGTAGCCAAGTAAGTTGTAGAAAATAAGCGATCACCGGAATGGTAAATAATAACAACCCAGCTTCAAAACTTAACGAATGGAAAATTCTGAGTTTTACCGAGCGGTTCTCTCGTTCGCCTGTTGCCCATTGATCAAAAAAGTAGTTAAACACAAAATTCCAAAGCATAGCAATGCTTGCCATTAAAACACCTACACCAAGGGCTTTATTAAGATGAGTATTGCTCAATAGTAGGACGGCTATTGCTGATACGGTTATCGCACCGACTTCAAATAATATTGCGTGAAATAAACGTTCTTTGAATTGCATAATATTTTCTCCATGAGTGTTTAAAGACGGCTATTATCCATTGTCTTTTCAGATAAATAAAATTATCATCTATCATATTTTGTGATAGATGGGGAGTGATAATGTATAGCTTAGAACAATTAAAAATCTTTGTGATAGCAAGTGAAAAAGGCTCGTTAGCGGAAACCGCAAGAGCATTAGGACGGGCACAGTCAGGGGTAAGTCAAGCAATGGCGAATTTAGAGGTGGACTTAAATCAAACGTTATTTATTCGGTCAAAAAGCGGGCTGACGCTGACGTCGGCGGGCAAAAGTTTATTGCCTTTGGCTCGCCAATTATTACGCCAAGCTGATTTTTTTGATCAACAGTTATTGGCGTTGCAACGCAATGAAGAGGCGGAAATCAGTTTAGCGATAGATGAAAGTTTATGGAGCGAGGGGCTTTTACAGGCATTTACCCCATTGCAACAACAGTTTCGCCAAACACGTTTTCACCTGATTACCGCTTCAACCTTTGACATTGAGCAAATGGTGGCAGAGGGTAAGGTACAATTAGGGGTCATTTATCAAGATTTTGATATGGCAAAATTTGTGGAATTTGATTTCCATTTTTTAGGCAATTATCGGTTTATTACGGTTGCCTCGCCACAGCATCCGCTCGCCCAGTTAGCGGAAGTATCACCTCAAGATTTGATGAATTATGTGCATTTAACCCATCGTAGTTTAAACGGGCAAGAGCTATGGTTTGCAGGCAGCGATAGTGAACATTGTTGGTACGCCAATGATCGGCTTACCATTTATCAATGGGCATTACAAGGCATTGGCTGGGCGGATTTGCCTGAGCAAATGGTGCAAGCGGATCTCACGAATGGACGTTTAATTCGTTTACCTTTAGCCGTAGAGCCTGAGGGCAATCAAGTGGGGGTTGTATGCTTACGTTCACGCAGTCATTCGCATGGTGCAGTGTCCGAATGGTTATTGGCAATGTTTAAACAGTTTTTTGCTCAAATTAAGGGCTAAAAGTGCGGTGGGTTTTGATGATATTTTTGCGTTACCCTTTGACGACAATTTTGAAGGAGAAAGAATGAAACAATATTGGCAACCTATTGCGATAACAGAGCAAGATCTTGAAAAGGTTTATCAGCTTTGTTTAAGCAATCCAAATTATTATCAAGCAATGAAAGAGTCTTTAACACTTGATAAAATTCGCCATAATTTGACCGCACTTCCGCCACAAGCCAAAGCGGAAGATAAATTTTATTGGGGATATTGGCATAATCAAACCTTAATTGCGGTTTTGGAGGGCGTTTTTCATTACCCCACAGAGGATTGTGTGCTTATCGGCTTTTTTATGGTGGATCAATCTTGGCAAAGACAAGGGATTGGAGCAAGCATTATTCAGCAGTTCCTAAATCAATTAGATAAAAGCGGAATTTCCCAAGCCATTTTAAGTTACCCCTCAGACAGTGAAAGCAGCCGCCGTTTTTGGCTAAATTGCGGTTTTACCCCAACCGGCGAACGTGATGAGTATGAGGATTTGACTTTGGTGGTGATGGCGTGGGGGGAATTTAAGAAAATATAAGGATAATGATGGGTAATTTTAGGGTATTATTTGAATTGAGTAAAAATATCAAAATAGCAAACAACTTTTACTAAACACCTAGAATGCAACACAATATGTTCTATATTGATTAGAAATAAAAATTCAACGACTGGTAGGCGAGAATAATATATTAAAAATACCAATAAAGAAATCAAAGAGTCCCCATTGTACAGTAGTGATTGTAAACATCAAGAAGAAAAAATTGTACTGATAGAAAAATAATGGAAGTTAGAAAGTAAACATAATAAACATGATAGGAATGATTTGCTAATAAGATGAAATTGATGTAGTGTGTTAAGCATTAGAAATCGGATTACAAGTGGATGCAAAACGAATTGTTTTTGATTGAATGGAGAATAATTTAATGATACAAAATAAAGATCATATTGGCTCTCGTTGGTGGAAATTTGATTTTCATACTCATACCCCTGCTTCCTTGGATTATCGTGGAGATAAAAACACCACGCCAAGAGAATATTTACAAGGCTATCTTAATGAAGGAATTAACTGTATTGTTATTACTGACCATAATTCGGGAGTTTGGATTGATAAATTAAAAGACGAATTAAATTCTTTGAAAAGTCAAGATAATAAATGGGAGGATATGTTTATATTTCCAGGTGTAGAGCTTTCATGTAATGGTGGTGTACATTTGTTAGCAATTTTTGATCCCAGTAAAAATTCTTCAGATATTGATAAAATTCTAGGAGCTGTTGGTTATCAGGGTAAACATGGTGATAGTGATAAGGTTACGACAGAAAGTATTTTAAACATTATTCATATTATACAAGAGCACGGGGGGATTACTTGTGCTGCGCATGTAGATCAACCCAAAGGTCTTCTTGTATCAATAAATGACCATAATACATTACAACCTATTTTTGCCACACTGGATGCTATTGAGGTTATTGATCCTAAACATGAACTTATTCAAAAATATGAAGATTCATTGAAAGACTTTGCTTCTGTGCTAGGTTCTGATAGCCATCAATCAAGTGATATTGGAAGGGGTTATACATGGATTAAGATGTCTAACCCTTCTATCGAGGGGTTAAAGTTGGCTTTGCTTGACCCTGAATTAGCTGTTCGTCGTAGTGATGATAGTCCTAATTATCCGCAACGATTGGATCACTTAAAAATTAAAAAGATTACCATTGAAAAACTACGTTTACGGCAAAAAAATCCACTTATGATTAATTTTAACCCTGGTTATAATGCTTTAATTGGTGGGCGTGGGAGTGGTAAATCTACAGTATTAGAGTGTTTGCGTTTAGGGCTAGCTAGGGAAAATGAATTACTATCAGGAGAAATTGATAGTGCATTAAAATCCTCTTTTGAAAATTTTAGAAAAGAAAAAACTACTCGTGATTCTCCAGGAATGATACTTAATGATACAAAAATTACCATTGAGCTATCAAAAGGTTATGCTGCATTAGAAGATAAATTTCAATATTGTTGGGAAAAAGGAGAGAATAATACATTCTCAGTGTTAGTAAAGCAATGGCGTAATGATGAGTGGCAGGAAATACAACTAACAGAAAAACAAGCAAGAAATAATTTTCCTGTAAAAATCTTTAGTCAAAAACAGATTATTTCTTTGGCAGATCATCCTCAATGTTTAATTAAATATATTGATGATATGTTAGGAGAGGATAAAAAAAATTGGGAAAATAATTTTAAAATTAAATGTGAGGCTTTATTAGAATCAAGAAAAAAAGTTGTTAGGCTAGAAAAACAAGTTTCCGAAAAACCTATTATAGAATTGCAATATAATGAGGCATTACACAAGACTAGTGTTTTCAAAACTAGAGACTTTGGTAATGTTGGTAATGTTCTTAAGGAATATAAGGAATATGAAAAAGCATTAAAGCAAAAGCAGACTGTTTCTAAATTATTTGATGATCTGAGCGAATATATTCAAAAATTACAAAGTCATTCAGGTGAATCTACTGAGATAAAACAGTTTAACGCTGCAGAGTTTAGTATTGCAGCAGAGTTTGAGGAAACTGTCAATCAGCAAATAAATACTTTATTTGGTCAATTGGCTATTAAACATGAACAAATTGTAAGTATAATTAATGAAATGCATAATAGTGTATTAGTTGCTAAAAAAACTATTGAACTTAGTGATTGGTACAAAGAAAATGAACAGCATATTGATAGTTATCAAAGTTTAGAAGGAATCAATAATGCTGAAGATGTCTCTAATGCATTAATCCTTGAAAAAAAATTAAAAAATCGTTTAGAAGAAATTAAAAAGATTAGTACTGAGCTTGAACAAGCAAAAAATGATGTTGTTCAAGCACAAATAGCGTTAACTCAAGAACGTTTAAAATTAACAGAATTACGACAGAAGTTTCTAGATAAAGTTTTGGAAAGTGTTCCAACTCTAAAAATTACTCTTCATTCAATGTGTGATGTTGAAGATGGAGAGGTCAGGCTGCGAGAAATTCTGCGTATAGAAAAAGAGAAAACATTTGTTAAAGAAATCTATGGAGAAACAGATGATATCCCACCTAAATTATGTGGCATACTTTGGGATCTAATTGATCCTGATATAGATTTATCTAGGGCTGATCGTATTCAAAAGATAAAAAATTCACTTGAAAATATGAGCGATCAAGTGCTAAATACAAAATTACATGGAAGGTTTGTAAAAAAACTAAAGGATATGAATTCAGATGTTGCCACCACAGTTTTTGATGAATTGTCTGTATGGTATCCAGAAGACTTAGTTGATATTCAATATAAGAGAGAAAATTCAAATTCATTTCAAAGTCTTAAACAAGCATCTGCGGGCCAGAAAACAGCTGCAATTTTATCTTTTTTATTGGCTCATGGTGATGATCCTCTGTTAATGGATCAGCCAGAAGATGATTTAGATAATGCATTAGTGTCTCACTTGGTGGTATCACAGCTGAGGAATAATAAGAATAAAAGACAGCTTATTGTTATTACTCATAATGCCAATATTGTTGTAAACGGTGATGCTGATTTGATAATTCCAATGGAATTTGCAGGTGGTCAAATAGTTAATAATATTTCAGGTGGATTACAGGAAAAATCTATAAGGAAAAAAATTTGTGAAATTATGGAAGGGGGAGAAAAAGCGTTTGCACAACGTTATAAACGAATCTTGAAAGATATAAATAGGTAGTTATTTTGATTAATAAAATGAAAGTTTATATACAAATAAAGGAGCACTTTAGTCAAGTACCAAGTATTCGTGCTATGCGAATATTTAGTATGTTTAGCGAAATAGGATTTATATTAATAAACAGGGAAAAGTTTTGTTATTTAATAAATATTCTGGGATAATGAAAGATATTTCAATTGAAAGTTTAATAATAGGTTTTCTGAATTTGCTAAAAATTTTTCAATACAAGAGTATGGCTTAAGGTCAGAAATCCTTTAAGATTGAAGGGATTGTTGGCAATATGGCCCTATTGGCAGTGCATCATAAAAATATTAATGATCAATCAATGCAAGAATTAAAAAAGAGATTATTGCCTTACTCTTCTTATCTTGGGGCAAGGCACAATGTAGCTTGTTACCCAATCAATAAATAGTGAGTGATATATTAATAAAGCAACAGTATAATGCTTATTTCCAAAGGAATATTTAAAAGAGAACAAAAAACTAATGCGATTGGACAAGATTTTACCTATATGAACCACTTAGAACTAGTTTGGATAGAATGTACCTTTAATTATCAAAAATTAGGCAGAAGAGCAAGGTTATGATAGCTTTATTTATGAAAATTATAATGAAGGAGAATATTGTTTTATTCCATTAAGAAAAGATCAAGTTGCTAAAACCAATAAGTCATTATCTTTTGCAGAAAAATATTATCAAAGAAAAGTTACTGGAATAATGAAAAATATGGTCAATAATCTTGAAAAATATCCCGAATTTAACTGTAAATATTTCTTATGGGGTAATGAAATATTGGAAACCTAAAAACATTTTATCTAAACTATTTTTATGCTTTAGCACTTAATATCATATTAACAATAAAGAGAAAACCCTATGACCCAACTCCTTGAACTCACACATCGTGAAATTGGCGATTATTTGGAATACCCATTGCCCAAAAAAGTCAAAGCCACTTTTGCAAGCAGTAATCAAATCCAAATTCAAGGATTGGCAACAGCAATTAAACCAGCTTAAAGATACGCTAGAAAGCGCAGGTGTTAATCCTGATAACGTGTCTAAGGTACAGGAATTGCGAGGTAAAATTGAGCAAGCCCACCAAGGCGGTATCAATGCTGAGGCTGCGGTGTTCTCGCATTTATTAACTTTTTTCTCGCGTTATTACGAGGACGGCGATTTTATTAGTCAACGCCGTTATAAGGGCGATACTTATGCCATTCCTTATAGTGGTGAGGAAGTGATGTTGCATTGGGCGAATAAAGACCAGTATTACACCAAATCGGGCGAGCATTTCAGCAATTATCGTTTTAAATTAGACGATGAGCGTGAGGTGTATTTCCGTTTGGTGAGCGCCGATGTAGCAAGAGATAATCGTAAAGATAACGATGGCAAACGTTTGTTTGTGTTAGCTACCGAACGCAGTGCACAAAGAGCAGATGAAGACGGCGAAATCATTGAAGAGTCAATTGTTCCGTTTAAAATCAGTGATGATGGCAAAACGTTGGAAGTGTTTTTTGAGTATCAATTGTTCGGCAAAGGGGAAAAACAAGAAACCTATAATCAGCAAACCTTAGCCACTTTGCAAACCTGTCTTCCCCCCCCCATACAGGATTTTCCGATAAATGGCAAGCCCTTTGGCAAAAAGACCCTACCGAGAAAAATCCCAACCGCACTTTACTGGAAAAGCATTTAAGCGTTTATACCCAGAAAAATACCGCTGATTATTTTATTCATAAGGACTTGGGCGAATTTTTGCGCCGCGAATTGGATTTTTATATCAAAAACGAAGTGATGCACTTGGAGAATATCCAGCACGCTGATGGTTTTAAGCAGATTGAATCGTCGTTGCGTCAAATTCAGGTACTGCGCACCATTGCCCTTGAATTGATTGATTTTTTAGCGCAATTGGAAAATTTTCAGAAAAAATTGTGGCTGAAAAAGAAATTTATTGCCAGCTGTCATTATTTGGTTACTCTCGATCGTCTGCCCGAAGAATTGCTGCCTGAAGTGTTGGCAAATGAAAACCAGTTGCGTCAGTGGCAAGGCTTATTTCATTTTGATAAAAACGTCTATCAGGGAGATATTAAAAAATTTTTGCAAAACGAACCGCACTTGGTGGTAGATACTTCACTTTTCCCAACTCAATTTCAATGGAAATTGCTTTCTTTGTTGTCTGATAAATACGATTTGGACGACAGCACCGATGGGGTGTTAATTCATGCCGATAATTTCCAAGCACTGAATTTATTGCAAGCGCGTTATCGTGAGCAGGTGAAATGTATTTATATTGATCCGCCGTATAATACCCAAAATGATGGTTTTATTTATAAGGACGGTTATCCACATTCCAGTTGGTTGTCTTTAATGGAAAACCGATTGCTAGCCGCTTATTCTTTATTGCGTCAAGATGGGGTTAATTTTATTTCTATTGACGATAACGAGCAGGCGCAGTTGAAGATTTTATGCGATGAGGTTTATGGTGCAAGTAATTTTATTTCATCAATTTGCCATAAGTCTAGGGCTTCTATCTCTAACGATAAAATTATTTCTCAAAATCATAATTTTCTACTATTTTTTTCTAAAGATTACTTATCTATACACTGTCAAAGAAAAATGTTTGGTGTTATAGCCAATTTAGATGGATATAATAAGGTAGATAAAAATGGTGATAAATATAAACTTACTCCTGTTGATGGACCTGGAGGGGCGTCAAAAGGAAATCCTTATTATGAATTTATGGGAGTTTCTGGTTACTGGAGGTATTCTTTTGAAACAATGAATAAACTTTATGAGCAAGGTCATTTAGTAGTTACAAAAAATAATATACAGAAAAAAACATACCTTAAGGATATGATAAATAAAAGACAAACTGTAACAACTTGGTGGGAAGAAGGATTTTTAACTTCTAATGGAACAAGAGATCTTGATCATATTTTGACTAATGATTTTAGTAATCCGAAAAATATTAATCTTATAAAACAAATTGTTGATATCTCATCTAATTATATTAATGAACCTTTAACCCTTGACTACTTCGCAGGCTCTGGCACCACTGCCCACGCGGTGATTAATTTAAACCGCGACGATGGCGGAAAACGCAAATATATTCTGGTGGAACAAGGCGAGTATTTTGACACGGTACTCAAGCCGCGCGTGCAAAAAGTGATTTATAGCGAAAAATGGAAAAACGGCAAGCCCGATGCGGATAAAGACAAAGGCTTTAACGGTGTTTCGCAGTTGGTGAAAGTCCTCAAGTTGGAAAGTTACGAAGATACCCTCAATAATCTGGAATTAAAAGGGCAGGCGAAATTATTTGATAGCCTGTCTGAAAGCGCGCGTGAAGATTATTTATTGCGTTATATGTTGGCGGTGGAAAGCAAAGGTTCGTTACTCAATACTGATCATTTTAAAAATCCCTTTGCCTATCAATTAAATATTGCAACGGATTCAGCTGGCGCGTATCGTCGTCAAACCATTGATTTGCTGGAAACCTTTCATTATTTAATTGGCTTGCGTGTGGCAAAATGGACGGATAAGCGCGAGGCGCGCGGTTTTGTGTTGGTGGAGGGACGGCTACCGAATGGTGAAAGTTGTTTGCTGGTATGGCGTGATGGTAACAAAGTGAGTTATCAAGAAGTGGACAAATTATTTGAACAGCTCAATATTCAGCCCAATTCAAATCAATATGATGTCGTTTATCTGAATGGCGATCACAATATTGCGACACTGTGGCAAAGCGATGATGGTAGCGAAACACGCGCACTGAAATTGCGTCCAATTGAACCTGAATTTTTGCGTTTGATGTTTGGGGAGGAGGCGTAATGGCGAAGAAAGCAAAACAAAAAGGGGAAAAATCACAAGCTAAAAGCAGTTTTCATCAACATTTGCTGCTTAATCGTTGGTTGTTGTCCTTATTCAATCAAACGCAATTGTCTGCATTTAAGGAACGTTTGAACGATGAGCGTTTGCTAGGACTTGGCAACGATGGGCAGACGCACTTTTTTGCGCAATTAAACAGCGCGTTTTTTAGAAACGATCGGCTTTCGGAGCAGGATTTACGCCGTTACGATTTGAATATTATTGCTCATTGGCAAAAAATTACCAGCAAACGCAATGAAGCAGAGGGGCATATTTTGGAAATGAAATATTTCCAATACTTGTCGTTGTTGTTTACGGAAATTTATTTGGATTGGTATGTTCATCGTCAAGAGGCATTACTTTCGCAATTAAATCGCGTATTAGAGGAATATAATAAAGATCAAACGCGCAAATTATCCCCTTATCAAGCGCAGGATCTCAATAAAATCGCCTTTTGGAGCGCCACAGGCAGTGGCAAAACCTTGTTAATGCATATCAATCTGTTGCAATATCAGCATTATGTGCAAGATAAAATAGACAATATCATTATTTTGACCCCCTCTGAGGATTTAAGTCGGCAACACTTACAGGAGTTGGAACAATCAGACTTTTCAGCCACGCTGTTTGATAAAAATGCAGGACGTTTATTTCAAGAAACGATCTTTGTGATGGATATTAATAAACTGGCGGATAAAACAGGCGAGAAAACCGTCGCCGTGGAGGCGTTTGCGGGCAATAATTTGGTGCTAATTGACGAGGGGCATCGTGGTATGTCGGGCAGTGAATGGTTAGCGCGCCGTGAAAAGCTGATTGATAAAGGCTTTGCCTTTGAATATTCGGCAACCTTTGGGCAGGCAGTTGTTGGCGCAAAAACGGCGCTGGAACAAGAAGAGGAATATCGCAAAGCCAAAGCCAAATTGCTGTTTGGCAAACGATCCCTAAATGGACTAAACGAAACGCAATTAACACAAATTGCGTTATCCGATTTGGAAAAACAACAAGCCAGACAAACGGCGATGTTTGAAGTCTATGCCAAAGCGGTGTTATTTGATTATTCATATAAGTTTTTTTATGAAGATGGCTACGGCAAAGAAAGCCTGATTTTGAATTTAAAAGATGAAGATTATGCAATGCACAGTGATGTGTATTTAACCGCCTGTCTTTTGGCATTTTACCAACAGCTTTATTTGTTTGATAAGCACCGTCAAGCGCTGCGTGAATGGAACATTGAAAAACCGCTATGTGTCTTTGTGGGCAACAAAGTGGCGGACGAAGATAGCGATGTGTTAAAAGTCTTGAACTTTTTGGCACTATTTTGCAACGAACCCGCACGCATACAAAGCTGGTTGCACGACTTATTAGCGGATACCGCGCGCTTAACCGACCGTGCGGGCAACAATATTTTCTTTGGACGTTTTACCCCACTGATGGAATTTTTGGGCAAAGAGTCTGATCTTTATGCGGATATGTTGCAACGCCTTTTTCATGCCACCGCGCGTGGGCGTTTGCGTTTGACCTTGCTGAAAAAAAACACAGGCGAATTGGCGCTATCGGTAGGGAATGCTTCTGCTTTTGGCGTGATTAATATTGGTGATGCGACGAGTTTTTATAAAACCGCGGCGCAACAAACCGCTTTTGACTGCGACAGCGATGATTTTTCAGACAGCCTGTTTCACCATATCAACCAAACCGACAGCCCCACTCATTTGCTTATCGGATCGCGTAAATTTGCCGCTGGCTGGTCAAGCTGGCGCGTATCCACGATGGGGCTTTTGAATATGGGTAAAAAAGAAGGTAGCCAAATTATTCAATTATTTGGGCGTGGTGTGCGTTTGAAAGGTAAAGATTTTTCCCTGAAACGCAGCCTACCTGCAAACCGTCCGAAAAACATTCATTTAGAAAAACTGGAAACTTTAAATATCTTCGGTATTGCCGCAGGCTATATGGAACAATTTAAACAGTATTTACGCGAAGAGGGCATCACACCGAGCGATGAATTATTGGAAATTCAATTTAAAGTCCGCCCGAATTTACAAACTGCGCGCCTTAAAACCCTGCGTTTACAAGACGGCTACAAAGACAATCAAGCAAAAGGTTTCAAGCGCCAAGTGCGGGTAAAATTGTACGAAATTCCAGAAAACTGGCACAACAACACCGACAATATTCAACGACAATTGGCAAATTTACAAGCAGAATTGGATTGTTATCCCAAAATTGAACTTTATCACAGCCACAAAGAACAACGAACAGTGATGGATAAGCGTCAAGTTAATCGGTTTAACAAAAGGGTGTTTGAATGTTTTGATTGGGACAAAATCTATCTTGCCTTGTTGGATTTTAAACTCAAAAAAAGCTGGTTTAATTTGCAATTAGACAAAGCGTGTTTGCGTCAATTTGCCGAACAAAACCATTGGTACAAACTCTATGCTCCTGATGAAGAACTTACTATCAACACCTTTGCTGATATTAACAAACAACAAAGTTGGTTAATTGAACTGCTTTGCCGTTATACCGAACGCTTTTATCAACGCCTCAAAGCTTTATACGAAGGGCAATATTATCAAATCGTAGAAGTGGACGAAAATCACCCCTCACTGCAAAACACCTATTTATTTAAATTCAAGCAAGCAAACGAAGATGGAGAAGAATACCATCAACGCTTGATGGAATTAAAAAATATTGTTGAAAATGGCACACTGCAACAGGCTTTGAGCTGGAATAATGGCAGTAAAAACATTACGGCAATTTGTTTTAAACCACATTTATATTATCCATTGATAAACTTAGACAATCTGGAAAATCTCCCCTTTACTATGCAACCTTTGGATATGAATGAGGCGAGTGAAATCCGATTTGTTAAAGACTTACAATCCGCCTTTGAAAACGGCGAATTGGCAAAATGGATTGGCGATAAGGATTTGTATTTACTCAGAAACGCCGCCAATCGTTCCAAAGGCTTGGGCTTTGCTTTAGCAGGCAATTTTTATCCTGATTTTTTGTTATGGATTGTAGATAAAGACAATCAAAAACAATGGCTTAATTTTATTGATCCCAAAGGTATTCGCCAAATGAGCCTAAACGATCCCAAATTCGCCCTTGCTGAGGAAGTTAAACGGCTAGAAAAAGAATTGGCTTTGGATATTCAGTTAAACGCGTTTATTTTGTCGGTAACCGATAGTAAGGACTTAATAAATGCCCAGACGATAACCGAAGAAATGCTAAAAGAAAAGAATATTTTGTTTATGAAGGAGGATTGTGGGTATTTAGAAGAGATGTTTGGGCGAATTTTGCTGGGGTAGGGGGGTAGTTTTTATCATTGCTCGTTATTTATCTGTTTGCTCTCTTTAGGAGAGTAAACGGATATTTTTATCTACTGAAATGTTATTTTCCCATATCCACCACAATCCTCTATAATGGATTTAATAGTCTAAAATTCAGTAATGAAGTGCGGTCTCAAATAACCTAAAAAAATGTTTTTGTATAGCCTTGATTCCATAAACGAACGCACTACTGTAGAAGAAGCATTGCAAACTCAAGTGCCAGATAACCAGCTAAATCAGGATAAAAACTGTCTTGATCCAAAATATTTTCTAATTCTGCTCGGCTATCTACCATTGATAATGACCAAAGTTGAGGTTTGGGAAGTATCAGTATAGTCGTCTCAATTTAAAATAATACAGTGTTGACACACCTGGCTCTACTAATTGTATTGTCTTCGGTGTGTCGCTTTGTCTTATTTTAAATTGAAACGACTAGATTCTTAAGGTTAATTATTTTTATTCAAAAATTTTACCGCTGTATCAGGGAAATCGGTAAATATCCCGGTTGCACCTGCTTGATTTAATAAAGCATCGTACATTTGTTCTACATTATCAAAGAAAGTAGGTAAGGCATCTTGGCGAACAGTATAAGGGTGTAATTCAAGTTTGGTGCTTGCAATATCAACAACCATTGGGGTATAAACAATATGATTTGGTTGCGAAGTTTTATCATTAATTAACATATACCAAGCTGGCCCCACCCCATCGGCATATTTAGCAATCTTTTTCATTGCACCTTGGTTAAACATCCAATTATAATCATAATTAATCCACTGCCCTTGAGCATTTTTTTCTTGGGTTTCTTGCCAGTCGTTATAAGCGATTAATTGTACCAGTTTTATGTCCATTGCCAGTTGCGGTAAAAGTTCTGTTTTGATCCGTTTCAATTCATTAAAGTCGAACGTTTGTAAATAAACTCGATCATTTTTATTGCTATAACCGTATTTTTTCAGGACTTTTAAGGTGGCTAACGCAATATCTTTGCCTTCTTGATGATGTAACCAAGGGGCTTTGATTTCTGGATAAATCCCAATTTTTTTGCCTGTAGATTTTTCTAAACCTTGGATAAATTCGAGTTCTTCTTCAAAAGTATGAATACGAAAATGCGATTGCCACATTGGAAAACGATTTGGATAAACTTGGACTTGTTTACCCTCTTTGAGCGTGAAATTTTCTGTCATTTCTAGCGACTTAATTTCTGCTAAGGTAAAATCCATCACATAATAACGCCCATCTTGGCGATGACGTTTAGGAAATTTTTTTGCTACATCAGTAAGACCATCTAAAAAATGATCGTGAATAACAATGAGATGATTATCTTTGGTCATAACAAGATCTTGTTCTAGATAATCTGCTTGTTGCCCAAAAGCTAAAGCTTTTGCTTCGAGAGTGTGTTCAGGTAAGTAACCACTTGCACCACGATGGGCAATGACTAATTTTTCTTGATTATTCATAATGTTTACTTGATGAGTACAAGCTGTCAGACTTATAAGTGCGGTCAATATTGCCAATGTTTTTACTTTCATTATTTTCTCCATAATATTAAGGTTTACACAATAAAAAAGGAAGAACATTGTTATTCTTCCTTTTGATTGTTTGGTTAATTATTTACCATAATGATCTTCAAGTTTGGCTTTGTGTTTACCTTCTGCCACCATAACGATGAACATCAGTAATACCGCTAAAACACCGCCACCAATCATCACATAGAAACCACCGTCCCAGCCGTAATGCTCAGCTGCCCAACCTACGACTGCTGATGCCGATACTGTACCACCAAGATAACCAAATAATCCTGTAAAGCCCGCAGAAGTACCTGCCGCTTTTTTCGGTGCAAGCTCAAGGGCGTGTAAACCAATTAACATCACTGGACCATAAATTAAGAAACCAATGGTTGTCATCAAAATGAAGTCAGTTAATTGATATGGATTTTCATACCAAGCATGTCCCGCATATTGGGCGATTTCATTATCAGGTGTTGCTGGATTTAGCCATAGAGCGGTAACAGCTACGGTGGTTAAAATCATAAACACGAAACCTGTTACCCCACGTTTGCCTTTAAAGATTTTATCTGATACCCAGCCGCATAATAATGTCCCCGGGATTGCGGCTAATTCATAAATGGTGTAAGCCCAAGCTGTACCTTTAATATTAAAATGTTTTACTTCGCTTAAATAAACTGGCGACCATTTTAATACACCATAACGAATTAAATAGACGAATACATTTGCAATGGCGATATACCATAACAATTTATTTTTTAAAACATAAGTAACAAAGATTTCTTTTGCGGTAAGTTCTTGCTCGGATTTTTTCTCATCATAATTATCAGGATAATCATTACGCCATTTTTCAATCGCCGGTAAACCGCAAGATTGAGGGGTATCTTTCATCACAAAATAAATAGGGATAGATGCAATCATTGCTGCAATACCCGGATAATACAAGGCTTGTTGCCAAATATCTTTGGCGGTAGCCTCTACGCCATGGGTTGAATAGTAAATCGCTCCTGCTAACAACACCATCATACCCGGCACCATACCGCCTAGGTTATGTGCACAGTTCCAAATTGACACGATTGAGCCACGTTCTGACTTAGACCACCAATGCACCATTGTACGTCCACAAGGTGGCCACCCCATACCTTGGAACCAACCATTTAAGAAAATTAAGGTAAACATCACTAAAATACCTGATGTTGCCCAAGGCATTAAGCCCATTAGTGTCATACATAAACCTGACAATAATAGCCCAAAAGGCAAAAAGACTTTTGGGTTAGAGCGGTCAGAAAGGGATGCCATAAAGAATTTTGATAAGCCGTAAGCTAAACCAGCCCCAGTACCAATAATCCCCAATTCGGCTTTATTATACATTCCTGATGCAATTAAACCGGGTTGTGCTAAATCAAAGTTAGCACGAACAAAATAATACGCTGCATAACCAAAAAAGATCCCAGCAAACACCTGCCAACGCAAGCGTTTATAGGTGGAATCTATTTTGTTGGCAGGAAGTTCCGCAATATGCGGAGCAGGTTTGAATGGACCAAACATAAACATCTCCAATTAAATGTAGTTTATAAAACGTAAAATAGGGTAATTTTGCCAAGGCAAGATAACATAAAAATAAAATACATAGGAAAGTTTGTTGATTAAATGTGATAGCTATCACAATATATTTATACTATTTGAGCGAAAAATAACAAAAAAGATCCATTTAATTCAGCTTTCTGTTCTTTTTTGCCTATTGTAAGGATAATTTTGTTTAATTATGAAAGCAAATAGCCTTGTTGAGGTAAATATGGTTGCCCAATTTTAAAATAATACGGCGTTGGCATGGTTTTGTACTATTTGGCTATCTGCGATGTACTATCTTACTTATTTCAAATGAAAACGACTATACTTATAACGCCAAAATTTCTTTTACAAAGGGAATGGTTAATTTGCGTTTTGCTTGTAGTGAGGCTTTATCTAATTGTTCAAGTACATTAAATAAAGTGTGGCTATCACGTTCTAAACGTTTTAATAAAAAATTGGCGGTATCATTAGGTAGCTCTATACCTCGGCGTTGAGCTTTTTGTTGTAATACCTCAATTTTTTGTTCATCATCTAAGGGCTGTAATTGATAGGTTTCGCCCCACGTTAATCTTGAGGCTAAATCTGCTAACTTAATAGGTAGGGTTTTGACAGAATGATCAGCGCTAATCACTAAAAGTGTTTTGCCATTTTCTTTTATGCGATTAATTAAATCAAAAATCGCTTCTTCCCATTGCAGATCGCCGAGTACAGTATGAATATCATCTAAACACACTGCGGCTTGCTGTTCTAGGTTGTCTAGCACTGCTGGAGAAAAATAGCGAGATTCCTTAAGCGGTACATAAATGGCTGGGCGTTGTGCCAACAGAAAATGGTTAGAAATGGCTTTGAGCAAGTGAGTTTTGCCACTACTTGCCGTTCCCCAAATAAAAAAGAAGGGTTGGCATAATTGGCTAAAGTTAGCTTGCAAAGAATTAAGTAGCAATAAATTATTGCCACCATAAAAATTTTGCAATGTATCATCATCAATTTGATGAATGGGTAACGGAAGTTGTTCGGTCAAAAACTCACCTTAATGTTATTTTGCTCGCTTGCGTATTTTATCTTATTTCTGGTGATCTTGGCTAATTTCTGAATTTTTGGTTTTAGGTAAAATTAAATTGAGCAAAATTGCTACCACCGCACATAAACTAATACCTTTTAGGGAAATTTCACCAACATTAACAAACATACCGCCAATACCAAAGGTCATTACCACAGAAATAATGCAAAGGTTGCGTGCCTCTGTAACGTCAACTTTGGCTCGAATTAGGGTACTCATACCCACAACGGCAATAGAGCCAAAAACTAGCATCATAATCCCGCCCATCACAATGGTTGGAATGGTGGAGAGAAATGCCCCCACTTTACCACAAAAAGAAATAGCAATCGCCCAAACTGCTGCCCAAGTCATAATATTCGGATTGAAATTACGCGTAAGCATCACTGCCCCTGTTACTTCCGCATAAGTGGTATTTGGTGGACCGCCAAGAAATGATGCGGCAGAAGTGGCAATACCGTCCCCCAATAAAGTGCGGTGCAATCCCGGTTTTTTTAAAAAATCTTTGCCTGTTACTGAGCTAATCGCCATAATACCGCCCACATGTTCCACCGCTGGGGCGATAGCAATAGGTAATAAATAGAGAATAGCCTCTAATTTAAATTCTGGTGTGGTAAGCTGTGGTAGGCTAAACCAAGGGGCATCAAATACAGGTTGGAAATCAATTAAACCAAGGCATAAACAAAGGATATAGCCCACCAAAATACCAAACATAATCGGCACTAATTTCATCATTCCCTTGGCAAACACTGCAACGACTAAGGTGGTAATCAGGGTAACCATTGACACCAAAATGGCATCATTGTAAGCATAGCTACTGTTTTTACCCAATGCCATATCCACTGCCACAGGGGCTAACCCCATACCGATAATAATAATCACAGGCCCTACCACCACAGGGGGAAAAACCCGTTGTAACGCCTCAGCCCCTTTTACTTTCACTAAGGCACTCAAGGCAAAATAGACCAAGCCCGTAAACACCAAACCGCCCATGGTTACCGAAATGCCCCAAGTTTGGATACCATATTGAATTGGGGCAATAAAGGCAAAAGAAGAAGCTAGGAAAATCGGCACTTGGCGACCAGTACAAAATTGGAATAATAATGTACCAATGCCGGCGGTTAATAATGCGGTATTGGCATCAAGCCCTGTAATTAAAGGGACAAGTACCAATGCCCCAAAGGCAACAAATAACATTTGTAAGCCCACAAAGGCTTGTTTTGGTTGGCTTTGTATCGCCACATTTTGTTCATTTTGCATAAAGTTTCAACTCTCTGACTGAATTAACTTTGTTAATGGATTAATAAAAGGATTGATAGAAAGATAGAAAAAGTGCGGTCTGTTTAGCAAAAATTTTTGTAAAATAGACCGCACTTCAACTTATTTCGTCCCAAAGATTTTATCGCCTGCATCGCCCAAGCCCGGCACAATATAGCCTTTCTCATTTAGACATTGATCAATAGAGGCGGTATAAAGCTCAATATCAGGGTGAGCCTGTTGTAATGCGGTAATCCCCTCAGGGGCAGCGACTAGCACTAACACCTTAATTTGATTACAGCCTTTTTGCTTTAATAAATCAATGGTTGCAATCATTGAACCACCAGTGGCAAGCATAGGATCAACCACAATGGCTAAACGTTCGGATAAATCACTTGCTAATTTTTGGAAATAAGGCACAGGTTGCAAGGTTTCTTCATCACGATAAATCCCTACTACACTAATTCTGGCACTGGGAATATGCTCTAACACCCCGTCCATCATACCCAAACCTGCACGCAAAATCGGCACGACAGTAACTTTTTTCCCCTTAATACGATCCACTTCCACTTGACCGCACCAACCGTCAATAATCACTTTTTCGGTTTCTAAATCCGCAGTGGCTTCATAGGTTAATAAACTGCCCACTTCGGTGGCTAATTCACGGAAATGTTTGGTATTAATATTAGCGGCTCGCATTAAGCCCAGTTTATGTTTAACCAAAGGGTGTTTCACTTCCACGATTTTCATTATCTGCTCCTTTTGCCTTATTCAACACAAATCAACGAATTTTAAATCAGAATAACGGGAATGAACAGTGAAAAAATGAATTTCTCGCAAAAATGACCGCACTTTTTATACTTTAGTGGTTTTACAGTCAATAAAATAAGAATGATGTACATATCTGCTAAGTTACCCAAGCAAGGCAATACAGCACGCATATATTTTGAATGGTATGTTTTTTAATACTCAAATTTAAGTGAATGAATGAGCTTTTATTAATTTTCAAAAAAGCGAGTTGATGCTTTATACAGTAAGGTTTCAGGACACTTTTTAGTAACTATTTTGCCCATTATGCAAATTTTTAAACGAAATAAGAGTAGAAAAATATTTTTCTACTCTTATTTATAGAGCTAGATAGGCATTGGATTATGAAAGTCATAATTACAATTCTAGCAATAATCAATCACCCCCTATAATATTGGAGGTGATTGTATGATTTTTTAAGTTACCAGCTAAAGCCAACACCTACACTACCAGACATATCGCCTCGAGAATTGGTGCTACCTGATAATTTAAGCATCACTTTACCAGAATCACTTACTTTTGAGTAACCCATTGCTACGGCATTTTCACCACCATATGTACCTGCGGAAATAGCAAAAGTATTTTGTCCTGATAATGACGCCTGTGGTAAACCAGCCATTGCAACTGCACCTGCAATACCGCTTCGTAAACGACGATCCATTCGGTTCATTTCTTTCGCCAAATGTTGAACAGCTTGTCTGTTATTGTTTACTTGCTGGCTTAAGGTATAGAATTGACCGCCTGTAATAGCATCAGTTGAACCTTCTTTCACTTCGCCACTAGCAATATTCGTAATTCTATTACCACCATTATTCAAGCCTTTGTCGGTTAAACTTACGATTGAAGTATCATCTCCATTAGCTGGTTTTATAGTAACTCCAGTTCCATCGACAACAGTGGTTGACGTTGTTGTTACTGAACCATCAGCTTGAGTTGTTTTTGCAACATAAGTGGTACTATTCATCTCTTGGAGATCTTTAGCGAGTTTAACTTTCACTCCATCTGATCCAGAAGCGACTACTCCAATATTGTTGTCAGATAAATTATTATTTGCTCCACCAATAATATTGAATGTACTACCTAATTCACGTTTAACGGTTATGCCATCATCGCCTTGGAATGTCATTCCACTATTTTTCAATTCGTAAATTTGACCTGCATTAACCGCTTTTTTGCTACCCTCCTCAATGGTAACGTCAGCAAGGTTATCAATCGTTTTATTGCCAGCATCAATACCACTATCTTTGGAGATACTAATATCGCCAACGGCAACGCCTGTATTGGTAACTTTGACGATACCTTCAATATTTAATCCGTCTTTAGTTAGAGCAACATTGTCAACGGTAACGCCAACGGTATCAATGTATGTATCGCCAATTTCAATACTGCCATCGGAAGTTAAATCTAAGTGTTTATTTAGCTTAACATTTAGAGCGTTATCTTTAACTTCGGTTGTAATATTTGTACCATCACCTTTAATGTTAATCTCACTACCTAAATCTCCTGTAATGGTATTGCCTTTTTCATCACTTAGACCAAAACCACCACCATTATTTGAACTCGTAATTGAGTTAATCGCACCTTGTAAATCACCGATGTTGGCTACATTATTTAATGTATCACCTTTAGCCTCAGCTAATTTCGTTTCACCTAAGCCACTTGCGACATTGGTAATTTGATTTCCACCATTATTTAGCCCTTTTTCTAATGATAAACTAACGGTTTTGCCATTACCAGTAAGACTGATTTCAGTAGCACTATGACGACTAATATTACCGTTACTATCCGTCATGGTAATTAAATTCGCTTCAACGGAAGTTCCATTAGCTGGCTCGGTAGCAGTTCCCATTTCACCAAATGTTGCACTGGTTAAATTACTTAGTTCTTTTGCTAAACGAACCTCTAAGGCATTTGTCGTGGTATTTGCTACAACCCCGATATTTTTATCAGCTAATTCAGTGAGATTAGTTTCTGTTGTTTCTCCACCAGTAACATTCAACTGCTCGTTTAATTTACGTTTAACAATTTCGTTTCCATCGCCTTTAAATGTTAAACCATCGTTTAATGTTGCTACAGTTTGTTTTTGGTTATTGTTATCGGTATATTCAATACGTGTAATACTTGTACCATCAACAGCATTAGCCCCATCTTTGCCATTAACAATCAAGGTGGCGTTTGAGCTACTGTCTTCGCCTTTCCCGTTAATCACAACTTCATCTGATTCAACTTTTGCCCCACTAATTCCATCTTTGGTTAGTGAAATTGGCGTTGCTCCTGCTTCACTTGGGGTAATGGTAATACCGTTTTTATTAATAACGGTTTTACCATTATCATCATCGCCAAAGGTTACACTGTCTAAACCAGTTAGTGCTTTCGCTAGCGCAATGGTAATATTACCCGAGCTATCAACTTGGCTCATAATGTTTTTACCTGAATCAAACTTAGACCAATCACTATTAGCAACGGCACCTCGAATATTTACTTGGCTATTTAGCTTAGCTTGATATGCGGAGCCATCGTTCGCACCAAATACCAAACCATCATTTAAGGTTGCTACTGTTTGTTTTTGACCATTATTATCAGTATATTCAATACGTGTAATACTTGTATCATCAACACCTTTAGCGCCATCTTTGCCATTAACAACTAAGGTGGCGTTTGATGTGTTATCTTCGCCTTTTCCGTTAATCACAACTTCATCTGATTCAACTTTTGCCCCACTAATTCCATCTTTAGTTAGTGAAATTGGCGTTGCTCCTGCTTCACTTGGGGTAATAGTAATACCGTTTTTATTAATAACGGTTTTACCATTAGTATCATCGCCAAAGGTAATGCCATTCGTATCGATTTTGGTTTTACCCACAAGCAGGGTACCATCACTGCCTAAATCAATATTTCTCGCTAGTTCTATGGCAATTGTTCCTGTTGTGGTATTTGACGTAACTTTAATGTTTTTCGCCGTAGTTGCATTACCAGTTGCTCCACCAGTAATGTTTAACTGTTCATTTAATTTACGTGTTACAACATCAGTATTATCGCCTTTAAACTTCAAGCCATCTTCCAAGGTTGCGACAGTATGAGAATTATTATCCGCATCGGTGTATACAATCCGAGTAATGCTATTATCATCTAGATTTTTCGCTCCAGCATCACCATTGGTTCCATTATCGCCATTAGTGCCATTCACACCATCTTTACCTGCTATGGCAATGGTAGTTGCACCAGTGGTGGTTCCTTCTTCTGAAGTGGTTCCCCCCATTTGGATAGTTTTAGTTTCAATATTATCGCTTGAAACTTTTGCTCCACTGATACCATCTTTAGTTAGGCTGATGGTATCGCCCTCTTTTGGAGTAATAGTAATACCGTCTTTATTGATAACGGCTTTACCATTATCATCATCGCCAAAGGTTACACTGTCTAAACCAGTTAGTGCTTTCGCTAGCGCAATGGTAATATTACCCGAGCTATCAACTTGGCTCATAATGTTTTTACCTGAATCAAACTTAGACCAATCACTATTAGCAACGGCACCTTGAATATTTACTTGGCTATTTAGCTTAGCTTGATATGCAGAGCCATTGTTTGCACCAAATTTCATACCGTCATTTAATGTTGCCACAGTTTGTTTTTGGTTATTATTATCGGTATATTCAATACGTGTAATACTTGTATTATCAACACCTTTAGCGCCATCTTTGCCATTAACAACTAAGGTGGCGTTTGAGCTACGGTCTTCGCCTTTTCCGTTAATCACAACTTCATCTGATTCAACTTTTGCCCCACTAATTCCATCTTTGGTTAGTGAAATTTGCGTTGCTCCTGTTTCACTTGGGGTAATAGTAATACCGTCTTTATTAATAACAGTTTTACCATTAGTATCATCGCCAAAGGTAATGTTATCAGCACTTACTTTGGTATTGCCTACGAGTAAGCTACCATTGCTACCTAAATTAATATCTTTTGCTAATTCGATGGCAATTGTTCCTGTGGTGGTATTTGACGTAACTTTAATGTTTTTGGCAGTGGTTACATCGCCAGTTGCTCCACCAGTAATATCTAACTGTTCGTTTAATTTACGTGTTACAACAGCATCATTATCGCCTTTGAACTTCAAGCCATCATCTAAAGTAGCGACAGTATGATCTGTTGTACCATCGTTATACACAAGACGAGTAATATTATTTCCATCAACACCTGCTGCCCCTTTAGTTCCGTCTTCTCCAGTTACACCATCTTTTCCTTTAAGCGCTAAGGTAGCTGTGCCGTTGTCATTACCGCTTCCATTAATTACAACTTCTTTTGTTTCAATTTTGTCTGCTGAAACATCGCCACTGGTTTCAATAGTTAATTTGCCTGATTCATCACGACTTAACTTCACATTTTTACCAGCAACAACAGTAAGAGTTTCTTCTGGAGTAATTGTTTTCGCATCACCTGTTGCTTTATCATCAATGGCTCCATCGCCTTTTTCAACAGCTAATGTCCATCCTTTATTGGCTTTATTTACGGACTGTTGCACAGTAAATAACTGTCCACCTGTTACCACATCTTTGGAATTTTCCGCAAGACTACCATCGCCCACATTGGTAATAGTCTTACCGCCTGCGTCAATACCAGCGGTAGTTACACTTGGACCATCAGTAATGGTTAAGCCATTGCTATTTAAGCTGGCTTTGCCACCTTCAAAGGTAATACCATCGGCACTTACTTTGGTTTTATCCACTAATAAGCTACCATCGCTGCCTAGATCAATATTTTTTGCTAATTCGATGGCAATCGTTCCAGCCGTATTTGAGGTTACCTTGATATTTTTCTTAGTTGTTACATCGCCAGTCGCTCCGCCAGTAATCTCTAACTGTTCGTTTAATTTGCGTGTTACAACATCCTCATTATCGCCTTTAAACTTCAAGCCATCATCTAAAGTGGCGACAGTATGATCTGTTGTACCATCGTTATACACAAGACGAGTAATATTATTTCCATCAACACCTGCTGCCCCTTTAGTTCCGTCTTCTCCAGTTACGCCATCTTTTCCTTTAAGAGCTAAGGTAGCTGTGCCATTGTCATTACCGCTTCCATTAATTACAACTTCTTTTGTTTCAATTTTGTCTGCTGAAACATCGCCACTGGTTTCAATAGTTAATTTGCCTGATTCATCACGACTTAACTTCACATTTTTGCCAGCAACAACAGTAAGAGTTTCTTCTGGTTTTATGGTTTTCGCATCATCAGTAGTAGCTTTATCATCAATGGCTCCATCGCCTTTTTCAACACCTAATTTCCAGCCCTTATTAGCTGTTTCTGCAGATGTTTTCACATCAAACAATTGTCCACCAGTAACCACCTCTTTAGAGTTTTTTGTAACACTACCATCACCCACATTGGTAATAGCCTTACCGCCTGCATTAATACCAGCGGTAGTTACACTTGGACCATCAGTAATGGTTAAGCCATTGCTATTTAAGCTGGCTTTGCCACCTTCAAAGGTAATACCATCGGCACTTACTTTGGTTTTATCCACTAATAAGCTACCATCGCTGCCTAGATCAATATTTTTTGCTAATTCGATGGCAATCGTTCCAGCCGTATTTGAGGTTACCTTGATATTTTTCTTAGTTGTTACATCGCCAGTCGCTCCGCCAGTAATCTCTAACTGTTCGTTTAATTTACGTGTTACAACGTCCTCATTATCGCCTTTAAACTTCAAGCCATCTTCCAAGGTTGCAACGGTATGTGTGCCATCAGAGTCAGTGTAAACAATACGAGTCATGCTCTTATCATCTAAATTGTTTGCTCCAGCAACACCACTGGTTCCATTATCGCCATTAGTGCCATTCGCACCATCTTTACCAGCGATAGCAATGGTAGTTGCTCCTGTGGTAGTTCCGTCTGAAGTTGTTCCCCCCATTTGAATGGTTTTGGTTTCCACTTTATCTGCTGAAACATTGCTACCAGTTGCAATAGTGATCTTACCGCCCTCTTGGGTAAGGTTAATGTTATTACCAGCCTCAATGGTTACCTTAGCATTTTCGCCAATAGATTTCTCTTCTGTACCAGATACAGTGCCTCCTGTTGTGGCGGCAGTGGTTAATGTCCAACCAGAATAAGAAGATCCACTATTTTGACTGCTTGTTATATCTTTAATAGCGGCTTGTAATTGGTCTTCCGTTGCGGCTCTCCCACTTGTAATATTATCTTTATCCCAGCTAGTATTGGTTAAGCCTGTAATGGTGCCATCGGTGCCATTAATGGTAATCTTTTTATCACCACCAATAGTAATGGTATTTGCTAAAGATAAGGCAATGCCATTTGCTGAGGCAGTAGAAAGAATATTGCTATCGCCAGTGATATTAACCGTACTATTTAGAGCAAAGGTATAATTTGTTGTACCGTTACCAACTTTAATGCCCTCTTGTTTTAATGTAGTAAACTGTTGATAATTTACCGCATCGCCATTGCTTGTGCCATTTGCCACATTGCTGATTTTTTTATTACCAGCGTCAATACCATCGGTAGTTACATTTGGGCCATCAGTAATAGTTAAACCGTTGCTATTGAGACTTGCATTGCCACCATCAAAGGTAATGCCATCTGAACTTACTTTGGTTTTATCGACGGTTAAACTACCGTCAGAACCCAATTTAACGTCTTTTACTAACTCAACATTTAAAGTGCCATTCTCAGTATCCGTAGTAACTTTAATATTTTTATCGCTTGTTGTTGTGCCTGTCGCACCCCCTTTAATGGCTAAAGATTGCCCTAACGTGCGATTAACGGTCTCCCCTGAATCTGCCGTAAAACTTAAATTGCTTGTTGCTACATCTTTTAATTGTGCCACAGTTACCACATCATCATCTAGCACACCATCGGCGACATTGGTAATACGGCGAGCAATGGTGCTACTACCCACTGACACAATCCCTGCTTTACTTTGGTCTTTTGCGGTGCGATATGATGTCGTTTCTGCAGTTACTTTATCGCTTTCTATAACTTTAGATAATGAACCAATTGCCACAGAGTTATTTATGCTAGCATTTGCTTGATAACCTAAGGCAACGGCAGTTTTTGTTGCATTAGCTTGCCCACCTAGTACGGTTGCTCCGCTATCACCTGTTGAGTTATAACCAATTACTACACTACTTGCATTGCCTGTACTATTTGTCCCTAGCACAATTGAGCCAGTACCATTACCTGTGGCATTTACCCCAATAACAATTTCATTACCATGAGTTAATGATGTCGTTTTTGACTCACGTCCAATGACAATGGCATCAGCACTATTTGCTACCGCTTTTTGTCCAATAGCAATTGAACTTTCGCCCTGTGCATTAGCGGCATTACCCATAGCAATGGTGCTTGCATTGTTAGAAATTGAGCTAACACCAATCGCAATGGCATCTGTTCCTGTTGCACTTGCCGCCGTTCCAGTGGAATTTGCTTTGAAGTATTTATTTTCGCTTGAACTGCCAGTGTTGATATTTCCCGTTAGAGCGATTTTAACGCCTGTTGAGGTAGTGGTTACCTCAATATTATCGCCACCCTCTACTTTAATGCTATCGCCTAAATTGAACGTGTTTTGTGTTGTAGCGTTACCAAATTTAATCCCTTTCGCAATTTTTTCACTTACCGCAAAAAGTTGTTGCCCTGTTACGGCTTCTTTGGAGGTTGCGGATAGCGTGGCATTGGACATATTGGAGATTTTTTTGCCGCCCATATCTAAGCCATTGCTATTTAGATTGACAGAACTGTCAGTAAAGAGAACACCATCAGCAGAGACTTTTGTATTTCCCACAGTAAGGCTACCACTGCTGGTTAAATTCACATCTTTCGCTAGCTCGACTAACAGGCTATCACCGCCAGCGGTAACTTTAATATTATTGGCAGCGGTTGTCGTTGTGCTATCCGCACCGCCTTTAACGGTAATGGTATCGCCCAAGCCTTTTTGCACACCTGTACCCGTATCGCCATTAAAGGTAATCTTTTTCGTAGCTTGTGTATTAACTTCTCTGATAGCTTCTTCTATCGTTGTTTTTCCTGTGCCACCCACATTATTCAGGGTAACTTTACCATCGCTACCAATGGTTGCATTGCTACCTAAAACAGATTTTAAGTTATTTTGAGCTTCTTTTAATTGAGCGACAACCACGACATCGTTATCGTCTTGACCACCTGCTACATTAATAATACGGCGTTTTACGTTATCGCTCCCTACGGAAACCACGCCACTGGTTGTATCGGAATTGGTTGTTTGTGTAAGATAGGCTTGAGTATTGGTTGCAATCGTCGTAGCAGCGGCAACAGAGTTAGAACCTAATGCCACAGAATTTGCCGCATTAGCATTAGCATTCGTACCAATTGCCGTTGCATAATTCGCACTGGCGTTGGAATTTACCCCAAGGGCTAATGATTGTTCGCCAGATGACTTGGCAATATCACCAATCGCAATAGCAAATTTTCCAGAAGCGTTAGCGGAGGTACCAACGGCAAGGGAGCTATAGTTACTTGCTGAGGTATTATATCCCAACGCCAAAGCATTTTCGTTAAGGGCTTTAGAGTCTTTCCCTAATGCGACAGCACTTTTACCGTCAGAAGCATTTGCATTATAGCCAATAGCAACAGTCCCTTCTTGGTTGGTTCTAGCGGCGTAACCTAATGATAAGGAACCTACACCTAATGCTTTTGTTTCATAACCTAATGCGGTGGCAGCATCAGCGTATGTATTTGAATCTCGACCAATTGCAACAGAGTTTTTATACATAGAAACGGAATTTTGTCCCATCGCAATACTAGCATAGCCATCTGTAATTCTTGTTCCGTTGCTGTGCATTGAGCCTACTTTACCACCGGACATCGCAATACCGTAATCACCCGAAACATAACTGTTCCCTAAGGCTACGGAAGAAGTCCCATTTACCCCCCCCCAGCCCAATAATACAGCGGAGCCTCCTTTTGCGGTGCCGCCACCGATAGTTACCGCTGAAGCACCTAATGCTTTTGAGGCGGCACCAATTGCTACCCCATTGGTATTCCCTTCTACCTGTGCTGAGTCAGGACCAATGACTAATCCATGACCATCCAGAAATTTTACACAACTTTGTGGGTCGGACTTACTGGTACAACTTCCTGAAATAATAGCATGTGCGGTATTGACTCCTACGACATTTGATACTAATAAGGCGGGTAAACTTAAGGCAAAGAATTTACAAAATGATAAGGCGACATTGCCTTGAGATTTCTCCTCTGGCGAATGGCTACTTGCTTTACATTCGCCTTTACTTAATTCCGAGGTAACCACTAAACGTTGTAAAGTTTTGTTCCAAATAATTTTAAAAATTTTGTTCATAACGAGCCCTATAATAAATTAAATGTGTAATAATATGTAAAAATCATCAATTAAATTTCGAGATTATAGTATAGATATAAATGACAATGATAACAACCGTAAATATCGTTAAATTAATACCTAATTTAGGTATTAAAACATAAAATGCTTGTAAATCAGGTTGCAATGATAGGTTAGATGCTGAAACCTGTAAGCTGTGTTAATAAAAAGTGCGGTGAGTTTTTGAGATTTTTTGGTTTTTTATCTGATTTTGTTAATGGTGCCTTGGCGATAGGACAGAAAACAGAGGACAGAATAATGGTAAACTAATTTAGTGATAGCTAAGATTAATGTTGTATTTTGTCTTTGGTAGTGTAAGGAAAAGAAAACAAGGGTGTAGGGTTGCAGGGAAAATACCTAATATATAACCATTTAACTCAACGCTTAGCTAAGTCAAATAGCAAGATTTATACAGAAAATCCTGCCTATGACGATTTGGTTTTTTATTATGATTTATAGTAGGTCAATCATTTACAAGAATACTGTTTAAAAAAGGGGATAATCAATAACCTTACAGAATCTTTTTCTCACCCTTATGGCGAGCTTTATCACAAGATGACTAATAAATATCTACTATATTATGTCAATGAAATGGCATAGAAAGTGTTTTTCGTTGTTAAGACGTGAACGGTAAATAATAGTATTAAGGGAAAAATATTTATAGAGGGGTAATCCTTATATCTTTTCCTCGTTTGGGTAATCTTAATAATCTATTTTATTCCAATAAAAAGCGAGAGAACGTATTTTTCTCTCGCTTTTTCCCATTTTTTATCCATTACATCAAGAGTTAATATTATTAACTTTTTATAATGTTAAAAACGTAATATTCTAATTATTTTAGCTTACCAGCCTTTTACCACACCGTCTTTAAAATGTTTTTTCGCTTCGGCTTCTACTTCATCAGTTTGGTAGGCTTTTACGAAATTTTGTATGGCGGGGCTGTCTTTGTTATCTTTGCGTGCAACGATGATATTTACATAAGGAGAATCTTTGTCTTCTACAAAAACACCATCTTCAATGGTTAATCCAACTTGTCCTGCATAGGTATTATTAACCACCGCTAAGGTTACATCATCTAAAGCTCGAGCAGCCACAGAAGTATCTACTTCTTTAATTTTTAGATTTTTCGGATTTTCAACAATATCTAATGTGGTAGAGAAAAGATTAGTGTTGTCTTTTAATTTTATTAAGCCTTGTTTTTCCAATAAAATTAATGCACGAGCGAGGTTACTTGGATCATTAGGTACCGCAACGACATCACCTTCTTTAAGCTCATCAACATGTTTAATTTTTTTGGAATAGCCTGCTAATGGGTAAACAAAGGTATTGCCTACAATAACCAGATTTTTTAGGCCTTTTTCTTGGCTATCTTTATCCAAATAAGGTTTGTGTTGCATGGCGTTAGCATCAAGATCTTTACTGGCAACTGCTGAGTTTGGTAGGGCATAGTCATTGAATAATACATATTCAACATCTAAGCCATATTTCTCTTTTGCTACTTTGGCAGCGACTTCTGCTACTTCATGCTCAGGACCCGCCATTACGCCGACTTTAATTTTTTCTGCTAATGCATTGGTTGAAATAAGGGTTGCAAGTGCAGTTAATGCAAATACTTTAGTTAATTTCATAGGTAAACCTCTTTCGTTGAATAACTAACGATGATCGACTTTTTTTGCCAGATCATCACCGATTTTTTGGCTGATCATTACGATCAACACGATGATTATGGTTGAAAGCCATTTAACATAGCCCATATTACGATATTCGCCATAGTTAATGGCTAAACTACCTAGACCTCCACCGCCGACAATGCCTGCCATTGCAGAATAGCCAATTAAGGTAACTAGTGTCAGCGTAATACCATTCACTAAGGCAGGTAATGCCTCAGCAAGATAGAATTTGCGGATAATTTGCCAGTTTGTTGCCCCCATAGCTTTACCTGTTTCCGTTAAACCTACTGGAATTTCCATAAAAGCATTAGCGGTAAGTCGAGCAACAAAAGGCATTGCAGCGACACTAAGAGGCACAATGGCGGCGGTAGTACCGAGTTTAGTGCCGACAATAAATTTTGTTACAGGCAATAAAATAATTAACAAAATAATAAAGGGAACAGAACGCCCAATATTAATGATGGCATCAAGGATACGATGTAAGGTTAAGTTTTGTAATATTTGTCCTTTGCCACAAGTGAAAGTATAAATACCTAGAGGGACACCGACTAAGACAGCAAAAAAAGTTGCCACAAAGCTCATATAAACAGTTTCCCATGTTGAGGTTGCGACTAATTCCCACATTTTGGGCGTTAATTGGTTTAAAAAATCATTCCACATAGCCTAACACCTCGACTCGAACATTATTTTCCATTAAATAAATTTTGGTTTGGGTAATAGCATCTTCATCGCCTTCTACTTCAGCAATGGTATAGCCGAATTTCACGCCACCGGCATAATCAATTTGTGAAGTAAGAATGCTCAATTCAACACCATATTTTTTTGATGCTTGAGAAAGTAAAGGGGCATCAACAGAACGTCCTGTAAACTCAAATTTGATAATCGGATAGGCTTTTTCGTGTTTTGGACTTTCGGATAGTTTTTCCAAATATTCTTCAGGTAAATTAATATGAAATGTAGAACGGATAAATTCTTGCGCCAATTCTGTTTTGGGATTAGAGAAAATCTCGCTGACAGAACCTTGTTCAATTAATTGCCCTTTATCAATTACAGCCACTTGATCGCAGATACGCTTAACCACGTCCATTTCGTGAGTAATCAATAAAATGGTAATGCCTAAAGTGCGGTTAATTTCTTTTAATAATTTTAAAATGGATTGCGTTGTGGCAGGATCTAAGGCACTGGTCGCTTCATCACAAAGTAAAACCTTTGGATCAAGGGCTAAAGCTCTTGCGATTGCTACACGTTGTTTTTGCCCTCCCGAAAGATTTGCGGGATAAGTGTCTTTCTTATCTGTCAATCCAACTAAAGCTAAAAGTGCGGTCACTTTTTGTGTTATTTTTTCCTTAGGTTGTTGAGCAAGTTCTAATGGTAAAGCAATATTGTCATAAACTGTGCGTGAACTCAGTAGATTGAAATGCTGAAAAATCATACCAATATTACGGCGTTCATGTACAAGCTGTTGCTGATTAAATTGAGTAAGATCTTTGTTATCGACAATGACTGAGCCGAAAGTTGGTGTTTCTAATAAATTCACACAACGAATTAATGTGCTTTTACCTGCACCAGAAGCACCAATAACACCAAAAATTTCACCTTTTGGTACGGTCAAGTTGATATTGTCCAAAGCAGTTAATTTCTTGCCTGCGACATCAAAAATTTTACTGACATTTTTTAATTGGATCATATAGAAAGCGATTTCCCGAATAATATTATGTCAACATAAGGTTAAATTGCCATTTTAGACGTCTAGATCGCTATGTCAATAAATATTACGGATATTTTTAGATGATATGGCTATTTCTTTGTTCGGTTTCTTATAAGGCTATGATGATGGATAATATTTGCTAAAACGGTATAGGCAGGCGATAATTTTGTGCCAACAATTTTAAAGTAAAATGAAATAATGAAGGATTAATTTATGAATAAAGCTGTTTTTTTAGATCGAGATGGCACGCTAAATATTGATTATGGTTATGTGCATGAAATTGACAAATTCCATTTTATTGAAGGAAGTATTGAAGCCTTACAACAATTAAAACAAGCAGGTTATTTGTTAGTGCTGGTAACCAATCAATCAGGTATTGCGAGAGGCTATTTTAGTGAACAACAATTTTTACAATTGACAGAATGGATGGATTGGTCATTAGCAGATCGTGGTGTTGATCTTGATGGTATTTATTATTGTCCACATCACCCTGAGGGAATGGGGGTATTTAAACAAGTTTGTGATTGTCGTAAACCCAAAGCAGGAATGTTATTACAAGCCATACAAGAATTACATATTGATCCTACACAATCAATTATGATTGGCGATAAACTTATTGATATTATGGCAGGAAAAGAAGCAAAAATTGCAACGAATATTTTAGTGAAATCGGGACAATGTGTTGATATAGAGGGAGAAAAAATAGCAGATATCGTACTTAATTCTATTGCTGATTTACCGAGTTGGCTTGGTATATCGTAGCAAAATATTCAACAAACTTTATGTTTTGTATCTATTTCAAGAAAAGTGCGGTCAAAATTTCATTTATTTTATCAATCTTAAGAATGTGCGCAAGATAGGTTGTGTTGAAAGAAGCAACGAAAAATGAGTAGAAAATATTAAGATTGTTTAAGAAAAAAGCAATTGTGATTTTTTTATAAAAAATCCCTTGCAGGCTAAGAAAAGATCCCTATAATACGCCTCCGCAACGCAATGATGTGACATTTAACAAATGGATAGCATTATTCTGAAGTTAAACAAGATAATCAGAATATAAAAATTTGATTGACAGCGTATTGCGAATTGACTAGAATAGTCAGCCTTGCTTTTAGCAAGATGTTCTTTAACAAGATAATCAGACAATCTGTGTGGGCACTCGTGTGCTTGAGTTTGAAAATATTGAAAATTTTAGATTTAACACACCAGTGCTGAACAATTTATTTGAAGTCAGTATTGAGTGGAAAGATTAAACTGAAGAGTTTGATCATGGCTCAGATTGAACGCTGGCGGCAGGCTTAACACATGCAAGTCGAACGGTAACGGGGAAGAAACTTGTTTCTTTTGCTGACGAGTGGCGGACGGGTGAGTAAGGCTTGGGAATTTGGCTTATGGAGGGGGATAACCACGGGAAACTGTGGCTAACACCGCGTAATATCGAGAGATTAAAGTAGTGGGACTTTTTGGCCACTAGCCATAAGATAAGCCCAAGTGAGATTAGCTAGTTGGTGGGGTAAAGGCCTACCAAGGCGACGATCTCTAGCTGGTCTGAGAGGATGACCAGCCACACTGGGACTGAGACACGGCCCAGACTCCTACGGGAGGCAGCAGTGGGGAATATTGCGCAATGGAGGGAACTCTGACGCAGCCATGCCGCGTGAATGAAGAAGGCCTTCGGGTTGTAAAGTTCTTTCGGTGGTGAGGAAGGCTACTGTTTTAATAGAGCAGTAGATTGACGTTAGCCACAGAAGAAGCACCGGCTAACTCCGTGCCAGCAGCCGCGGTAATACGGAGGGTGCGAGCGTTAATCGGAATAACTGGGCGTAAAGGGCACGCAGGCGGTCACTTAAGTGAGGTGTGAAATCCCTGGGCTTAACCTAGGAATTGCATTTCATACTGGGTGACTAGAGTCCTCTAGGGAGGGGTAGAATTCCACGTGTAGCGGTGAAATGCGTAGAGATGTGGAGGAATACCGAAGGCGAAGGCAGCCCCTTGGGGAGAGACTGACGCTCATGTGCGAAAGCGTGGGGAGCAAACAGGATTAGATACCCTGGTAGTCCACGCTGTAAACGCTGTCGATTTGGGGATTGGGCTTAAATGCTTGGTGCTCGTAGTTAACGTGATAAATCGACCGCCTGGGGAGTACGGCCGCAAGGTTAAAACTCAAATGAATTGACGGGGGCCCGCACAAGCGGTGGAGCATGTGGTTTAATTCGATGCAACGCGAAGAACCTTACCTACTCTTGACATCCTAAGAAGCCTTTAGAGATAGAGGCGTGCCGTAAGGAGCTTAGAGACAGGTGCTGCATGGCTGTCGTCAGCTCGTGTTGTGAAATGTTGGGTTAAGTCCCGCAACGAGCGCAACCCTTATCCTTTGTTGCCAGCATTTGAGGTGGGAACTCAAAGGAGACTGCCAGTGATAAACTGGAGGAAGGTGGGGATGACGTCAAGTCATCATGGCCCTTACGAGTAGGGCTACACACGTGCTACAATGGTGCATACAGAGGGCAGCGAGAGCGCGAGCTTAAGCGAATCTCAGAAAGTGCATCTAAGTCCGGATTGGAGTCTGCAACTCGACTCCATGAAGTCGGAATCGCTAGTAATCGCAAATCAGAATGTTGCGGTGAATACGTTCCCGGGCCTTGTACACACCGCCCGTCACACCATGGGAGCGGGTTGTACCAGAAGTGGATAGCTTAACCGAAAGGAGGGCGTTCACCACGGTATGATTCGTGACTGGGGTGAAGTCGTAACAAGGTAACCGTAGGGGAACCTGCGGTTGGATCACCTCCTTATAAAAGGGCTTGAGTGCACGAGGTGTCCACACAGATTGTTTGATAATTTATAGTGAAGATAAGCGAGTGAAAGTATCTTTATATGTTGTCCCCATCGTCTAGAGGCCTAGGACATCGCCCTTTCACGGCGGTAACCGGGGTTCGAATCCCCGTGGGGACGCCATATAAAGATGATTTTAATCGATTATCTGATGTTCTTTAACAAGTAGGAAACAAGCTGAAAACTGAAGACTTTCAAGAAAAGTCTGAGTAAAACCTTAATTTATTGAAAGGGTAAATTAAGGGCATTCTTAAGTCAGCCTCTAAGTGAGAGCACTAGAGGTTGTATAGTTAAGTAATGAAGCGTACAGGGCGGATGCCTTGGCAATCAGAGGCGAAGAAGGACGTGCTAATCTGCGAAAAGTCTGGAGGAGTTGATAAGAAGCGTGATAACTCCAGAATATCCGAATGGGGAAACCCAGTAGATGAAGAATCTACTATCATTAACTGAATCCATAGGTTAATGAGGCGAACCGGGAGAACTGAAACATCTAAGTACCCCGAGGAAAAGAAATCAACCGAGATTCCGTGAGTAGCGGCGAGCGAAAGCGGAGTAGCCAGTAAGTGATAGTTTTGTTATCAGTAGAAGGTGTTGGAAAGCACCGCCATAGCGGGTGATAGCCCCGTATACGAAGATAATGAAATGGTACTAGGCTTACGAGAAGTAGTGCGGGACACGAGAAATCCTGTATGAAGATAGGGGGCCCATCCTCTAAGGCTAAATACTCCTGATTGACCGATAGTGAACCAGTACTGTGAAGGAAAGGCGAAAAGAACCCCGGTGAGGGGAGTGAAATAGAACCTGAAACCCTGTACGTACAAGCAGTGGGAGCCCGCTCACTCAATGTTATTGAGTGGCGGAAACGTTGAAAAAACAGACCGCACTTTAGGGTTAATTTTTCGTGAAACGAAAAATTTAACCCCCAAAGAAGCAGTGAGATTGAGTGAGCGGGTGACTGCGTACCTTTTGTATAATGGGTCAGCGACTTATATTTTGTAGCGAGGTTAACCGCATAGGGAAGCCGAAGGGAAACCGAGTCTTAACTGGGCGAGAAGTTGCAAGGTATAGACCCGAAACCCGGTGATCTAGCCATGGGCAGGTTGAAGGTTGGGTAACACTAACTGGAGGACCGAACCGACTAATGTTGAAAAATTAGCGGATGACTTGTGGCTGGGGGTGAAAGGCCAATCAAACCGGGAGATAGCTGGTTCTCCCCGAAATCTATTTAGGTAGAGCCTTAAGTGAATACCTTCGGGGGTAGAGCACTGTTTCGGCTAGGGGTCCATCCCGGATTACCAACCCGATGCAAACTGCGAATACCGAAGAGTACTGCTTAGGAGACACACGGCGGGTGCTAACGTCCGTCGTGGAGAGGGAAACAACCCAGACCGCCAGCTAAGGTCCCCAAGTCTATATTAAGTGGGAAACGAAGTGGGAAGGCTTAGACAGCTAGGATGTTGGCTTAGAAGCAGCCACCATTTAAAGAAAGCGTAATAGCTCACTAGTCGAGTCGGCCTGCGCGGAAGATGTAACGGGGCTAAAATATAGCACCGAAGCTGCGGCATCAGAGTAAACTCTGTTGGGTAGGGGAGCGTTGTGTAAGCCGTAGAAGGTGTATTGAGAAGTATGCTGGAGGTATCACAAGTGCGAATGCTGACATAAGTAACGATAAAACGGGTGAAAAACCCGTTCGCCGAAAGACCAAGGTTTCCTGTCCAACGTTAATCGGGGCAGGGTGAGTCGGCCCCTAAGGCGAGGCTGAAAAGCGTAGTCGATGGGAAACGGGTTAATATTCCCGTACTTGAATAAACTGCGATGTGGGGACGGAGCAGGTTAAGTTAGCAGTAGATTGGATTGTACTGTTTAAGTTTGTAGGTGGGGTTTTTAGGCAAATCCGGAAACCTGATAACACTGAGAAATGATGACGACGCTCTATTGGGCGGAAGTAACTGATACCCAACTTCCAGGAAAAGCCACTAAGCTTCAGGTTTATTTAAACCGTAC
This sequence comes from Volucribacter amazonae, assembly GCF_029783845.1. Lineage (NCBI taxonomy): Bacteria > Pseudomonadati > Pseudomonadota > Gammaproteobacteria > Pasteurellales > Pasteurellaceae > Volucribacter > Volucribacter amazonae. The sequence continues at coordinate 1,191,175 of NZ_LWID01000001.1, read as the reverse complement.
TGAAAACCGACACAGGTGGTTAGGTAGAGAATACTCAGGCGCTTGAGAGAACTCGGGTGAAGGAACTAGGCAAAATAGCACCGTAACTTCGGGAGAAGGTGCGCTGGCGTAGTGTGAAGTTTGCACAAATGGAGCACGAACCAGTCGAAGTGACCCGCTGGCTGCAACTGTTTATTAAAAACACAGCACTCTGCAAACACGTAAGTGGAAGTATAGGGTGTGATGCCTGCCCGGTGCTGGAAGGTTAATTGATGGTGTCATCGCAAGAGAAGCACTTGATCGAAGCCCCAGTAAACGGCGGCCGTAACTATAACGGTCCTAAGGTAGCGAAATTCCTTGTCGGGTAAGTTCCGACCTGCACGAATGGCATAATGATGGCCAGGCTGTCTCCACCCGAGACTCAGTGAAATTGAAATCGCCGTGAAGATGCGGTGTACCCGCGGCTAGACGGAAAGACCCCGTGAACCTTTACTATAGCTTGACACTGAACCTTGAATTTTGATGTGTAGGATAGGTGGGAGACTTTGAAGTGGTAACGCCAGTTATCATGGAGTCGTTGTTGAAATACCACCCTTTAACGTTTGATGTTCTAACGAAGACTGCGAAACGCGGTTTCGGACAGTGTCTGGTGGGTAGTTTGACTGGGGCGGTCTCCTCCCAAAGAGTAACGGAGGAGCACGAAGGTTTGCTAATCACGGTCGGACATCGTGAGGATAGCGCAATGGTAAAAGCAAGCTTAACTGCGAGACGGACAAGTCGAGCAGGTGCGAAAGCAGGTCATAGTGATCCGGTGGTTCTGAATGGAAGGGCCATCGCTCAACGGATAAAAGGTACTCCGGGGATAACAGGCTGATACCGCCCAAGAGTTCATATCGACGGCGGTGTTTGGCACCTCGATGTCGGCTCATCACATCCTGGGGCTGAAGTAGGTCCCAAGGGTATGGCTGTTCGCCATTTAAAGTGGTACGCGAGCTGGGTTTAGAACGTCGTGAGACAGTTCGGTCCCTATCTGCCGTGGGCGTAGGATAATTGAGAGGGGCTGCTCCTAGTACGAGAGGACCGGAGTGGACGCATCACTGGTGTTCCAGTTGTCTCGCCAGAGGCATTGCTGGGTAGCTAAATGCGGAAGAGATAAGTGCTGAAAGCATATAAGCACGAAACTTGCCTTGAGATGAGTTATCCCAATCTAAGGATTGTAAGGGTTGTTTGAGACGAAGACGTAGATAGGCTGGGTGTGTAAGCGTTGTGAGACGTTGAGCTAACCAGTACTAATTGCCCGAGAGGCTTAACTATACAACGCTGTAGTGTTTTTGCGTAGAGAAGAAAGAGTTAGAGGATAGAGAGTTGAAGTAGGCAGCTTGTTTTTGAAGTTAAAGAGAAGAAAGAGAAAAGGTAAGAGAGAAGTTAATCATCAAAAGAATATTCTTGGCGGCGATAGTGCGGTGGTCCCACCTGACCCCATGCCGAACTCAGAAGTGAAACGCCGTAACGCCGATGGTAGTGTGGGGCATCCCCATGTGAGAGTAGGTCACCGCCAGGTTTTTTATATTGTAAGAATATTTTAATTGAGTATTTTTACAATATAAAATTTTTTGGCAGCAATAGTGCAGTGGAACCACCTGATTCCATGCCGAACTCAGAAGTGAAACGCTGTAACGCCGATGGTAGTGTGGGGTTTCCCCATGTGAGAGTAGGTCACTGCCAATTTACCATACATAGCGGAGTGGTAGTTCAGCTGGTTAGAATACCTGCCTGTCACGCAGGGGGTCGCGGGTTCGAGTCCCGTCCATTCCGCCAATTCTAGGGGCGTAGTTCAATTGGTAGAGCACCGGTCTCCAAAACCGGGTGTTGGGAGTTCGAGCCTCTCCGCCCCTGCCATTTATCATTTCTTTTCTCAAATAAATTTATTACTTATAGAATAATTCTTATTTTTTTAATTCAATTGTGATAGTAAGCTCTTTTTGTTCTTTACGAAAATGAGATAATACTTATTCTGAGTTGAGAGCGGTCTATTTTGAAATTATTTTTCCCAATAATCTTAATATTTTTCAATTATTTCCTTTTTTAAACTCTTTTGTGTAAATTTGAGATCATAGATACATTTTTGTTGTCTTGAATCTTACGGAGCAAGGACATTTTTACTTATTTTTCATATAAGCGAAAAAAGTAAGTTGTATAAATAGGCTTATTCCACTTTGAAAAATATTTCAAGTGGAATAAGGATAAAAGAAAAAATCACGAAATTAACCGCACTTTGGATTTGGTAATATTGTATTATTTTTTTAGGCTAAATTAATGTGTTATCAACGCCATAGACAACAAGGTTATTGGGTGAATACATTGTACTTGACTTGACATATCAATTTGCCATTTACAGGTTTCACATTCAGACACCACATAATCAAAACCGCCTTGATTAATATGATCAAATAGGCTTTTGCCAATGGCTTGAGCTGTATCATAATTCTCGGTTTTAAATCCGTAAGTCCCTGCAATACCACAACATTGTGAAGGTAATTTGACAATTTCTAAGCCCGGAATTTTACGCAATACGTCTAGGGTATAAGGTGCCCAGCCTGCTTTTTCTACATGGCAAGCGGTATGATAAGCAATACGCAATGGTAATTTTGCCAAAGGTAATTGTTTACCTTGGGCAAAAAGTTTATATAAATAACGGGTAACAATATCAATATGATTACGTACTTTACTATTGTCCATACCTAATACGTGATGATATTCATCGCGTAAATTCATGGTACAACTTGAAGAAGTCCCCACCACATCAAGTTCTCGTTCACAAACGGTATTTTCTAATTGTGCGAGGTTAAATTTTGCTTGGGCTTTAGCTCGTTCTGGAAAACCGTTTACTGTAAGAGGTAAACCGCAGCATTTTTCTTTTTCCAACAACAAGACGCCAATATTCATAGCATTGAATACATCAATGAGTTCTTTGCCTAGTTGTGGGTTATTGTAGTTGACATAGCAACCGTGATAATAAGCGATTTTTTCAGGATATAGTGCTTGCCGTTCCATTTGGTGTTTTTTGTACCAATGACGAAACGAGCCAAAAGCATATTTAGGTAAGGTGCGATGACGACTGACGTTGAGGGTTTTATCCAGTAAAAAACGTGTGGCTTTTAAGCCGACAATTTTATTAACAATGGGTGCAAAAGGCGTATTCATTTTGCCCATAATATCCGTATTACTTAATACGGCATCACGCAGTTTGTGGATAAGTTTTTTATTTTGTTGGTCGAGATGATTATTTCTGGCACGAACAATAATATCGCCAATTTTTACATCGGAAGGACAAGTGATTTCACAACGTTTGCAATTTGTGCAATATTTTAGGGCTTCATCATAAAGTGTCGCACTTTTTAAGCGTAATCTTTCGCCATCGGGACCTGCTTGTTTTGGCCCCGGGTAAAATGGGTTTTGACGAGAAACAGGGCAAACGGCAGTACAAGCGGTACATTTTATACAGCTTTCAAAACTCTCATCAACATATTGATGCGTCATTGTGGGTAGGGTATTTTGTTTTGCTTGCTCAATCAGTTGATTAATGTTCATATTGTCCCCCTATGTATTCTGCCACAGATAATGCTGTGGCTATGGCTACTCCTGAACCACAACCTAATTGGATAGGGTTATATCCGCCAATCACATTACCTGCGGCAAATAAATTTTCTAAAAACTGACCGCTCTTTTGTACCTGACAATGTTGATTAATGATGACACCTGTGGCTTGGTAAGGCTGTGGTTGGCTAAAGCGAGCGGTCGTCCAAGATAAGCGTTCGTTGGCAATAAAATCTTGAGTTTGGTAAATATCAGCACCAAAAACAGGTTCATAAATACGATCAAAATCGGCAATCAACCCATTACTGAAAAAACTGCCGGTGGCTAACACAAAATGTTTGGCAGAAATGGCTATATCTTGATGAATTTGGGTATAGATTTTACTGACATAATGGCCATTAAACTCGGCATATAATGCTCTGTCACCATTCATCATTAAGCCGCCAAGCTGTTCAAAATGTTGGCGTAATTGTTTATGTTGGCGAATACCCAATAAAGAGGGGGGCAGCGTTGGAAGTTCAAATAATGCTAGTCCTGTGGCTTCACACAATAGATTGAAAAAATCTTGGCTATCTAATCCGAAACAAGCTGGTAAAAAGACGGCTTTTGCCCCTTGTGCTGATTGTTTAATTTCACGCACTAAATCGCCAAAAGCCAATTTATGCTCTAATAATTGGGCAATATTAACACTACGAAATTCGCGCGACTGTTGCCGAAGTTGATCCAGTTCTGGGATATGTAAATAGCCTGTACGCAATGTACAATGGGCAAAAGCCGATTGCTGTTTAAGATTATCCGCTAACATTTGAGGTTGGAAATCGTGGTATCCTTCAATACCCAATACGGCAATATCATCATAAGCAAAAGGTTTACCAGTTTGTACGGTAGGTACGCTATTTGGCGATAACCAAGTGGCACGCAATCCTCCTAACGGGGTAACACGATAATGGTTTTGTTTTGTTGAACCAATGAGATTTAGCTCAAGCGAACGAGCAAGTTGTTCAAATACTTGTAATTTGGCTAATACTTGGTCTTTTCCCAATAAGATATAAGGGTGTTGTGGTGCTTGTTGAGCAAGTTGCTCAAAAGTGTGGTCAAAAGATAAACTTTTTTTTCCATCGGGTAAGCAGGCTAATAAATCTAATGATCCTGAAGAAAAATCAATGCCTGCTTGCCCATTATTAATAATGGCACAGCGTTGCCCTTGTTGCTGTAATTGTATGCCACAAGTAAGCCCCGCTAATCCGCCTCCGATAATCACGACATCAAAATTCATTGCTATCTGTCCCTTTTTGCGCTTGGTCATCAAGCGGTTGAACATCATTTAATCCTAATAAACTGTAATACACCCAGCTTGTAAACTCTGCTTCACGCATAGCTTCCCCCCAAGCAATAGGCTCAATACCACGCCAGCGTTCCTCCATAAAAGCCGCTAATTGTGTGGTAGATTGGCGTGGTGTGGCGACTTGAAACCTCGCCATTAAACCTGCAGCACGACAAGCACAAAGCTCCGCTTGACAAGTACCCATTCCCACTCGGGTACGGCGGCGTAAATCCACTAAATTATTCACATTAAGCTCATCAACGGCATAACGCACTTCTCCTGCGGTTACTGCTTCACATTCACAGACTAAACTGCGATCTAGCCGATCTTTAGCTAATAATCGAGCCGCTCTTGAGCCATGGCGATAAACTGCGGAAATGCGAATAGGGTTAGGTAATGAAATTACTTTACGATGGGTATCCTCGGCACTTTCATTTGATCCCGGTAAAGGGCGGTATGCGGTTTCACAAGATTTATGATGATTTAATTTTTGACAAACTAAATCTGTTGTCCATTCTGCCATCAAGCGATAGGTCATTAGTTTCCCACCTGTGATGGTAATAAATCCTTCTAACCCATCACGTTGAGCGTGATCGAGCAATACAATACCTCGGCTTACATTACGTCCAGAAGGATCATCATCCGTTGCCACTAATGGACGAACCCCCGCATAAGCTCGTAATACCCGAGTATGGCGTAAACTTGGTGCTAATTTTTCGCCCTCTCGGAATAAAATATCCACCTCCTCAGGTGTTACTTGCATATTATCAATTTGATCATAAGGAATTCGGCTTGATGTCGTACCAATGACACAAATGGTATCGCCTGGTACTAATATATCCGCATCGGCAGGCTTACGGCAGCGATTAATCACTAAATTATTAATTCGATGCCCCATAATCAGCAATGCCCCCTTGGCAGGGAACATTTTTATTTTTAACTCAGCATATTCTGCAATACCTTGTCCCCAAATTCCCCCAGCATTGACTACCACAGGGGCAAATATTTGTCGCTGAATGTGGTGTTTATGATCGTAAACCTCAACCCCGATCACTCGTCCTCCTTCACGAATTAAGCCTTTCACTTCACAATAAGTGAATATTTTTGCTCCATTTTCTTTAGCATCAAGCATATTCGCCGCGGTTAAACGAAAAGGATCAACCGTACCATCAGGTACAACAACCGCACCAATCAAGTTGGGATTAACAGAAGGTTCTAATCTTTTGGCTAAATCAGGTTCAATCGCTACTGCTTCTATACCAGAAGCTGAACAGCTTTCCAGAAAGGTTTTTTGATAAGCAAGGTCATCTTCTGGTAAGGTTATAAATAACCCTTTTGAATCTTCAATACAATGACGGGCAATACGTTTAAGAATTTGATTTTCTTCAATACATTCTCTGGCAGACTCTTGATCATTGACGGCATAACGTGCTCCACTATGCAATAGCCCATGATTTCGCCCCGTTGCCCCTGTGGCAATATCACGCCGCTCAAGCAAAATACAACTTAATCCTCGCAAAGCACAATCACGTGCAACTCCAGCACCTGTTGCACCACCACCAATGATAATCACATCGGTTTGCATACGCATATTAGCCTGCAAATTTGTCGCTAATTGCATCATCTTATCCCCACAATACCTAAAAAATTCGCTTACGAATAAATTATTGTTATTTTAGCAGGAAATAATCATAATTATGAGCGAAAAAGAACAAAATTGCTAACTCGATCACATTTTAATGGTATTTTTACACTCAATAAGATCTACATAGATTAAAGGAAGTAAGTTATCCTATTTTGAAAAAGGAGCAAATTTTGTTAGGGAAATCAGAGAAATAACATAAAAAATAATTTAAAAACTGACCGCACTTTAATTCAAAATCAGTATTCTTATTTTGGTTAATAGTAAAACCCTATAAAAAAACTGCCTGAAATGATTTCTCTTTCAGGCAGTGGTTAAATGAAATGATGGATTTCAATTTTCTTTATTTAACACCCCTTACTCAATCCGCTCATCATGACAGCTAAGGTCAAGACCTTTGCGTTCGTCATCTTTTTCTACACGTAAGCCAATGACTTTATCAATGATTTTGAGTAGGATAAAACTTCCTATACCACTATAAGCAATGGTGATTAATACACTTTCTGTTTGTAACCATAAGGTGGTGTCAGTGCCAGAAATATCGCTAGAAACGAATACTCCGGTGAGAATTGCCCCCACAATACCGCCGATACCATGAATACCAAAGGCATCTAAAGTATCATCATAGCCTAACCAATATTTTAAGCGTGTTACGGCAACAAAACAGATAGCACTGGTAATCAAGCCGATAGCTAATGCACTTTGTACTGATACAAAACCAGCGGCAGGGGTAATGCCAACTAATCCTGCAATCGCCCCAGAGGCTAATCCTAAGGCAGAAGGTTTATGTTTTAATAAGACTTCAATAAGTACCCAAGTTAATGCCCCAGCAGCAGCGGCAATTTGGGTGGTGGCTAATGCCATTCCTGCACGTCCGTCAGCGGCTAAAGCCGAACCTGCGTTAAAGCCAAACCAACCAATCCAAAGCATCGCTGTACCGATTAAGGTAAGGACTAAGTTGTGCGGTAAAATGGTTTCTCGTCCGTAGCCAATGCGTTTGCCAATCAAGATGGCTGCTACTAAACCTGCCACCCCTGCATTAATATGGATTACTGTACCACCCGCATAATCTAATACACCATCTTGAGCTAACCAACCGTCCATACCCCATACCCAGTGAGCCGTAGGCACATAGATTAGTAATGACCATAATCCCACAAAAACTAATAACGCCGAGAATTTAATCCTTTCAGCAAATGCCCCTGTAATAATGGCTGCAGCAATAATGGCAAATGCCATTTGGAAAACCATAAAGACAGATTCAGGAATGGTTGGCGCACCCGGATAAATAGTGAGTTGTTCTTGTTCAGTGAACACATTTAAGCCGTTTAAAAAGAAACGTTCTGTGCCACCAATGAGGGCATTGTTTGGGGTAAAGGTTAAACTATAACCAAAACAAAGCCATAAAATTGCAATTAAACAGCAAATGGCAAAACTTTGTACCATAGTAGATAAGGCATTTTTCTTACGCACCATACCGGCATAAAATAAGGCTAACCCCGGGATTGTCATAAATAACACTAAAATCGCCGCAACAGTTACCCAAGTGGTGTCCCCCGCACTGAGTTCAGACATAGGTCTAATCCAATCGGTTAATTGTGCAAATGCCATAGAAGGGGATAGCAGGCTTGCTAGTAAAATCGTCTTTTTCATCATCAGTTCCTCAAATTCTCGCTAAAATTACACCGCACTTTCATCAGTTTCGCCTGTTCTAATCCGCACAATACGGTCAACGGGCTTCACAAAAATTTTGCCATCGCCAATTTTGCCTGACTTGGCGACCGAACAAATTGCCTCAATAGCGGGCTCAACTTCTTCGTCCATTAATACAATATCAATTTGAATTTTTGGTAAAAAATCAATGGTATATTCAGCACCACGATAAAGTTCGGTATGTCCTTTTTGTCGCCCACAACCTTTGACTTCACTAATGGTCATACCTTTAATGCCGATTTCATACAGTGCATCACGCACTTCATCTAAACGAAAAGGCTGAATAATTGCACTCAGTTGTTTCATAAAATCCTCCAGTATCTGCTATTTTTGGTTTTTTCTAGGTTAAACCCTTGTCATAAGGTGTTTTTATTATTAGATCAAAATCAATGTATTTGCAATAAATTTGTATAAAATTCTAATAATTTTTTCTGAAAAGTGAAAATTATTTATTGTTTGTTGTTATTATTTAGTGATTAGATAATCTCTTTGTAGTTTTTGTCTTCTTGCTACTTGAACTAAAGTGCGGTGAGTTTTTGAGATTTTTTGCTTTTTTATCTGATTTTGTTAATGGTGTGAAAAGGCTAGCAAAGCTAGGAATGTACAACACAAAACGCAGTAAAAATCAATTTCAAAATTTACTTTACATAAAATGTATTGATTACTAAATACCCCTAATGATTAGATATTATCTAATTTTTCAGTTTTTCTTTGTAAACTTAACCAATCTAAAACCGATTGCCCATCAAAGTGTGGTTCATTTTGATAAAGTTTTAAAAATACTGCATGGGGTTCTACTGCTTGTTTATCAATGATAATTTGTTGGTAGTAATGGGTATAAATTGGGTTATTTTTCGCAAGTTGGGTGGTGATTTGTTGGGTATTTTGTGCTGGCACAACTTGATCAAGTTCGCTATGTAAAAAGCATAAAGGTATTGCACGAATTTGGGCTAATTGTTGTGTAGGTAGTATTTGGGCAGGACAAGCAATAATTCCTGCACTAAATAAATTGGGCTGCATTGCCAATAGACGCAATGCTTGATAACCGCCCATTGATACGCCTATCAAATAAATTCGTTGTTTATCAATGTTGGGATATTGTTGTAATAATTGCTCAATTAAGGCGAGTAAATCCTCGCTATAATCCCGTTCCCCTTGATAGGTTCGTTGTTGCCAAACAAAATGCTTTAGCCAAAAGCTGGGGCATTGTGGGGCTAAAATATAGGGTTGATTAAAGGCTTTTTGCCATTGTTGATCTAAGAAGGTGGTTGCCAGTTTATCAGCGAGGATATTTTGTTGTTGTTTCCCTCTTTCGCCTGCACCATGTAAACACACAATTAAACTATGTAACGGCGAGGAAGAGGCTTGATGATGAGGTGGGCAGGCTAAACTGTATGTAAAATCAGCAAATGTGTATTGATGAAAGGCTTGTTGTTCGGGGCAAATTATCTCTAACCATATACATTGTTCTGGCGATATTTTTGTATGTTGTAAGCGAAATTGTAATGGGCATTTTTGTTGACAAAAATCAATAGGAGCAAAATGATAGAGTTTTGTTATTGGATTATGTAAAGCTGATTTAATATGTAGCATAAAGCGGCGATCGTGGTGCTTTACACATTCAATATCAAGGGGTTGCCATTGTTCGGTTAATTTAGGATTTTTTATGAATAATTGAAATTTATGGGGCATAAAGTTGGGGATCGGTTGCTGTAAATCCACTTGAATAGCGGTAACTTCTGCCCCTAGCAGTTTTACGCTAGCAATGGGTTGGCATTGACAGAATGGTATTGGCATAATCTTCCCTAAAAGTATTGAGCATAATGTAGTGTTCTATCTTATTTTAAATTAAAACCACTGTATAAGGTGTTTTTAAAATCAATCTTTTGCGATAGGTTTATATAGAAGTCTAATGAATTTTTATAAAAAAGAAAATAACTGATTTAATTGCGTTTTTTAGGGGGTGGTTAATTTCTTGTTGTTATGTTTTAAAGTGCGGTGAGTTTTTGGATTATTTTTTACTGTTAGTTTTCTGTCTTTGCTAACGGTTTAGCCGTTCAGAGGACAGAATAATAAAAACGCTAATTTATTAATATTTAAAGTGAATACTGTCTTCTGTCTTCAGTCATCTGTCCTCTGAATAGTAAAGAAAGTAAGTCGCACGAATGTGCGAAATACATTTGTGAAGTCGGAGAAATGAAAGTGAAAAAATAATCTCAAAACCCACCGCACTTTAACCCGAAATATAGCTTCCCACTCTAAAATAATACCACGTTAGCAGACCTTAGCTTATTTTAAATTGAAACAACTATAATGAGTTAAATCAATAACTTGATCGCAATAATGGTTCACCAAATGATGATCGTGGCTGACAATAATTAAAGCACAGTGAAAAGAATTGCATTGTTCTACCAATAAATCCATGGTTTCTTGTTGGGTAATGGGATCGAGCCTTGAGGTAACTTCATCGGCAAATAATAAAACAGGGTTGAATAATAATGCTCGTAAAATGGCAATACGTTGTAATTCGCCGCCTGATACATTTTCTGCGGTGCGTTGTAAAATAGCGGGGTCTAATTTTAGTTGCTCAAGTAAATAAGGAATACGGCGGCGATCAAGGTTGTGCTTATTAATTACATCATCAAGTAAAATCTGTAATTTAATTTTTCCAGCAAATGCAGAGGGCGGATCTTGATATAATTTCAACACTTGCTGCGGTTTCGGCGGAATTTGCCAGCAAATTTCCCCTTGATGCGGTGCTAATAGACCACAAAGGCAATCCCCCAATGAACTTTTGCCTATGCCACTTTCGCCCACTAAGCCTAAAACTTCCCCTTGATTTAGGCTGAAATTAAGTGTTGAAAATAGACGGCGTTTTCCTCTTGCAATGCTAAGATCTTTTACGGTTAATAAGGTTTGTGCGTTGCGTTGTGGTTTTGCTTTGGCTTGCCAATTTTCTGGTGCGGCGGCAATTAATTGTTTGGCATAATGCGAACGAGGTTGGATAAATAATTGCTGGCTATCGCCTTGTTCCAGTAATTTGCCTTTTTTCATTACCATAATTTCGCCACCGAGCTGTTTGGCAACATCAATATCGTGGGTAATCACTAACAATGCTCCGCCTTGTTGAGCAATTTGGGCTAATAATTGGATAACAATATTTTTATTTTTCTGGTCTAGCCCTTTGGTGGGTTCATCAGCAATAACAATATAAGCACCGCTCGCGGTTGCCATAGCAAAGGCAGCTCGTTGTGCCATACCGCCTGAAAGCTGATGAGGGTAATAATTAATAAACGGCTCTAAGCCAAGTGCGGTGAGTTTTTGTAATGTTTTTTGCTGGGCGGTTAGCCTATCCTGTTGTGCCACAAAATAAAAACTTTCCCACACCTGTTGTTGAATGGACATGGTGGGATCAAGTGAGCGTGTGGGTTCTTGGGCTAACATAGCAATTTGTTTGCCCCATTGCCCTTGAGGTTGTCCTACAATAGTAACTTCGCCTTGTCGGCTTAGATCGCTAGGTAATGCCCCCATAATGGCTTGTGCTAATAAACTTTTGCCTGAACCTGTTTCGCCTAAGATAATGAGATTATGACCTTTTTTTACGCTAAGGCTAATGGGTTCCACTAATTGCTCCCCAGACTTTGTTTGCACTGATAAATTAGTCGTTTGAATAAGAACGGTCATTATCGCACCTTACCAGATAATAATTGAAAACTTAACACCAATAAAAATACCGCTAAAATCGGCTGAAGAAAAATCCATGGTGCTTCATAATAATAAGGAAATAATTCGGTCATCATTAAACCGAGTTCAGCGGTGGGTGGTCTTAATCCGACATTGACAAAGCCTAAAGTGGCTAATGCTAATACCGCATTGCCTGCGGCAAAGGCACTGAGGGTAAAGACAATAGAAGCCAGCTTCGGTAAAAAATGGCGTTTTAAACAATAAAAAAAGCCCATTCCCATTAATTGGGAAGATTCAATTTCGCCACTACGGGCAATACTTTGGCTTATGGTGCGAATTACACGGAAAAATTCTACCCACATAACCAAAGCAATCCCCAAATATAATGACCAAAAGGATCCCGGAGCAAGGGCGGCAAACAATAAAATAAACAGCAAGCCTGGTAATGCCATGATAATTTCACTGATAAAATTTAAGATACGATCAAGCCAACCGCCTAGGTAGCCAGCCATAATGCCAAATAATAAGCCAAAAGCGAGGGAAACACTGACCGAAAGCAGAATTAAGCCAAAGGATAATCGCATAGCAGCGGCAAGCCTTGCTAGCATATCCCGTCCAAAATGATCAGTACCTAACCAATAAAGTGTGCTGGGTTTTTGCAAGGTTTTGTTTAAGTTTTGCAATGCCTCGTCCATAGGATAGAAATAAGGTTGCAAATAAGCAAAAGCAAATAAAAAACATAATAAAAATAGACCGCACTTTTGGGCGAAAGAAAGGGATTTTAACATAGTGCTGTTCCTTGAGATTTAATGCGAGGATCAATGCAAGCAGCTAACATATCCACCAACATATTTAATAGGACAAAAATCGCCCCCATAATCAGTGCGGTACCTTGAATAAGGGGAACATCACGCGCGATAACGGCGTGGACTAATGCGTGTCCGCTACCCGGCCAAGCAAAAAGACTTTCAACAATCACAACACCTTCAATTAAATAAATCAGTTGTACCGAATGATAAGCCAAAATTGGAATAGCCACATTGCGTAAACCATGACGATAAAAACATTGCCATGGTGTTAAACCTTTTAATTGTGCATATTGATAATAGTCAGTTTGTTTGACACTTACCATAGCGTGGCGGCTAATACGCACTGACACCGCACTCAAGCCTAAAGCTAATGTAAGGGCGGGCAAGATAAAATATTGCCAACTGCCATAGCCTGCGGCAGGTAGCCACTTTAGCTTTACCGCAAAGAGAATGATTAAGCCAATGCCAATAATAAAAGCAGGGATAGAACGCAACAAGGTGCTTAACCATAAACTGGCTTTATCTACCAAGCCATCAGGTTTGCGAGCTGCCCATAAGCCTAATGGCGGTCCAATAAATAATGAAAGCAATAATGCCACTATCGCCAAGGCAAAAGTATGCCCAAATTGATGCCCAATTTCCTGCCAAACAGGTTGTCCGCTGACTAGGGAATTACCCAAATTAAACTGCAATAAATCCGTTAACCAATTAAAATAATTTTGCCACCAAGGTAAATTTAATCCTAATTCAGACCGCACGAGTTCCGCTGCGGCGGTATCCGTTTGATCATAACCATAACGACTGGCTGCAATACGATAAGCCATATCGCCCGGCAAATTTCGGGTTAATAAAAAAGTCAAGGTTCCCACTGACCAAATCACTAACATAAGTTGAATAATTCGCTTTGTAAGAAGATTTAACACACCAATAAGCCTAAATTTTAGTTAGAAAAGGCGAATAATGTAGCATAGATAAGCATACTTTGCATTAATTATTTTTTACTGAAAAATAAGTTTGTTGATATTATCGTTCTATTTGGGATTAAAGTGCGGTGGGTTTTTGGTTTTTTACGACGATTGTTTCTCCGACTTTATATTTCACCATTGTCAGCTTTCAGAGGACAGAATAATAGGATATTATAATGGTAGAATAAATCAGGAGCCCTAATAGAAGGTTAATAAACTATCATTTACCCCAGAACAGTACTTTAGAGTTGTGTAGCGATACTATTTTTCTTAAGGTCAATGAAGTTTAGGTGTAATGGACAAAATGGCTTGAAGCCTTATAGTACAAGGCTTTAACTCACTTTTTTGAAAATGAACAAAAAACTTGTCCTTTTTGCCTAAATCTGAATATTAAGAAATATGGCATTCAAAATAATATTCAACACTATAAATGCTATCATTGTAATAAAACCTTTACCTTTAAAAATAAATTAAATCCCACTGAAATTTGGTTTCATTATTCTCAATGAAAACAGACGTATAAAGCGCTTGCAATTAAATATCAATGCTCTGTTAAAACAATTCAAAGATATATTGATACAGCCCCGAAAAATATCTTAATTTTACCCACATCAACTTATTTAAATATTATTATGAATACCACTTTCTTTAAACGAGATTTTGGTGTGTTAGTGTTAATGGATAGCCTCGATTTATCATCAAATTATGAAAACAAAAAAGATATTTATTATCGGACAGTACTAAATCGGTTAAGAAAAAAAGCTATAGTAAACCCATTAAAAATCGCTACATAACCACATAAAATAAAAGAATAAACGGTCGATGCAATTTAACCGACATTCTTTACGTTTTTGCTTTATCCAAGCCCAAGTGCGTTCAATTGGATTAAGGTCAGGACTGTAAGGTGGGAGCCAGAGAATGGTATGCCCCGCGGCTTCTATCAATGCTTTTGTGTCTGAACCTTTATGAAAAGCAGCATTATCCATCACAATAACACTGTTATCAGGAAGTTGCGGAAGTAATCACTGCTCGACCCAACCATGAAAAACATCGCTATTGATACTGCAATCATACAGCCCCACAGCAAAGAGCTGTTGATTAAGTACAGCACCGATGGCATTACTCTGGTTTTTAAGTTGCCAGTTGGATTGGCTAAGACAAGGCTTACCTCTTTGAGCATACCCATGCGGTCTGTTGTCATGCATTTTAAAGCCGCTCTCATCTAAATAAATGATTTTTCTTCCCGCTTTTTTAAATGCTTTTAGCGCATTAAGAAAAGACTTTCGTTTTTCAGTATTTGCTTGAGAATGCGCTAACGTCTTTTTTTACGTGTTATTCCGAGCCTTTTTAAAGCCGTACAAATGGCGTTTTGGCTACAACCTAAACGCTGTGCTCGCTGCCATTGATAATCATCGGGATAAGCTTCAACATCGGCTTTGAGGAGCTCGTTATCAATCTTATAAGGTTTAACAATACGTTTCTTTCGTTCAGGGTTTTTCTTCCATCTCTGGATGGTGTTAGTACTGAGCTGAAACTCTTGTGCCAATTCTCGAAAGCTTGCGCCACCTTTGAGTTTGGCTAATATCATTTGTCGGTAGTCTTTTGAGTATGCCATGTGAATATTGTAGCGTATTTAATTAGATTTTACTATATATTATTCAATCAACTACCTGCATATCTGTCGTAGATTATTAAAAAATATTCAATACGCCTATTCAAATGAGTCATTTTCATCTTGTGGCAATGGCGATGAGAAAGTGAAGAAAAAACATAAATCTCTAGCTGGAAATGACTTAAGAAAACATTAAAAGAAAGTCAAAAGCATGATTTTTTGTCGTTTACATTATTGGTATTTAAAACATCAAGATTATTTGAATGAACTCTCAGATAAATGCAATGAAAAAGGTTATTTTTCTTATAAACATAAAGGACTAAGAGGAGCATTAGCGAGCATGAAATATTATGAAAGGTATTTATTTACCTTTGAAAGGTATGCGGAATTAAATATTGAAAAAACAACAAATCGGTTAGAAAGTTTATTTAGTGAACTTAAGTGGAAATTAATTTAATCATAACGGATTAAGTGGAAAGCGTAAGATTGTGTTTATAAAGGATTTTTTAATAAAAAGAGTTACTAGCAATTTGAGAAAATTATTATTAGCAACTATTTTGTCCATTACACCATAAAATTTAAAACTATAACATGTTATATTGAAATTACTATACATCGTATACAACTATTGGTATTTTAAATTGGTGCTTTTTATTAAGTGGTAATATCACCTGATAATATATTCCAAATTTTCCGATATTCACTTCCTGTTAGTATATTTGAGTATTTTTGTGAAGCTTTATTCCACTTCGCATTATCTGCTCGTTTTAAAAACCACCGAGCTTCCTGAACTGAGTAATTATCTTTAGAAATAGTTTCCTTAAATATTTCACCAAAGGATTCTGCTATACTACGTGGCAGAGCGTTCATTCGTAATAAAACTGCTTCTTCAGTTTTTACGCCATGATAAACCATTGATGGTAACAGATTAATATTACGTTTATCTTCATCAGAAATTTTATCAAAATCTATACCTAATTTGCTGAGAGCAGAAAATCCCCAAGTTCCGTTATTAATCAACGTCCGATATATTGCTTTACAAGCATTAGTAATTGATGAAGTATTATCCTCACTATTAAAATACTCCTTAGCAATTTCTTCAATATTTTTACCAGATACCCAAGCTTTGGTAATATCAGCAATTTGTGAGTGTCCAGAGCCCTGTGAAGTTATTTCTTCCAAATTACGTTGTAATTGCGGTACCTTCAGCATGACACCAAATAGATCAGACATTCCTGATTGTTCACCAAATAAACTATCAGGTTTCCAATCATTAACTGTTAGTTTTTTCTCTAATTGATTGATTTCTGTCATTGCTTTGCTAATACCTTCAGGAGAAAATCCTGTCATATCAGCTAAAGCAACAAATCCGGTTTTATCACTTAGTGATTGAGCGTATTGGCGTGTGGCCTCTAACAATTGTTGGGCTTTCTGCTTATTTTGTGAATCACTTTCTAAAATACCATATCCCAATGTATTTCGTAAAAGTTGTTCGGTCTCCGAAAGTACTGCTTCAAGATTTTTCTTTTCACTCCATAAATGTGCCACATAACAACGAAAATCTTCCCAATCAGGACTGTATATTTTGTTATGTAATTCATTCAATTCTCCTGCGTTCTCTAACTGTTCAAGCATTTGAATTAAACGGGAAACAAGCTCACTAGTTGCCCTTTTGACATAATTAACAATTTCATTTGGCTTATTGCTTGCTGCAATACCAACAACCCCAACACTCTCATGGTTCATTCTGCCCGCACGGCCAGCAAGATTCCAAAATTCTCTTGGTAACATTTCAATACCATATGGATATTTATATGTTGCAAGGAAAACCGACGATACAGGGAAATTAATACCTTGAGCAATCGTTGTTGTTGCACAAAGTATTTTGAGTTTCCCTTCTTCAGCAAGCCATTCAATTAAAGCTCGCATTTCATCTGATAGCCCTGCATGATGAACACCAATACCTTTTGAAAGCATATCAATTAGCTCAAAATCTGCTCCAATTTCAGCTTGAATAAATTTTTGAACCAAAGAAATTTCATTAGGAATGTTATTTAAAACTGGCATATCTTTAGCTACGTTACGAGCCATACTCCAAACGTGTGAAATATTGTTTGTAATAGCAAGACTAGTTCCACGCTCTGACATAATTTTTGCCATTGCAACAGTTTGTAATGTAGTAGTAGCTTTACTTTTAGCAACATCTACTGGTCTAACCCTTCCAACAAAATGTTGCCCTTTTAAATGAATCGTTTTTTGTGTCGTGATTAAAGTCTCATATTGTAAACGCCAATTACCTCTTCCTTCTGCTTCCACAGCACGAAACATTCCTACAATTCGTTCATTTGGCTTCCAAGCAGTTGTTCCTAAACTGATTGTTCGACCTGCATTACGATCATGTGCAAGCCAGCGTGCTAGAGTTTCAGCCTTTTCAACAAAAGGCATAAGCAATAGAAAATTGGCTCTATCACATTCCCCCTTAATCGTTGCGAGCAGTAATTCTATTCTTAAGCCACGTTCTTCATCTTCAATATTGTGTGCTTCATCCATAACAACCAATACCAGTGGTCGTGGTACTTTTTTATTACGAATGACTAATTGTAGTTTTTCAGGGGTAGCTACTAAAACATCAAAACTTTTAGTTCTGTCTTGTTGGATTAAAAGTTCGTCTTCAAAAGTATCTATATCAATCGCCCCTGTGAGCTGCTCGACTTTCACACCAATAGGTTCAAAATCTTTACGTAAACGTCGTGTAATTTGGGATACTAATGCTTTAGTGGGTGCAACATATGCGATCCAACACCCTTCGTCATTATCTGAAAATTGGTTGAGTGCCTGTAAAATTCTAAATTGAGCCAGTAAAGTTTTACCACCGGATGTAGGCATATCCACCACAACCGCAGTAGCTGCTACATCTAATAAACCTTGTTCCTGTATGGCATTTTTTTGTGGTGGCATTAACTCAAACAAGGCATTAGCCCGAGTAACTTGATTAACAAATTTTGTTACTCGGGAGTTAATACGACGGGCTACCCACCAAATTGAAGATTCAGCCATTTGGCGGGCTGCTGCCTGTAACCATCTGAGCAAAATTTCAAGTTGAGCATCTGCACTATCAATAGCAGCTTCTATAGCTGATTCAAAATGTTTATCCAATAATTGAGCAACGGCAACAGGCTCACCTTGTAACATATAACCAGCCTGAATCTCCGTTGCTTTTGCCCAATGATACAAGCTAATCAAACGTAGTGCTTTTACTCTATTTTCTGCATTATCAGAATCTGCAAAGAAATTAGTTTCATATGTTTTCTGTTCTTCTCTAAGCCGATTAACAATGCTATTTATTTCATTGATACTTTTCCAATTCTTATGACGAAATAAATGAATCCAACAACGAAATAAGTTGTGCAGAATTTTTATATCCCAATTAGAATTATTTTCAGATGGAATATTTAATTTATCTTCATTCTCATTTAACCAACGATGTAAATCTATACTTTTTTGCCCACAATAAGCCAATGCAGATATATGTAAAATATGAAATATTCTTTTCTCATTATTTTCTGAAATAGGGAGTAAGCGATAAAAATCAAAAGCCTGATGAGCAGCAGCCATACCTTGTATTCTTAGCTCGCTGTCATCAGAAGTCGGGCTTAATAAAGTAGATAATCCTTCAATAGCAGCCAATTCATAAGCCATAGCAGTACGCTCTAATAAATTATAATCCGCAGAAGTAAAACAAAAACCAAATTCCATTTGTTTTCCCACGGCATTATTTACAATCAATTGATTTGCCAAATTGAATGCCTTTTCAATCTCTTCATTGCCAATAGCTTGAATAGCCCAATGCTCTTTTAATCTTCCCAAAGATTGTTGGGTAATATTCATATTACACCACCATTTTTATATTGCATAATTTTACGGCTTAACTGCGAAATACTTTGACTTGGTAAATATAATGCTAGAAGCTCGATATACGTTTCAGAATATTGATTTTTGACTAAGTTATTTATTCTATTTTTAATATCTCTTTCATTAGGTTGTACATCTCTAATTAAAACACCAAAAATCCGTATATTTTTAGAACATTTCAAAAACTTTTGAGCAGCTCTTTTAAAATAATTTTCCCAATCTTGACCTCGACTTCTAAAGGCAAGATAATTCATTAAAGTACACTTTGTTTCATCATTATCTTTTAAATCTTCAATTTGAGATTGAAGACCTGAACGACCGACCATGACACCTGGTGGATATTTAGATTCACTAGATGTTTTTACTTCTCCATAAGCAAAATAAATCTCATCTCCTATAACCTGAAAACCAACTAAATCCGCTCCTGGTAAACTAGATCCTATTTTTCTTTCATCTCTACTATCGGGCCATGGAAAAAAACATTGACGATGTTCCGATAAATAGCACTCTGCAATCCCTTCACCTACACGCCAGTCTTCAGGATCCATACCAAAAGGAACTAAATTTTTTTCAATATCGTCTTTCGAGAAACCTGTTTCCGCTAAGATATTTATAATCTGTTTTTGTCCTACTATATCAAAAACCACTTCTTGAACTTTTCCCGCTAATGCTGTATTTAATTCATCATCAGAGTAAGATAGTCCACAACCTGTAGTTGGATGTACTCCAAGTTGATATTCCATTTTACCTACAGGTATAGTCATGTTGTAACTCCCAATCCTATAATAGATAAATATTATGATTGAATTTTATTATAAAATTAGCAAATCTGCATCCTATTTTCCTATATCGATAAGGTAATACCTGTAGTAGAATAAATCAAGATCCTCAATAAGCAACTAATAAATAAATTAGCGTATCCATTATTCTGTCCTCTGATCAATAAAGAAAGTACATCGCTAACGGCAAAATCCTTAGCCATTAACAGAGAAAATAACAAAAAAACCAAAAATCCACCGCACTTTGCATTAATTATGGTAAATTTGACCATTATTTACACAAGATTTTCTTGTGATTGAGAATGATTTTCTATATACTCACGCCGATTTTTTGTTTAATCTTTAACCGAGGAACTGAATAATGAATAAGTTTAATTTCAACCTTATTTATCTTTCCCTATTTGCAGGGATTTCTTTTTCTACTTTTGCTGAAACGAGTCAGGTAGGGGGTAGTGATGAAAGTGAACTAGATCAAATTAATGTTGTTACCGAGTTTGAAAAATACAAAGCTACCGATAAATTAAAATCTGATGTCAATTTAAGTTTGCTTGGCAAACAATCTGCCTTTACTTCCTCTATCAATGTCGTCAATTACGATGAAAAAGCCATTGAAGAAACGGGTTCAAGAAATCTTGTTGATGCTATTTCAAAATTAGATTCTTCTGTTATGAATTTTGGGGGCGAAACCAATACGTTAGGTGGAATTTATGTGAGAGGTTTACAACTTGATGCTCGTCAATTTAGTGTCAATGGTTTAGCAGGTCTTTATTCTAACTATGCTTCTCAATTAACGGGTATAGCCTCAGCTCAATTAATTAAAGGTGCTTCAACGGCTACGGTTGGTATGGATCCGGAAGGTTCGGCAGGTGCTTCAGTGAATATTGAAACTAAACGAGCTACTGATAAACCGATTAATAAAATTGGTTTTGGTTGGTATGCCAATAATCGTTTACAAGAGACCTTTGATTTTGGTCGCCGTTTTGGCGAAAACAAGGAGTGGGGTATTCGTATTGGAGGACTTTATCGTGATGGTAACACGCCTCGTACTGGTTATAGTGAAAGAGACAAACAATTTTCTTTAGGAGCTGATTATCGTGGCGAAAAATTGCGAGTAGGTATTGATTTTCTCTATGCAAAACGTGCGACTAAAGGTGGGAGAGCAAGAATACAAGATATTCAGAACTTAAGTTATGCTCTCGCTTCGGCACCTAACGGCAAAACGAATTTAATCCCGAGTTGGTCAGGACAGACCACCGATACAAAAACCATAATGATGACCTTTGAATATGATTTGCCTTATAGCATGATGTTATCTGGTGGTATTGGTTATATGCGTGCTAAATATTATGGGGCTTTTGGAAATTTAGAAATGCAAACAGCTGATACCTATAAAATTGATTCTATGCGTGCCAATGATTTTACCCATAAAACCACTAGCGCAAATTTAAAACTAAGCGGTGAGCATTTTACAGGTCTAGTAAGTCATAACTGGAGTGTAGCTTGGGATAGCGTAATACGTACGCGTGATCATTACCAAGGAAAAAAAGCAACAGATAATACTATTTATAATATCTACAATCCCGTTTTACCAAGTACAGCAAGCTATTCATCAGAATTAACTACCCATTCTGTGGATCAACGCTTACAAGCTCATAGTTTAGCTTTAGCCGATACCCTTGGTTTCTTTGATGAACAATTAAAATTGACGTTAGGGGGACGTTTGCAATGGATCAAACAAACTAACCATGTAAAAAATACCACGCTTAGAGCAAACCGCTTTAGCCCGATGATTGCTGGTTCTTGGATTGCCAATCCTAACCTTGTTTTCTATGCGAATTATTTGGAAGATTTAGAACCCGGTAATGCCGATCCAGATACAGGAGAAATGTTAAGCCCACGAGTAACTCGCCAAATAGAAACGGGTGTACGCAAAAATTGGGGCGAAAATCTAACAACGACCTTAAGTATTTATCAATTAAGAAGACCGGGGATTGTGCCTAGTACTGGCAGAGAACAGGGCGAGGAGCGTAATCGCGGAATTGAGTTAAATATCTATGCAAGTTTATTGGACGGTAGTTTACGCCCTAACCTCGGTATTACCTATAATAAAGGTGATCTTATTAATTTCCCAACCTATTCAGGTAGTACTGTTACGGGTAGCCAAGTCGCCAGTCCTCGTATTATCGCCAAAGCAGGGGTGGAATGGGATACACCATTTGTTGATAATTTAACCTTGAATGGTGCGGTACAATATTATGGATCTTCTTATCAAGATACAGCAAAAAACTATAAATTCCCGTCTTATACCACAGTAGATATTGGTGCAAAATATCTTGTTAAATTAGATAATACGCAATCTTTAACATTCACAATGGGCGTAGAAAATCTGTTTAATGAAAGTTACTGGCAAGTACAACGTGGACTTTATGATCGTAGCTTTGCAGTATTAGGTATGCCTAGAACGTATTGGGCGAATGTGGAATATTCTTTCTAATTGATTTATATAAATAAAAGGGCGAAAATTATCGCCCTTCACTATTTATCAATAATTATTTATGAACTTTTACACATACTTATACCTACAAAGTCAAACCTCCTTTCAAGGGTATATAAAATACCTTATCATTTTTATTGCATTGATGATTATGTTAGTGGCTAATTTTTTATATTTACGCCATAGAATGGAAACAAAATATCGTGATTTGAGTATTATCTTTTTACTTATTGTTATTTTCCTACTTGGGGTGCAATATAATTATTATTCCTCTAATCTTTCTGCCGCTGCAAATAGTTCAAGAATGATAACATTTTTAGATTCGGTAATTTATACTCAACAGCTTGAACATAAAGATATTTTAGTGAATAGCCGAACACCTTCTAATGGTATGATTTTATCTATTAAAGAAAATTATTATGAAGTACATTTTAATAATGACTTTTCTGCTTATTCATTAGCCCCTATTAATTTAGTTAATCCTCATATTAATATTATCCAATCTACAACTGAGCATTAATATTTATGATCGAATCTTATTATTTATTAAGCCTGAAATTACTTATGGGTATTCTTGGTTTAGTATTACAAATTAATTTAATGGGAAAAGGTAATCTTGCTCCTACATCAGCAATGGATCAAGTGCAAAATTATGTACTAGGTGGCATTATTGGTGGGGTAATTTATAACGATAATATTGGTGTTTTACAATTTTCTTTAGTTTTAGTGTTATGGACATTATTGATTTTTAGTCTTAAGTTTATTAAAAACCATAACCATTTGGTGAAAGGATTAATTGACGGTAAACCCGTTTGGGTCATTATGAATGGCAAAATTCAAGTGGGGGAATGTATGCGTAATGGTATTTCAGCCCATGATTTAATGTTTAAATTACGTTCTGCTGGCGTTTATGAAATCGCCACTGTTAAACGTGCAGTATTAGAACAAAATGGGCAACTTTCAATTATTCAATATGGCGATAAAAGTTTACGTTATCCTTTAATTTTAGCTGGTGGTATTGACAATGATATATTAGATATTATTGGTAAAGATGAACAATGGATTGAACAACAACTGCAACAACAAAATATTAAATTAAATCAAGTCTATATTGGTGAATATTTAGACGGCAAATTAGTTACGCATTTATATGAACATTAATTGATTAATAAAAAAATGAACTGGCAAACGGAACTTAATAATAGCTTTTATTGGCTAATTTCTTCACTTTTTTGGGTATGTTTAATGCTAAGCCTGACAGCTTGGCTATTAAAATATACGGATTTTGGCAAAAAATTTTGGTTAATTACCCGCCCTTGTGTACAACAAAGCGGGGGGTATAAAATTTTGCTGATGATTGTCCTATTGCTTACGCTGATTTTGCTTGAAGTCCGTATTAGTGTCCTTAATTCATTCTTTTATAATGGCTTGTATAGTTCATTACAAAAACAAGATGCCAATGCCTTTTGGTTTTTTGCTGGCATTAATGCCCTTTTAGTATTAGTCAATATTACACGTTCCATTATCAATGATTTAATTCGCCAAGTTTTTGAAATTAAATGGTTAGAAAAACTCAATGCGGTCATGTTGCAACGTTGGCTTGCTAATAAAAATTATTACCGCCTAAAATATGAAAAAACCTTGCCCGATAATATTGATCAACGGATAGAACAAGACGCACGAGAATTTATTACCGTTACTGTAGATATGGTGCGAGGGGTCATTAATGCCATTGTGTCCACCATTGAATTTACCATTATTTTATGGGGCTTATCAGGCTTATTGGTGCTTTTAGGGGTAGCGATTCCTAAAGGCGTGGTCTTTTTTATTTATATTTTTATTATTATTGCCACCGCACTTTCTGTCTGGATTGGACACCCTCTGGTTAAACTTAACTTCAATAAAGAAAAATTAAGCGGTAACTATCGTTATTCGCTTATTCGGGTCAGAGATCACGCCGAAAGTGTTGCTTTTTATGCTGGCGAACAGCAAGAACACCATTTACTCAAGGATAAATTCAATC
This sequence comes from Volucribacter amazonae, assembly GCF_029783845.1. Taxonomy (NCBI): domain Bacteria; kingdom Pseudomonadati; phylum Pseudomonadota; class Gammaproteobacteria; order Pasteurellales; family Pasteurellaceae; genus Volucribacter; species Volucribacter amazonae. Next base: position 1,166,642 of record NZ_LWID01000001.1, on the reverse strand, counting down.
AAATTATTAAAAATCGCTGGAAAATTGTATTAAAAATGCTAGGGCTGGACGGCTTTAATACAGGAGTAACCGAAGTCGCCAAATTATTGCCGTTAATGTTACAAGCCCCTCGCTTTTTTGCTGGGCAAGTTACCCTTGGCGATATGCACCAAACGGTACAATCCTTTAACCGCCTAATGCGAGCCTTATCTTTTTTCCGTTTATTCTATGAAGAGTTTACTCTCTATCAAGCTCGCTTAAACCGTTTATCAGGCTTTCTTGCTAAACTTGATGAATTAGATGATAACCAAATTTATCAGCCTACTGCTTGTGGTAATCAAGTTAAACTTTGCCAGTTTGGAATTAAAGATCAACATGGTAACATTTTGCTTGCTAACCTCAATTTACAACTTAATGCAGGCGATGCCCTGTTAATTCAAGGGCCATCAGGCACAGGCAAAACCACCCTTTTGAAAGCCATTGCAGGTATCTATCCCTTTGAAACTATGGGCTATGTAGAAACCCCTTGTGATTGCCGTAGTTTATTCCTACCGCAACGCCCTTATATGCCACAAGGCACGTTATATCAATCCATTTGTTATCCCGATATTCAAGCCAGCAAAGCCCAAGTTTGCAGTATGATGAAACGTTGTAAACTGGAAAAATACCTTAGCCATATTGACCAAGATCTTGATTGGCAAGCCACCCTTTCCCCCGGTGAATTACAACGTGTGGCTTTTATCCGTATTTTACTTAGCCAACCTAGTGTGATTTATTTAGATGAAACCACCTCTGCCCTTGATGAGCCCACAGAACAATGGCTTTATTCCTTAATTCGCACCGAGTTACCACAAGCCATTATTATCAGCATCGGACACCGAGGTACATTGCAAAAATTCCATAATAAACGCTTTGATATTACCGAAAAGTGCGGTGGGTATTAGCAGAATTTTGTTAAAATAAAGAAAATGGATTTATGACGAACTGTTTTATCCAACAGAAACGATTGATGTATCGCCGTTTTAGTTCAAACGGCGAGGGATAAGTGAGCAAAGTGCGGTAGTTTTTCGCTAAATTATTTAAGACTTTCTCGCTTGATTTACGGTTATCAATAATTGTTGGATTGTTGGGTCATTAAAAATTTCATCAATCTCTGCCGTAAGTTTGCGTTGCCAATTAGCATATTGAAAACTGGTGCCCGGGATATTGACGGGTTCACGCATATTGAGCCAATCTTCAGGTTGAAAGCCAAATAAGGCACTATTTACCTTAGCCACATAGCTTTGTAGTTGATGTGTAAAGGTTTTGGTTACCTTACTTTCTAGGCTTTCATCAATTCCTTGTTCAATGGCGATTTGATGTTGTCGTAAGCGTTGTAGAATTTGCTTTTTGGCATTAATGCGATCTTGCTTTAATTGTTTGAGGATTTTGGGATCGGGGTACACGCCAAATTGTTGCCCTAAGGTAAAATCATAGCCTTGCCAATAACCGTTGATAGTGGGTAAATCGTGGGTGCTTAATGTAGTCATTGATTGATAAGGATAATCCTGCAAATCTCGGTTTTGCCCCTGTTGATCAAATTCAAAATAAAAGATTTTATAGGAGAAAATGCCTGCATCGGCTAATTTTTTTATGATTTCTTTGGGTACTGTGCCAAGATCTTCGCCAATAATTAAACATTGGTGGCGTTGGCTTTCCAGTGCCAAAATGGCAATAAGATCATCAACAGGATAACGAATATAAGCCCCATTATGTGCGGTATCGCCTTTAGGTATCCACCATAAACGCAGTAAAGCCATAATATGATCAAGGCGTAATGCACCACAATGTTGCATATTGGCTCGTAGTAAATCAATAAAGGGTTGGTAGCCTTGTTGGATTAAGCTATGGGGGTTCATTGGGGCTAATCCCCAGTTTTGCCCTTGTGGGGCTAAAATATCAGGGGGAGCACCGATAGAGGCATTTAGGCTATAAAGGGATTGATTTTGCCAAGTTTCTACACCGTTATTGGCAACACCTACTGCGAGATCGCGGTAAAGCCCAATGGACATACCTTTTTGGCTACAAAGTTGTTGGCATTGGGCAAATTGTTGTTCGGCTAAAAATTGTAGCCAAGCGTAAAATAAGACTTCATCAGCATATTGTTGGCGGAATTGTTGTACTGCGGGCGAATGGTAATCTTGGTATGCTTCTGCCCAACTATCCCAGCCACCGAGTAAATGGGATTGCTGTGTTAGATGATGATGTAATGCGTCAAATGTGGCTTGCTGTTGCAGTGCCTCGCCGTTGGTTTGTATAAATTGGGCGAAATCTGAGAGAGGATTTTGCTGTAATGTTGTTTTTACCTGATTAAAGGCGAGCCTAAGCCCAGTTAATTTTAGCTTGATGACTTGTGGGTAATCAATCCAAGCAAGGTTTCGTAGCTCGGCGAGTTGTTGTTGAATGGTTTCGCTGTTAAACCAATCTTGTGCTTGGGGGCTTTGTTGAAATTCAGCGACTTCATTCACATGGATATAAGCAATATTGAGCCAGCGGCGAGAAGAAGGGCTATAAGGGCTGATTAAATCGGGATTGGCTGGAAATAAGGAATGAATAGGGTTTAAACCGATAAAATCAGCTTGATAATGGCTAAAATGTTGAATGAATTGTTTGAGATCCGCAAAGTCGCCGATGCCCCAATTTTGTTTGGATTTTAGCCCATAAAGCTGTAAAAACGTTCCCCATAATTTTTGTTTTTGTTGGATAACTTGAGGTTGATAACATTGATGAGGGCTGATAATAATGCGACAAGTATATTGCTTTTTTTGTCCGTTAAGGGTTAATTGATGATAACCTAAGGGTAAATCATTCGGTAGTTGAATTGCATTGCGTTTCACTTTGCCGGTAATTTGCTTGCCATTTTCTAGCACTAATTGCCATTTTGCTTGATAATGTTTGTTTAAGCCTGTCAATTTGACAAAATAAGGCTGTTTATGTTGTGAAAAGACTTTCACATTAGGCAAGGGAATGGATTGGGTTTTATGCTTTCCGTTCAAGGCATTAAATAATTTTTGTTTTACCTGATCAGCAATATGTTGTTTTACCCCTGTTTCTGTTTGGAAATAAGGTAAAATGCCTGCTTGAATACATTTTTTATTGAAAATTGACCGCACTTTCATGGTATTTCTCTAACGATAAAATGATTTATTTTAGAGTCGTTCCTTTTAAACTGATATGGCGTTGGTACACCTGCCGTACTTTTTGTAGCATTTTAGGCGTACTGCCTGGTCTTATTTTAAATTGGAACGACGATATTATAGGGTTATTTTAACCAAATACGTTGTTGATAATCAGCAATGGCACGATCTGAACTGAACATACCTAAACGTGCTGTATTTAAAATGGCACTTTGCCACCAACGTTGTTGATCGCCATAAGCCTCGCCAACGGTTTTCTGAATATCCACATAACTGGCAAAATCCGCTAATACTAAAAAAGGATCTTGGTTGATTAAATTATCCTGTAATGTTTTAAATAATTGCGGTTCATTGCCACAAACAAGAGGATCACTGAGAAAATCAATGGCTTGTTTAAGCGGTAAATGTTGTTGATAATAATCCCTTGGGTTATAGCCTGTCGCAAGTAATTTACGCACGCTTTCTACCGTATGCCCAAACAGGAAAATATGTTGCTCACCCACCATTTGAGCAATTTCCACATTTGCCCCATCAAGAGTTCCTACGGTTAATGCCCCATTTAATGCCAGTTTCATATTGCCTGTGCCTGATGCCTCTGTGCCAGCCATTGAGATCTGTTCAGAAATATCCGCCGCAGGAATAATTTTTTCCGCTAAGCTGACACGATAGTTAGGTAAAAATGCCACTTGTAATTTATCTCGTACACTTTTATCTTGATTGATGACCTTGGCGACACGATTAATGGCACAAATAATATCTTTTGCCAAATAATAACCCGGGGCTGCTTTGCCCGCAAAAATAAATAATCTTGGGGTAATGTCTAAATTTGGATTGGCTTTTAATGCCTGATAAGTGGCAATAATATTTAAGAGATTAAGATGTTGCCGTTTATATTCGTGGATACGTTTAATTTGAACATCAAAAATCGCCTGAGGATTTACTTTAAGATCTAAGGTTAAGGCAATTTCTTTGGCAAGTTGATGTTTGTTATATTGTTTGATTTGTTGGTATTCATCACGAAAACCAATATCATCAACATATTTTTCAATCTGACTAAGTTGAGTGAGATCCTTTAACCAATCCTTTGGTAAACTTTTGGTTAATAATCCGCTTAAGCTTGGATTGGCTTGGTAAATCCAGCGTCTTGGGGTAATGCCGTTTGTTACATTACAGAATTTTTGCGGAAACAGTTGATAATATTCAGGAAATAATTCTGTTATCAATAATTGCGAGTGGATTTCTGCCACGCCATTAACTTTAAAGCAAGTTACTACGCAAAGATTTGCCATTCTCACTCGATAATCATACAAAATAGCGACTTTTTTCCAGATTTCGGCATTATCGCCAAATTTGGCTTGCACTTGTTGTTGAAATAATTGGTTAATTTTTTCCACAATAATAAAATGACGTGGGAAGAGTTGTTGGAACAAATGTTGATCCCATTGTTCTAAGGCTTCAGGTAATAGAGTGTGGTTGGTGTAGGCAAAACTATGGCAACAAATATCCCAAGCTTGTTGCCAAGCGAGATGATATTCATCTAATAATACTCGCATTAACTCCAAAATCGCTAAAGTTGGGTGAGTATCATTTAATTGGATAACCTGATGTTGGGCAAAGGTTTTGATGTCATATCCCATTGCTAAATGGCGAGCTAATATATCCGCTACCGAGCAAGCCACATGAAAATATTGTTGCATTAAACGCAAGCGTTGCCCTGCTTGATGATTATCATTTGGATATAATACTTTGGTTAATGCGGTGGCTTGTACAATTTGACTTTCTGCTTGTAAAAATTCGCCCTCATTAAATTGAGCAAAATTAAATTCAAGTTCATTGTCCGCCTGCCATAATCTTAGGGTTTGTAAATGTTTATTTTGATAGCCAACCACTGCTAGATCATAAGCCTTTCCTTGTACTTTAATGTCAGGTTGCCAATGATAACGATCCTCTGCAATGTGGGTGATGCTACCTGCAAAGCCGATATATTGCGTTTTACTTGCATTATAGGTTTGCCAAGGATAATGTTCTCTATCCCAAAAATCGGCAGTTTCTTGTTGTTTTCCTTGGGCAAAATGTTGTTTAAATAAGCCATATTGATAATTTAATCCGTAACCTGTTGCAGCTTGCCCAAGAGTTGCCATAGAGTCAAGAAAACAGGCGGCTAAACGCCCTAATCCACCATTACCTAAAGCAGGATCGGTTTCTTGTTCTAAAACATCAACAATATCTACCCCATAGTCCTGTAAATAGGCTTTAGCCATATCATAATAACCAAGATTAATCAGATTATTGCCTGTTAATCGTCCAATCAGAAATTCCATAGAAAGATAGTTCACATGTCGCCCTTTCTGGTTGTCGTTGGGTAGTTGTTGATAGGCAATATCTCTCGTCCCCTCTGCTAGTATTTGATACCATTGGGCTAAATTAAATTGTTTTGGGCTATTTACCTCAAAGTAACGACAATATTTTTTTACTAATTGTTCAAACGGATTAAAATTCTGTTGTGCCATAAAAACCTCCATAGGATATGATAGAATTGAGCATTATGGTTATTATGTCTAATTACATATAAAATAAATCCTACCTAACCTAAATTTATAGGTATGATTGCTAAGCAGTATAAAAGTAGTAGAAAGACGAGAAAGAAGTTGAGATATCACTATGTTAATTCCCTCCAAACTGACCCCTTCATTTCGTTTACAAAATAGTATTGTGCGTCAACGTTTATTACAATTACTTGATAATGCGGCACAATATCCTCTTGTGTTGATGAATGCTCCAGCAGGTTATGGTAAAACTACCCTGATTTCGCAGTGGATTAAAGATAAAAGCACTTATCATATTGGTTGGTATGCCCTTGATGAAAGCGACAATCAAACCGAGCGTTTTGCTACCTATTTTAGTACTGCATTATTTAATGCCATGGGGCTTGAACCTACTATTTCAGAGCATAATCAAAATGAATATAAAGCCAATTTACAATTACTTTTTGATCAACTGTTGGTTAGTGTATCTCATTTCGATCATCATCTTTATTTGATTATTGATGATTATCATTTAATTGAAAATGAACAAATTCATGAGGGATTAAAATATTGGTTAAAACACCAACCACAGAATATGACTCTAATCTTACTTTCTCGCTCAACACCGCCATTAGGTATCGCCAGTTTGCGTGTGCAAGAATTATTATTAGAAATTGATATTCATCAACTTTGTTTTGATCATCAAGAAACCATACATTTCTTTAAGCAAAAAGTAGATCCGAATTTAGCCAGTACAGAAATTATTAGCCTGTGTGATGAAGTAGAGGGTTGGGTAACTGCACTCCAACTTATTAGCCTTGCTACCAAACAACATAACATTTCATTGCAAGAGGCAACTCAACGTTTTACTCGCTTAAGCTCGCATATTAGTGAATATCTCAATGATGAAGTATTAAATCAAATTGATAAAGATACTCGCCATTTTTTATTGCAATGTTCAGTGCTACGCTCAATGAATGAACAATTGGTACAACATTTAACGGGTGTGGCAGATAGTCGCCGTAAACTTGAAGAGCTTGAAAAACAAGGTTTATTTATTCAACAAATTGAGGCGGAACACCATTGGTGGCGTTTCCATCCATTATTTGCTTCATTTTTATGGCAATGTTGCCAAACGGAATTAGCTGATCAGCTACCGCTTTTGCACCAACGTGCTTCCGAATCTTGGTTAGCCCTAGGCTATTCTACAGAGGCACTATATCATGCTATGCAATTACAAGATCATAAAATGTTACTGAGAATATTACAGCAATATGCTTGGCAACTTTTCCATTTTGGCGAATTTAAGTTACTAGAACAATGCCTAGCAAAACTTGATGATAATACCTTGGTTTACCATGCCAATTTAGTGTTATTAAAAGCGTGGTTAGCTCAAAGCCAGCATCGGCATAATGAAGTTAATGAGATTTTTTCACATTTTGATCAAGTATTTAGTCAATATAATGTGGCTCTAACCTCTTCCAACCAAGCGGAATTTGATGTATTAAGGGCTCAAGTCGCTATTAATGAAGGCGATGAAGATAAGGCTTTAAGACTCGCTAGCCAAGCCTTGGCACAATTACCAGCGGATTTTTACTATGCACAAACTGTGGCAACTTCTATTATTGGTGAGGCTCATCATGTGAGAGGGGAGTTAAATATTGCTTTGCAATGGCTACAAAAAGCGGAACAAATGTCTTATCGTCATCATACCTACCATAATTTACTTTGGTCATTGTTACAACAAGCGGAAATTTTACTGGCACAAGGCTTTTTGCAAGTCTCTTATGATATGCTCAATAAAGCTAATCAGTTGGTACAGGAAAATCATTTGCAAAACGTGCCAATGTACGAATTTTTATTGCGTACCAAAGCCCGTATTTTATGGGAATGGTATAAATTAGATAAAGCGGAATCTATGGCAATTGCAGGCTTGGAGATTCTTAATCAGCCAGATCAATTACAATGCCGAGTGTTATTAAGTAAAATTTCTTTAGTCAAAGGGGATTTAGATAACGCCACACGCATTATTAAACAAATTGAAGATTTTCATCATAGCCGCCGTTATCATTCTGATTGGCAAGCGAATTTTGATTCAGCTAGGTTATTGTTATGGCAAATGAATAATGATGTCTTAGCTTGTCAAAACTGGTTGTTACATAGTTGGCAACCTGCTCATTATCATAATCATTTTAATCAAGAGCAAGGGCGTAATTTGGCACGAGCTAATTTGTTAATTGGTAATATTCAACAAGCTGAACTGTTATTAAATCAACTGATTGAAATTACACGTAAATTACATTTAACCAGCGATCTTAATCGAGCATTAATTTTGCGTAATCGTTGTTTCTTTTTGCAAAATAAAACCGCACTTGCTCAACAAGATTTAATTGAGGCACTAAATTTGATTCGTCAAACTAATTTTATTAGTGCGTTTGTGGTGGAAGGCGATTTAATGGCGATTCAAATTCGCCAGCTATTGCAACTAAGGGTATTAGACGAATTGGTCTTACCTAAAGCACAATTTATTTTACGCAATATTAATCAATATTATCGCCATAAATTTGCTCATTTTGATGAAAATTTTGTTAAACAACTCTTGAATAATCCTCAAGTACCTGAATTATTAAAAATTAGCCCATTAACTCAACGAGAATGGCAAGTGTTAGGTTTAATCTATTCAGGTTATAGCAATGAGCAAATTGCAAGTGAATTACAGGTTGCTACAACCACCACTAAAACCCATATTCGTAATTTATACCAAAAAATTGGGGTAAATAACCGAACAGAGGCGATTGAATATACTAAAAATCTTTTGCAGATTATGGGATATAAATAAAGTGCGGTGCGTTTTGGGTTTATAGTCGTCCGACTTTAAAATAATACGGCATTGCTCTGTCTAATTTAAATTAAAACAACAAGATTTTTTTGAAATGCCTAAATAAACTGATCCTGTTGTGATTTGTTAAACAATGCAAAACGTGCTATTTTAGCGAGCTATCTTTTTGATTTATTTAATAAAGGTTAATAGTAAAGGTTAATTATGACATTTTCATTTTCTCGCTTTATGTTATTTCTAAAGGTTTTTTGGTATCGCTTCAATCAAAATAATTTACCTCAAGCGGCGGGTTATTTAACTTATAGTACCACCTTGGCGATTGTGCCGTTGATTATGGTGGTGTTTGCGATTTTTGCTGCTTTTCCTGTTTTCCAAGAAGTTACCGAAGCATTAAAGCAATTTATTTACACCAATTTTGCCCCTTCGGCAGGCGATATTGTGGGAGAATATGTGGATCAATTTGTGCAAAACTCAAAACAAATGAGTGCGGTGGGGATTATTGGTTTAGTAGTGGTGGCATTGATGCTAATGCGTTCCATAGATGGCACGTTAAATAGCATTTGGCAAAGCAGTAAACCTCGCTCGGTGGTATTTTCTTTTGCTATTTATTGGACTATTTTGACCATTGGGCCGTTATTTGCTGGAGCGAGTATTGGGGTAAGTTCTTATTTATCTGCTTATTTGGCGGATTTAGGCGATGGCATTAAATTGCCTTTTGGTTTAAAAATATTAAGTTTCTTACCTTTTTTACTCACTTGGTTAGCTTTTTCGGTTATTTATATGATTGTGCCGAATACTAAAGTCAGCTTTAAGCACGCCAGTATTGGGGCATTAGTGGCGGCGATTTTCTTTACCTTAGGTAAAGCGGCGTTTGCTTGGTATATTGCTACATTCCCCTCTTATCAGTTAATTTATGGGGCAATGGCAACCTTGCCAATTATGTTGTTATGGATTCAGTTAAGTTGGACTTTTGTGTTGCTAGGGGCTCAGCTTACTGCTGTATTAGCGGACGTAAAAGCTATTCATCTTGGCGATAGTGAAGAATTATTAGAACAAATTAACAGCAATAAGGAAAAACTATGATTGCTTTAATTCAAAGAGTTCGTTATGCAAAAGTAGAGGTGGCAGATAAGATTGTCGGACAAATTGAGCAGGGCTTGTTGGTGCTGTTAGGTGTAGAGCAAGGCGATGATCAAGCCAAAGCCGATCGTTTACTGGGCAAGGTGTTAAATTATCGGGTTTTTAGTGATGATGCAGGCAAAATGAATTTAAATGTTCAACAAGTGGGCGGACAAGTATTGGTGGTGTCGCAATTTACTTTGGTGGCAGATACTCACAAAGGCTTACGCCCTAGTTTCTCTCGTGGGGCAACCCCTGCGGAGGCTGAGCGTCTTTATCATTATTTTGTACAACAAGCACAACAAAAAATTATAACGCAAACAGGGCAATTTGCGGCAGATATGCAGGTATCCTTACAAAATGACGGCCCTGTTACCTTTTGGTTACAAGTGTAAATTCTTCTTGGCGAAACCCTCTATTTTTATGGTAGAATGCTTGGCAGTTTTATAGCGATAATTTTTATTTTATAGTCGTTTCAATTTTAAATAACATAAGGCGAGCTAACGTTGTATTATGTTAAGGTGGAAGGACTGTATATTAAGAATGATATTTATCTCTATGAAATACAAATAATTTTTTAATCGTTTTGCGATTTATCTATTTCTAAAACAACCACAAGTATGGTTGTTTTTGTTTTTTATATTCACAAAATAATATTTATTTACTTCGCTGATTGGAGAAAATAAATGTTTATCCACTTGCTTAGATTATTGAAATCAACGCCAAAAATATTCGGTTTCAATTTCACAAAGCATAATAATAAAGAAGGATATTAAGATGACTTTTAATACATACGAAACCTTGGCATTAGCTTGTTTTGTACTGCTCCTTGGCTATTTTTTAGTTAAACGTATTCGTTTTTTAGATGCGTTCAATATTCCTGAACCTGTGGTAGGCGGATTTATTGTGGCATTGTTGCTAACCCTTGCCTATCAAATATGGGGAATTAGTTTTAATTTTGATACTGATTTACAACGTAATATGATGTTGGTTTTCTTTAGCTCCATTGGGTTAAGTGCCAATTTTGCTCGTTTAATCAAAGGTGGCAAGCCATTGGTTATTTTCCTATTTGTTTGTGCCTTATTTATTGTAGTGCAAAATACGGTGGGGATTTTTTCTGCTATGGGCTTAGGTATTGATCCTGCTTATGGGCTTATTGCAGGTTCTATTACTTTAGTGGGGGGACATGGAACAGGTGCAGCTTGGGCAGAAACGCTGACCAATCGTTTTGGTATTTCCAGTGCTTTAGAGCTTGCAATGGCTTGTGCAACCTTTGGTTTGGTGTTTGGTGGCATTCTTGGTGGACCAGTGGCAAGTTTTCTATTAAAAAGAATGCATAAACAACAAATTCCAGAGCCTGATGAAGATACTAATGATGTGGAAGAAGCCTTTGAGCGTCCAAAATATCGCCGTAAAGTGAATGTACGTTCCATTATTGAAACCATTGCAATGCTGTCTATTTGTTTATTGGTTGGGCAACAAATTGATATATGGACAACAGGCACTATAGTACAACTTCCAACCTATGTGTGGTGTTTATTAGTGGGAACGATTATCCGTAATGGTCTTGTGCATCTTGTGAAATTTAAAGTGGCTGATGAAGCTATTGATGTACTGGGAACAGTGGGATTATCTTTATTCCTTGCTATTGCGTTGATGTCATTAAAACTTTGGGAATTAGCAGGACTGGCTTTACCTGTATTGGTAATTTTATTAATCCAAGTTGCGGTAATGGCATTGTTTGCGATTTTTGTAACCTATCGTGCTATGGGTAAAGATTATGATGCGGTGGTATTAAGTGCAGGGCATTGTGGCTTTGGTTTAGGGGCAACGCCTACCGCTATCGCCAATATGCAAGCGGTAACTTCACATTATGGCCCTTCGCATAAGGCATTTTTGATCGTGCCAATGGTAGGGGCATTTTTTATTGATTTGATTAATAATATTTTGGTAAATGTTTTTTCTGAGGTCATTGCTTATTTGCATTAGTTTCTGATTATTTCCAAATCTTAAGTGCGGTGGTTTTTTGAAAAATTTTTTTAAAACTTACCGCACTTTTTTAAAAAATAAAGATGGCTTATTTTCTTAACTTAACCTGCTCAACCGTATGGTTTTTTCCTTTGGTCAAAATTAAATTCGCTCGTTCACGAGTAGGTAAAATATTCTCTCGTAAATTTAAGCCATTGATATTTTCCCAAATTTGTTCCGCAATTTGTATGGCTTCAGGTTCAGATAAAGAAGCGTAATGCTTAAAATAAGAATTGGGATCGGCAAATGCACTTTGGCGAAATTTCAAAAAGCGATGGATATACCAGCTTTTTAGCAGTTTTTCATCGGCATCAACATAAATAGAAAAATCCACAAAATCCGAAACAAAAGGTTTATTGGATTTATCGTGGCTTACTTGTAAGACATTTAGCCCCTCTAAAATAAGAATATCGGGTTGATCAATAATATTGTATTCATCAGGGATAATATCATAGGTTAAATGGGAGTAAATAGGAACTTTGAGTGCAGGTTTGCCTGATTTTAAATCCGCCATAAATTGAATGAGTTTAGGTGTATCATAAGAAACGGGGAAGCCTTTTTTATCTAAAATATTACGTTGTTTTAAGGTATCAAGTGGGTGCAAGAAACCGTCCGTCGTAATAAGTTCTACCTGTCTTGAACGAGGCCATTGTGATAATAAAGATTGTAAAATACGGGCTGAAGTGCTTTTGCCCACTGCAACACTTCCAGTAATGCTAATGACGTAAGGTACTTTGCTTTTCTCAATGCCTAAAAAACGGTTTAATACTGTTTGACGGCGAATGTTTTCTTCAATGTAGTAATTAATAAGCCTTGCTAAGGGTAAATAAATGGTGCTGACTTCATCAAGTGCCAATTCTTCATTAAAACCCAGTAAAGGTTTTAAGTCCTGTTCGGTGAGTTGTAACGGTACAGATTTACGTAACTCCGCCCATTGTTGGCGATTAAATTGTAAAAATGGACTTGTTTGTGAACAAATCGCAAGAGAGTTAGGAGTTATCACAATAGTTTTTCGCTTAATTTAAAGTGTTTTTAACCAGAAAGTGCGGTCAAATATACAATATATTTTGTGCTGATAGGATAAAAAAATCGATTTTTATGGAAAAATGTGCAGATTTTGTCTGATTATTAGGCGAATAACAAAAAAATCACTTTTTTTTATAAAAAAGGCTTGTCAGCCATAAAAATTTCCCTATAATACGCCTCACTTGCTTACGACGCCGACTTAGCTCAGTAGGTAGAGCAACTGACTTGTAATCAGTAGGTCACCAGTTCGATTCCGGTAGTCGGCACCATTAAGCGTAACCAAGTTTTTAATGTGGAGGGATTCCCGAGCGGCCAAAGGGAGCAGACTGTAAATCTGCCGGCTCAGCCTTCGAAGGTTCGAATCCTTCTCCCTCCACCATTTTATATCTGATGGGACAGATGAATTGAGAACGCGGGCATCGTATAATGGCTATTACCTTAGCCTTCCAAGCTAATGATGCGGGTTCGATTCCCGCTGCCCGCTCCAAAGCGCTGATATAGCTCAGTCGGTAGAGCGCATCCTTGGTAAGGATGAGGTCGGCAGTTCGATTCTGCCTATCAGCACCACCTCAGCATTTCATATCTCTTCAGAATAAATTAAACAGTTTTCTATTAACTAGGGTTAATGTGGGATAAACCACGTTTGTAACCATATTTGTTTAGAGGAATTCTCAATGTCTAAAGAAAAATTTGAACGTACAAAACCGCACGTTAATGTGGGTACAATCGGCCACGTTGACCATGGTAAAACAACTTTAACTGCGGCAATTACCACAGTACTAGCAAAACATTACGGTGGTGCTGCGCGTGCATTCGATCAAATTGATAATGCACCAGAAGAAAAAGCGCGTGGTATTACTATCAATACTTCACACGTTGAATACGATACACCAACTCGCCACTATGCACACGTTGACTGCCCAGGACACGCGGACTATGTTAAAAACATGATCACTGGTGCGGCACAAATGGACGGTGCTATCTTAGTAGTAGCAGCAACAGACGGTCCTATGCCACAAACTCGTGAGCATATCCTTTTAGGTCGCCAAGTAGGTGTACCATACATCATCGTATTCTTAAACAAATGTGATATGGTTGATGATGAAGAATTATTAGAATTAGTTGAAATGGAAGTGCGTGAGCTTCTTTCTCAATATGATTTCCCAGGTGATGATACACCAATCGTGCGTGGTTCTGCGTTAAAAGCCTTAGAAGGCGATGCAGCATGGGAAGAAAAAATTCTTGAATTAGCAGGTCATTTAGACAGCTATATCCCAGAGCCAGAGCGTGCTATCGATCAACCATTCTTATTACCAATTGAAGACGTGTTCTCAATTTCAGGTCGTGGTACCGTAGTAACAGGTCGTGTAGAGCGTGGTATTATCCGCACTGGTGATGAAGTAGAAATCGTTGGTATCAAACCAACCACCAAAACAACCGTAACCGGTGTTGAAATGTTCCGTAAATTATTAGACGAAGGTCGTGCGGGTGAGAACATTGGTGCGTTATTGCGTGGTACCAAACGTGAAGAGATCGAACGTGGTCAAGTATTAGCGAAACCAGGTTCAATCACACCACACACCGACTTTGAATCAGAAGTTTACGTATTATCAAAAGAAGAAGGTGGTCGTCATACTCCATTCTTTAAAGGTTACCGTCCACAATTCTATTTCCGTACTACTGACGTAACAGGTACAATTGAGTTACCAGAAGGCGTGGAAATGGTAATGCCAGGCGATAACATCAAAATGACTGTAAGTCTAATTCACCCAATCGCAATGGATCAAGGTTTACGCTTTGCGATCCGTGAGGGTGGTCGTACAGTAGGTGCAGGTGTTGTTGCTAAAATTATTAAATAATAGATTGTAACAAGCAATGTAAGAAGGGTATCGTAGGATACCCTTTTTTATCATTGATGATAAATTCTAGAAAAAGCCACAAAGATTCGTAGAATTTAATATGCAATAGTAAAATAAAATGCTACAATCTTGCGTTCGCAAGAATACCTATTTTTCATTTCATTGATGGGTTAATTATGAGTCAAAATATTGTCGATAAAAAGAAAAATCATCACGAAGATGATAAGACAAAAAGCCGTGCTTTAAATTCATTTTTATGGATTATTATTGCTTTAGTTGTTGCTGTGGCAGCGTTGGGTAATGTCTATTTTACAGATCAAATTTCTACATCTATTCGTGTTGTTGCGATTATTGTTCTATTATTAATTGCATTAGGACTAATGGCAGTAACTAATCAAGGAAAAAAAGCCTTAGGCTTTTTTAAAGAATCTAAAATAGAATTGCGTAAAATTGTTTGGCCTACTCGTCAAGAGGCAACACAAACGACCCTAATTGTAATGGCGGTTACTGTGGTGGTTGCCTTGGTATTATGGGGGCTAGATTCAATTATTATGTCTTTAGTAACATTCTTAACTGACTTGAGGTTCTAATATGACAGAGAATGCACCAAAAAAACGTTGGTATGTGTTGCAGGCTTTTTCTGGTTTTGAAAATCGTGTTGCAACGATTTTGCGTGAATATATTAAGCAACAACAAATGGAAGAATACTTTGGTGAAGTATTAGTACCCGTTGAAGAAGTGGTTGAAAACGTAGCGGGCAAACGCCGTAAAAGTGAACGCAAATTCTTTCCCGGTTATGTGTTAGTGCAAATGGAAATGAATGATTATACTTGGCAATTAGTGCGTAGTGTACCTAATACCATGGGCTTTATTGGTGGTACACCCGATAAACCTGCCCCAATTAGTAATCGAGAAGCAGAGCATATTTTAAATAGTTTACAACAAAAAGGCGATAAGCCTAGACATAAAACCACATTCCAGCCGGGCGAAGAAGTGCGTGTCAAAGAAGGTCCATTTATGGATTTCAATGGTACAGTGGAAGAAGTGGATTACGAAAAAGGTCGCGTGAAAGTGTCTGTGTCTATCTTTGGTCGTGCTACACCAGTGGAATTAGAGTTTTCTCAAGTAGAAAAACTTATTTAAAATAGACCGTACTTTAGTAAGAATTTGTTAAGTCCAACTAATCTATATGATGAATTGGACTTGCTATTGTGGTTGTATTTGATAGAATACCGCCTCTTTTCTTAAGAGAAGTGAGATTTTCTCGCTTTAATTTTTATCAGATAGTTTATCTATCTTAACAATAAGGGGAGCTGAAAGGCGTTATTACCCAATAAAAGGAAATTAAAATGGCAAAAAAAGTACAAGCCTATATTAAGTTGCAAGTTGCAGCAGGTATGGCAAACCCTTCACCACCAGTTGGTCCTGCATTAGGTCAACAAGGTGTTAATATCATGGAATTCTGTAAAGCGTTTAATGCGCGTACAGAGAGCTTAGAAAAAGGCTTACCAATTCCTGTGGTTATCACTGTATATGCAGATCGTTCATTTACCTTTATTACCAAAACTCCACCAGCGGCGGTATTATTGAAAAAAGCAGCGGGTATCAAATCAGGTTCTGGTAAACCAAATAAAGATAAAGTAGGTAAAGTAACCCAAGCTCAAATTCGTGAAATTGCTGAAACTAAAGCAGCGGATATGACAGGTGCAACGATTGAAACAAAAATGAAATCTATTGAAGGTACTGCACGTTCAATGGGTTTAGTGGTGGAGGACTAATCAATGGCTAAACTAACTAAACGCATGAAAGCAATTAAAGCAGGCGTTGATTCAACCAAAAACTACGAAATCAATGAAGCAATCGCAGTATTAAAACAATTTGCTACAGCAAAATTCAATGAAAGTGTTGATGTTGCAGTAAATTTAGGTATTGATGCACGTAAATCAGATCAAAATGTGCGTGGTGCGACTGTTCTTCCACATGGTACAGGTCGTTCAGTGCGTGTTGCGGTATTTACTTCAAATGTTGAAGCTGCAAAAGAAGCAGGTGCTGATTTAGTGGGTATGGAAGATCTTGCTGAGCAAGTGAAAAAAGGCGAAATGAATTTTGATGTGGTAATTGCTTCTCCAGATGCAATGCGTGTGGTAGGACAATTAGGTCAAATCTTAGGTCCTCGTGGCTTAATGCCAAACCCGAAAGTAGGTACAGTAACGCCTAACGTAGCAGAAGCAGTGAAAAATGCAAAATCTGGTCAGGTTCGTTATCGTAATGACAAAAATGGTATTATCCATACGACTATCGGTAAAGTTGACTTCTCTGCAGAGCAATTAAAAGAAAACTTACAAGCCTTATTAGCCGCTTTAGTGAAAGCAAAACCTGCTTCAGCGAAAGGTGTTTATATTAAGAAAGTAAGCATTTCTACTACCCAAGGTGCGGGTGTTGCAGTAGATCAAACAAGTTTATAATTTATAGACTTTACAAGGGCATAAAAGGTAAGTATAATTTATGCCCTTATTTTGGTTCATTTTATGAACTACTGGTTGGTGCTTGACCTTTATTTCAAGCCCCGTCCAAGACCGCAAGGGAATGATCGCTATCGTTCTTAATTATCTTGCGTAGATGGTGAACAGAGTACGAAATTTTCTGCTTCTGTACACCGAATTTGTCCTAACAATTTTCTGTGGATTATTGTTAGGTTGTTTAATTCCGAGTTATCGGAGTGTATTCAGGAGCTAAAACCAATGGCATTAAATCTTCAAGACAAACAAACGATTGTTGCTGAAGTAAACGAAGCTGCCAAAGGTGCCCTATCTGCTGTGATCGCGGATTCTCGTGGTGTAACCGTAGATAAAATGACTGAATTACGTAAAGCAGCTCGTGAAGCGGGTGTAACTATGCGTGTTGTACGTAATACCTTATTACGTCGTGCGGTAGAAGGCACTGATTATGAATGCTTAAAAGATACGTTTGTAGGTCCAACACTTATCGCATTTTCAAATGAACACCCAGGTGCAGCTGCACGTTTGTTCAAAGATTTTGCAAAAACTAATGATAAGTTTGAAATTAAAGGTGCAGCCTTTGAAGGTAAAATTCAAGATGTAGAATTCTTAGCAACTTTACCAACATACGAAGAAGCAATCGCACGTTTAATGGGTACAATGAAAGAAGCAGCGGCAGGGAAACTTGTTCGCACTTTGGCGGCATTACGCGACAAATTGGAAGCGGCTGCTTAATTTTAAGCAACGTTTTTATCAATCATTTTTATTTTAGGAAACAATTGTTATGTCATTAACTAACGAACAAATTATTGAAGCGATTGCTTCTAAATCAGTAACTGAAATCGTTGAATTAATCTCTGCGATGGAAGAAAAATTTGGTGTATCAGCAGCAGCTGCAGCAGTAGCGGTAGCAGCAGGTGGTGATGCAGCAGCTGCAGAAGAGAAAACTGAATTTGATGTTATCTTAGCCGCAGCAGGTGCGAATAAAGTTGCAGTAATTAAAGCTGTACGTGGTGCAACTGGTTTAGGCTTAAAAGAAGCGAAAGACTTAGTTGAATCTGCACCAGCAACCTTGAAAGAAGGTATTGCTAAAGCAGAAGCTGAAGCACTTAAGAAAGAATTAGAAGAAGCTGGCGCACAAGTAGAAATTAAATAATCTACGAATAAGCCACGTTTCTTAGGCTTAATGGCTGTGGGTTATCCCTCAGCCATTTTGTGCTATCCTAAGCAAGAATAAATCAACCGTTATTTATTTTTGTTTTATTCAAGTCTTAGTATTGATAATAAGATTGAATTTCACC
This sequence comes from Volucribacter amazonae, assembly GCF_029783845.1. NCBI lineage: Bacteria > Pseudomonadati > Pseudomonadota > Gammaproteobacteria > Pasteurellales > Pasteurellaceae > Volucribacter > Volucribacter amazonae. Next base: position 1,148,292 of record NZ_LWID01000001.1, on the reverse strand, counting down.
CCACTACAGAAGTAAGGTTCAGAGTGCGGTCATTTTAAACGGTTAATCATTGCCGCAATGTCATAGTTAAATCCCATAGCTATTGCGGTTGGGTCACTGAACAGCAAGCAGAGGAACCCTATGGTTTACTCCTACACCGAAAAAAAACGAATTCGTAAAGACTTCGGCAAACGTCCGCAAGTTTTAAACGTACCTTATTTATTAACAATTCAATTAGACTCTTTTGATAAATTTATTCAAAGAGATCCAGAAGGTCAACAAGGCTTAGAAGCCGCTTTTCGTTCTGTATTTCCTATTGTCAGTAATAATGGGAGTACGGAGTTACAATATGTTAGTTATACATTAGGTGAACCTGTATTTGATGTGCGTGAATGTCAAATTCGTGGTACGACCTATGCTGCTCCATTACGTGTTAAGTTACGCCTAGTGAGTTATGATAAAGAATCTAGTGCGGGAGCAATTAAAGATATTAAAGAACAAGATGTTTATATGGGTGAAATTCCATTAATGACAGAAAATGGTACTTTTGTCATTAATGGAACAGAGCGTGTTATTGTTTCACAATTACACCGTAGCCCAGGTGTATTTTTTGATAGCGATAAGGGTAAAACCCATTCTTCAGGTAAAGTATTATATAACGCAAGAATTATTCCTTATCGTGGTTCTTGGTTGGATTTTGAGTTTGATCCAAAAGATAATTTGTTTGCACGTATTGACCGTCGCCGTAAATTGCCTGCGACCATTATTTTACGTGCGTTAAATTATACCACCGAAGAAATTCTTGATCTTTTCTTTGATAAAGTGATTTTTGAGATTAAAGATCAGAAATTATTAATGACTTTAGTGCCTGAAAGATTAAGAGGCGAAACAGCAACTTTTGATATTGAGGCAAATGGTACAGTTTATGTTGAGCGTGGTCGCCGTATTACTGCACGCCATATTCGAGCTTTACAAAAAGATAATATTAGCCAAGTAGAAGTACCAACAGAATATATTATTGGTAAAGTTTCTGCGAAAGATTATGTGGATTTAGAAACGGGCGAAGTGATTTGTGCGGCAAATATGGAAATTTCCTTAGAAATTTTAGCGAAGCTAGCACAAGCAGGATATACCACGATTGAAGCCTTATTTACTAATGATTTAGATCATGGGCCATATATCTCAGAAACTTTACGCATTGATCCGTCTTATGATCGTTTAAGTGCTTTAGTTGAAATTTATCGTATGATGCGTCCGGGCGAACCACCAACGAAAGAGGCGGCAGAGGCATTATTTGATAATTTATTCTTCTCATTGGATCGTTATGATTTATCCGCGGTAGGACGTATGAAGTTCAATCGTTCTATTGGTTTAGAAGAAGCCTCAGGCAGTGGCGTATTAAGCAATGAAGATATTATCAATGTGATGAAAAAGCTCATTGATATTCGTAATGGTCGTGGTGAAGTTGATGATATTGACCATTTAGGTAACCGCCGTATTCGTTCTGTGGGAGAAATGGCAGAAAACCAATTCCGTATTGGTTTAGTGCGTGTTGAACGTGCTGTTAAAGAACGTTTATCCCTAGGTGATTTAGATTCGGTAACTCCACAAGATTTAATTAATGCGAAACCGATTTCAGCGGCAGTAAAAGAATTTTTTGGTTCATCACAGCTTTCGCAATTTATGGATCAAAACAATCCATTATCAGAAGTAACCCATAAACGCCGTATTTCTGCTTTAGGTCCGGGTGGTTTAACTCGTGAACGTGCGGGCTTTGAGGTGCGAGATGTACATGCTACCCATTATGGTCGTGTGTGTCCAATTGAAACACCTGAGGGACCAAACATTGGTTTGATTAACTCATTATCTGTTTATGCACGAACCAATAATTATGGCTTCCTTGAAACACCATATCGCAAAGTGGTCAATGGGCAGGTTACAGAAGAAATTGAATATTTATCAGCCATTGAAGAAGGCAATTATGTAATTGCACAGGCAAATGCTAACTTAGATGAAGATTTCCGCTTTACTGATGCTTATGTTACTGCTCGTGGTGAGCATGGCGAGTCAGGCTTATATCGTCCAGAGGAAATTCATTATATGGACGTATCAACCCAACAAGTGGTTTCTGTGGCGGCGGCATTAATCCCATTCTTGGAGCATGATGATGCGAACCGTGCGTTGATGGGAGCAAACATGCAACGCCAAGCTGTACCTACATTGCGTGCCGATAAACCATTGGTTGGTACAGGTATGGAAAAACCCGTTGCCTTGGACTCTGGGGTTGCGGTTGTGGCGAAACGTGGCGGTATTATCCAATATGTGGATTCTTCACGCATCGTGGTAAAAGTGAATGAAGATGAAACCGTTGCAGGCGAATCGGGCATTGATATTTATAATTTAATTAAATATACCCGTTCTAACCAAAATACTTGTATTAACCAAATTCCTTGCGTGTCTTTAGGCGAGCCGATTGAGCGTGGCGAGATTATGGCTGATGGCCCATCTACGGATCTTGGTGAATTAGCCCTTGGGCAAAATATGCGTGTGGCATTTATGCCTTGGAATGGTTATAACTTTGAAGACTCAATGTTAGTGTCTGAGCGTGTGGTGCAAGAAGATCGTTTTACCACCATTCATATTCAAGAATTATCTTGTATTGCTCGTGATACTAAATTAGGGGCAGAAGAAATCACCGCCGATATTCCAAATGTGGGCGAGGCAGCTTTAAGCAAACTTGATGAATCAGGTATTGTATATATTGGTGCTGAAGTAAAAGGTGGCGATATTCTGGTGGGTAAAGTCACACCAAAAGGGGAAACCCAATTAACACCAGAAGAAAAATTATTACGCGCAATCTTCGGTGAAAAAGCCTCTGATGTGAAAGATTCATCATTGCGTGTGCCAAATAGCGTATCAGGTACGGTTATTGATGTACAAGTGTTTACTCGTGATGGTGTGGAGAAGGATAAACGTGCATTAGAAATTGAAGAAATGCAGCTTAAACAAGCGAAAAAAGATCTTGTGGCTGAATTAGAAATTTTAGAAGCAGGTTTATTTACGCGTGTCCGTAACTTGTTAGTAAATAGCGGTGTTGATGCTGTTCAATTAGATAAACTTGAACGCACAAAATGGTTAGAGCAAAGTTTAGCTGATGAAGAGAAACAAAATCAGTTAGAACAATTAGCCGAACAATATGAAGAATTACGTAAAGACTTTGAGCATAAACTTGAAGTGAAACGTAATAAGATTATTCAAGGTGATGATTTAGCACCTGGTGTGTTAAAAGTGGTAAAAGTTTATCTTGCGGTGAAACGCCATATTCAACCCGGAGATAAAATGGCAGGTCGCCACGGTAATAAAGGGGTTATTTCAAAAATTAATCCAGTGGAAGATATGCCGTATGACGAAAATGGTCAACCTGTTGATATTGTATTAAATCCACTTGGTGTACCATCACGTATGAATATCGGTCAGATCTTAGAAACCCATCTTGGCTTAGCGGCGAAAGGGATTGGCGATAAGATCAATGAAATGATCAAACAAAAACAAGACGTTGAGAAATTACGTGGTTATATCCAGAAGGCTTATGACTTAGGTGAAGGCTCACAAAAAGTAGATCTTAGCACCTTTAGTGATGAAGAAGTGATGCGTTTAGCTCAAAACTTGCGTAAAGGTATGCCATTAGCGACACCTGTGTTTGATGGTGCTCATGAAAAAGAGATCAAAGAGTTACTTGAATTAGGTGGTTTACCGACTTCTGGTCAAATTACCCTTTATGATGGTCGTACAGGGGAAAAATTTGAGCGTCCAGTAACCGTTGGTTATATGTATATGCTTAAATTGAACCATTTAGTTGATGACAAAATGCACGCTCGTTCAACAGGGTCTTATAGTCTTGTTACTCAGCAACCATTGGGTGGTAAAGCACAATTCGGTGGTCAGCGTTTCGGGGAAATGGAAGTGTGGGCATTAGAGGCTTATGGCGCTGCTTATACCTTACAAGAAATGTTGACAGTGAAATCTGATGACGTGAATGGACGTACCAAAATGTATAAAAACATTGTGGGCGGCACGCACGAAATGGATCCGGGTATGCCAGAATCCTTTAATGTATTGTTGAAAGAAATCCGTTCATTAGGGATCAACATAGATTTAGATGAAGAGTAATGGTGCTTTAAGCCAAATTAATACGCCCAAGTGCGGTGAGTTTTTAAAAAATTTTTTAAATTTTGACCGCACTTGAATTAGTTTAACTCCGACGGGAGCAAATCAGTGAAAGACTTAGTGAAGTTTTTAAAAGCGCAAGCAAAATCAACAGAGGATTTTGATGCGATAAAAATCGGTTTAGCCTCTCCAGATACCATTCGTTCATGGTCATTTGGTGAAGTGAAAAAGCCTGAAACTATTAATTACCGTACCTTTAAACCAGAACGTGATGGTTTATTCTGTGCACGTATTTTTGGGCCAGTAAAAGATTATGAATGTTTATGTGGTAAATATAAACGTTTAAAACACCGCGGTGTGATTTGTGAAAAATGCGGTGTTGAGGTAACACAAGCCAAAGTACGTCGTGATCGTATGGGGCATATTGAACTTGCTTGTCCAGTTGCTCATATTTGGTTCTTAAAATCTTTACCGTCCCGTATTGGTTTATTATTAGATATGCCATTACGCGATATTGAACGTGTACTTTATTTTGAAAGCTATATTGTGATTGAACCGGGTATGACTGATTTAGAAAAAGGTCAGTTATTAACCGAAGAACAATTTGTTGATGCGGAAGATCGTTGGGCGGATGAATTTGATGCCAAAATGGGTGCAGAAGCTATCCAAGCCTTATTGCGTAATATGGATCTTGAGCATGAATGTGAAACTTTGCGCGAAGAATTACAAGAAACTAATTCTGAAACCAAGCGTAAAAAAATCACTAAACGCTTGAAATTATTAGAGGCCTTTATTCAATCAGGCAATAAACCTGAATGGATGGTATTAACAGTATTGCCTGTATTACCGCCAGATTTACGCCCATTAGTGCCGTTAGACGGTGGACGTTTTGCCACTTCAGATTTAAATGATCTTTATCGCCGTGTGATTAACCGAAATAACCGTTTAAAACGCTTATTGGATTTAATTGCACCAGATATTATTGTGCGTAATGAAAAACGTATGTTACAAGAGTCCGTTGATGCTTTATTAGATAATGGTCGTCGTGGTCGTGCGATTACAGGATCAAATAAACGTCCACTGAAGTCTTTGGCAGATATGATCAAGGGTAAACAAGGTCGTTTCCGTCAAAATCTCTTGGGTAAACGTGTTGACTATTCTGGTCGTTCTGTAATTACCGTTGGTCCATATTTACATTTGCACCAATGTGGATTACCGAAAAAAATGGCATTGGAATTATTCCGTCCATTTATTTATGCCAAATTAGAAAGTCGTGGTTTTGCGTCAACCATTAAAGCGGCGAAGAAAATGGTTGAGCGTGAAGATGCTGTAGTTTGGGATATTTTAGCGGAAGTTATTCGTGAACACCCAATTTTATTAAACCGTGCACCAACCTTGCACCGTTTAGGTATTCAGGCATTTGAACCTATCTTAATTGAGGGGAAAGCCATTCAATTGCACCCATTAGTTTGTGCGGCATTTAATGCGGACTTTGATGGTGACCAAATGGCGGTACATGTGCCATTAACTTTAGAAGCGCAATTAGAAGCTCGTGCGTTGATGATGTCAACCAATAACATTTTATCACCAGCCAATGGTGAGCCGATTATCGTACCTTCGCAAGACGTGGTATTGGGGCTTTATTATATGACCCGCGAAAAAGTGAATGCGAAAGGTGAAGGAATGTTATTGCAAGATCCGCGTGAAGCGGAAAAGGCTTACCGTACGGGGCAAGCAGAATTGCACGCAAGGGTCAAAGTACGTATTACGGAATACAATAAAAATGATGCAGGCGAATTTACTAGCGAAACTCGTTTAGTGGATACCACCATTGGGCGTGCCATTTTATGGATGATTGCGCCTAAAGGTATGCCATTTAGCTTATTCAACCAAACATTAGGTAAAAAGGCGATTTCAAAATTAATTAATGAAAGTTATCGCCGTTTGGGTATGAAACCAAGTGTTATTTTTGCTGACCAAATTATGTACACTGGTTTTGCTTATGCTGCGCGTTCTGGCTCATCAGTAGGTATTGATGATATGGTGATCCCAGAGAAAAAATATGAAATTATCTCTGCAGCGGAAGAAGAAGTAGCAGAAATCCAAGAGCAATTCCAGTCAGGTTTGGTTACTGCGGGCGAACGCTATAATAAAGTGATCGATATTTGGGCGGCTGCCAATGAGCGTGTAGCTAAAGCGATGATGGAAAATCTTTCTACGGAAGAAGTGATTAACCGTGATGGTTTACCAGAAAAACAAGCCTCATTTAATAGTATCTTTATGATGGCAGATTCAGGGGCGCGTGGTTCGGCAGCTCAGATTCGTCAGCTAGCGGGTATGCGTGGCTTGATGGCTCGTCCAGATGGCTCAATTATTGAAACCCCAATTACCGCAAACTTCCGTGAGGGATTAAACGTATTACAGTACTTTATTTCTACTCACGGTGCACGTAAAGGTTTGGCAGATACCGCATTAAAAACAGCGAACTCTGGTTATTTAACGCGTCGTCTCGTTGATGTGGCACAAGATCTCGTTATTATTGAAGAGGATTGTGGTACTCACGAAGGTATTACTATGACCCCATTAATTGAAGGGGGCGATGTTAAAGAAGCCTTGCGTGATCGTGTATTAGGTCGTGTTGCTGCGGAAGATATTTTAAAACCGGGTACTGAGGAAGTATTAATTCCACGTAATACCCTGCTTGATGAAAAACTTTGTGATCTGATTGACGCAAATTCGGTGGATAGCATTAAAGTACGTTCAGTGGTAACTTGTGATACGGACTTTGGGGTTTGTGCGAAATGTTATGGACGTGATCTTGCTCGCGGTCATCTCATTAACCAAGGTGAAGCCGTTGGGGTTATTGCCGCACAATCTATCGGTGAGCCGGGAACTCAGTTGACCATGCGTACCTTCCATATTGGTGGTGCAGCATCTGCGGCAGCGAAAGAATCAAGTGTACAGGTTAAAAATACAGGTACATTGAAATTAGCTAATGTAAAATTTGTTACCAATAAAGAAGATAAATTGGTCTTAACTTCACGTAATACAGAACTTACCATTGTTGATGCCTTTGGACGTACCAAAGAACATTATAAAGTCCCTTATGGTGCGGTATTAAGTAAAGGCGATGGACAGGAAGTTAATGCTGGCGAAACCGTTGCTAACTGGGATCCGCATACTATGCCAGTGGTATCAGAAGCCACAGGTTTTGTAAAATACGTTGATATTGTTGATGGTTTAACGGTTACACGTCAAACTGATGAACTTACTGGTTTGTCTTCTATTGTGGTACAAGATGTTGGGGAACGAGCAAGTTCAGGTAAAGATCTCCGCCCAGCGTTAAAATTAGTTGATGCCAAAGGTAACGATATTTTAATTCCGGGAACTGATGTTGCTGCTCAATATTTCTTACCGGGTAAAGCTATCGTTACTTTAGAAGATGGGGCTGAGGTAAGAATTGGTGATGCTTTAGCACGTATTCCACAAGAGTCAGTAGGAACGAAAGATATTACTGGTGGTCTTCCACGGGTTGCGGATCTGTTTGAAGCACGTAAACCGAAAGAAGCAGCAATTTTGGCTGAGATTTCAGGGGTTGTTTCCTTTGGTAAAGAAACTAAAGGGAAACGTCGTTTATTAATTACCCCAACTGAGGGTGATGTTTACGAAGAAATGATTCCAAAATGGCGTCAGCTTAACGTGTTTGAGGGCGAAATGGTACAACGTGGTGATTTAATCTCTGATGGTGCAGAAACGCCACATGATATTTTACGCTTACGTGGTGTACACGCTGTTACTGAATATATCGTTAATGAAGTCCAAGAAGTTTACCGCTTACAAGGGGTAAAAATTAACGATAAACATATTGAGGTTATTGTACGTCAAATGTTGCGTAAAGCCATTATTACTAATGCCTACGATAGTGAATTCTTAGAAGGCGAACAAGTTGAAGTGGCTCGCGTTAAGATTGTAAACCGTAAGCGTGCTGCTGAAGGTAAACCTCTGGTTGAGTTTGAACGTGAATTACTGGGTATTACTAAAGCTTCACTTGCAACAGAATCTTTCATCTCTGCAGCATCTTTCCAAGAGACAACACGTGTCTTGACAGAAGCAGCAGTGGCAGGTAAACGTGATGAATTACGTGGTTTGAAAGAAAACGTGATTGTTGGTCGTTTAATTCCAGCAGGTACAGGTTTTGCTTACCATCAAGGTCGAGCCAAAGATCGTATGGTTGGTAATACTAAAGTTGCAATTTCTGATGAAGAAGTAGAAGATTTCTTAAATGAAAATGCAGCGGAAATCGCAGCTAATAACTTAACTGAAATGTTAAATATGGCAGCAGAAGAAACTGAGGAATAAGAATCTGTTTTGCTTTAATTAAGAAAGACCTAGCTTAGCTAGGTTTTTTTATAGTCGTTTCATTTATAAAATAATACAGCGTTGGTACGCCTTGTCTTATTTTAAAGAGGGACGACTATAAAAATTTTTGAAAAACACACCGCACTTTTAGTCACACAATACTTTTTCTTGAGCTAAGAGAAATTGATAGCCTTATAAAAAATCAGCATTACCATAAAGGTAATGCTGATTTATAATTGTCCCACTTTAACATACGCTTTGTATTAGTTTAAATTGAAGCGACTATATATTAATTTTGTGATCCAGCTCAAAGATAACAAATTTTATTTGTTGAAACCTAATTATTATTCATATAATCTTGTTATGTGTTCGTTTTAATTTGAAATAAGATAAGAGAGTAAGGAGATTCAATGTCATATTATTTCAAAGTAGAACGACTATATATTAAAAATTTTTAACTATTTATGTTTAATATCATAGTTTATATGGCGTAAATTTTTTATTAAGAGGAACTTGTATGTTAGAAAATACTAAAAAATTTTTCCAGTCGGAGTCAGCTAGCGGAATATTACTGCTTACTTTTGCGTTGTTAGCAATTATTTTTGCTAATACAGGCTTTAATACTGTTTATTTTGCTTTCCTTAATATCCCTGTTAGTGTGCAATTTGGTGCATTTTCTATTGATAAAACCCTTATCCATTGGATTAATGATGGCTTTATGGCGGTGTTTTTTCTGTTGGTTGGTATGGAAGTGAAGAAAGAATTGTTAAAAGGATCACTATCAAGCTATCAACAAGCAATTTTTCCTGCCATTGCAGCGATTGGGGGGATGGTAATACCAGGAATGGTTTATTATTCAATTACCAGTGTAGAACCGAGCTTACAAGGCGGTTGGGCAATTCCTATGGCAACAGATATTGCTTTTGCTGTTGGAATTGTGGCTTTATTAGGTAAACGTGTGCCATTGGCGTTAAAAGTTTTTTTATTAGCTTTAGCCATTATTGATGATTTAGGGGCAATAGTGATTATTGCTTTATTCTTTTCTTCAGGATTAGATACCTTATCTTTAGTAATTGCGGCATGTGCCATAGCTGTACTAGTTATTATGAATCGTTATAAGGTTTCTTCGCTATGTGCTTATATGGTAGTGGGGTTAGTACTTTGGGCCGCTGTATTAAAATCTGGTGTCCATGCAACCTTAGCAGGGGTAATTTTAGGTTTTTGTATTCCGTTAAAGGGAAAAAATGGTGAGAAACCGTTGCAAGACTTTGAACATATTTTAGCACCTTGGTGTTCATTCTTTGTTTTGCCTTTATTTGCATTTGCTAATGCAGGGGTTTATTTGGGTAATATTAATTTAGCAATGTTGACTTCTCCGTTACCATTGGGGATTGCATTAGGCTTGTTACTAGGTAAGCCTTTAGGTGTATTTGGTTTTAGTTTTTTATCAGTGAAATTAGGAATTGCGAAATTACCGCAAGGGGTTAATTTTACTCAAATTTTTGCCGTAGCGGTGCTTTGTGGTATTGGTTTTACGATGTCAATGTTTTTAGCAGGATTGGCTTTTGGCGATGAGGCAGGGGATACCATTAATACCTTATCACGTTTAGGCATTTTATTAGGTTCTTCATTATCAGCGGTGATTGGTTATTTCTTATTGAAATCTTGTACCAATAAAGTGAGTGAATAATATGCCACTTAACTTTAATCAACTCTATTATTTCTGGTTGGTATGTAAAAGCGGCTCGGTTAGCCAAGCCGCTCAACGTTTATCGCTAACCTCACAGGCAATAACTAGTCAAATTAGAGCGTTAGAAAACCGATTCAATGGGAAATTATTTAAACGACAAGGACGGGGTATTGAGCCTACTGAACTCGGAAAAATAGTGTTTCGTTATTGTGAGAAAATGTTTGCTTTGAGCCAAGAAATGCTTGAAATTCTTGATTCGCATCAAGATCAGTATTTATCGTTTGATGTTGGTGTAGCTGATGCTTTATCAAAACCATTAGTTAGCCAAATTTTGCAAAAAACGCAACAGCAAAATAATCGAATAAAATTGCGTTGCTTTGAATCAACCCATGAATTGTTATTAGAACAATTGTCTCAACATCAAATTGATATGTTTCTTTCCGATTGTCCAGTGGATTCAGCCCAGCAGGAAGGGATTTACTCAATTAAATTAGGGGAATCTCCTCTCAGTTTTTTTGCTTTATCCCCCAATATTGAAAGGCCTTTCCCCTATTGTTTAGAAGATAACCCAATGTTACTACCTAGTGCTAAAACTGCATTAGGGCGTAAATTACAATCTTGGATAAATATCAAAGGGCTACATATTCAAGTTATCGGTGAGTTTGATGATGCGGCATTAATGAAAGCCTTTGCGCTATCACAAAATGCTATTTTGGTTTTACCTTCTATTTGTCGCAAGGAGCGAGAAAATTTAGTAGAGATAGGACAAACGAAAGAAATAAGCGAATCCTATTATGCGATTTTTGTTGAACGAGTGATTCAACACCCTGCGGTAAAGGCTATCTGTTCTGAAGATTTTAGTGATTTGTTTTGTTTACAAGATTTATCAAACTAAAAATCGTGAAATTTTTATAATTTCCTTTGACTATTTTGTCCGCTAAGGGTAATATTCTCGCCCTATGCAGAAGGTAAAATTACCCTTAACCGTTGATCCGGTTAAAGACGCTCAACGAAGATTAGATTATGTGGGTTATTACGCACAGGATCAACTCGTACGTTTAACTGAATCAGTAAGTCAAGTGCTCAGTAATGTGCAGGTGACTTTGTCGTTTTTTATTGATCCACAAAAATTGGTGGTAATGGAAGGAAAAGCAAGCGTTGATGTAGAGTTAGTTTGTCAACGTTGTCAACAACCTATGGTTAAGACTTTAACCGCGGCGTTTTGTTATAGCCCCGTTGCTAATTTGGATCAAATTGATGTATTGCCTGAAATTTATGAGCCAATAGAGTTTAATGAGTTTGGTGAAATAGATTTAATTGGTACTATTGAAGACGAGTTAATTCTTACGTTGCCGTTAGTGCCAATGCATGAAACTGAACACTGTGAAGTGTCCGTGGCGGAGCAAGTTTTTGGTCAATTGCCAGAAGAGCTGGCAAATAAACCGAATCCCTTCGCTGTATTAGCTAGTTTGAAGCAGAAGTAAATTTAGGAGTATAGCCAATGGCTGTTCAACAGAATAAAAAATCTCGTTCACGTCGTGATATGCGTCGTTCGCATGATGCTTTAACCACAGCTGCGTTATCAGTAGATAAAGCAAGTGGTGAAACCCATTTACGCCACCACGTTACCGCTGATGGTTACTATCGCGGTCGTAAGGTTATCAATAAATAATTATTGATTTCCTCATAGGTGATCATTTGAGCCGTCTAACCCTTGCGTTAGATGTGATGGGCGGGGACTTTGGTCCCCGTATTACTATCCCTGCATCTATTTTGGCGTTGGAGCAAGATCCAACGTTGGAACTCTTATTATTTGGCGATAGCCAACAAATTACCCCATTACTGCAAAATAGCCCAATATCAATTCAACAACGCTTACATATTTGTCATTGTCAGCGTGAAATTAATAATCAACAAGGTTTATCTTATGCTTTGCGACATAGTAAAGGGAGTTCTATGCGGTTAGCTATTGAAGCGGTACAAAAGGGTGATGCCAAGGCTTGTGTAAGTGCAGGTAATACCGCTGCATTAATGGGCTTGGCAAAAGTGTTACTTCCCTCTTTACCCGGGATAGATCGTCCAGCTTTATTATCGCTTATTCCAACTATCAATAATGGTTGTTCAGTGATGCTTGATTTAGGTGCAAATATTGAATGTCGTGCTGAAAACCTTTACCAATTTGCATTAATGGGCGCAATTTTTGCAGAAAATACCTTAAATATAATGTATCCTCGTATTGCCTTATTGAATATTGGAATTGAGGAAATTAAGGGTTATAAATCTATTCGTGATGCAGCCCATTTAATTGAAGGAAATGCAAATTTACAATATGTTGGTTTTATTGAAGGAAATTTATTATTAAATGGTGTTGCTGACGTCATAGTATCTGATGGCTTTAATGGTAATATTGCCTTAAAAACCTTAGAGGGAGCAATGATGAACTTAATGTCTGTGTTGAAAGAACGCTCTTTCTTTGCTTATCCTCGTTTAAATAGAATGGTAAGTTGGTTAGTTAAACGCTTTTTCAATAACAGTTACCAACGATTAGCCCATTTTAATCCTGAACAATATAATGGTGCATCACTCATTGGTTTAAATGCAGTGGTAGTGAAAGCACATGGCTCATCTACGGTGAATAGCTTTGTTTATGCGATTAAAGACGCAGCATTGCAAGCACGTCAAGCTATCCCGAATAAAATATTAATTGGTTTAGAAAAAAACTAATAAGTAGAGATTATGTATAGCAAAATATTAGCTACTGGTTGTTATTTACCAGCAAAAATCAGGACAAATACTGATTTAGAAAAAATGGTTGATACCTCTGATGAATGGATCACACAACGTAGTGGCATTAAACAACGCCGTATTGCCACTGAGCATGAAACGGTGGCGACTATGGGAGCAGAGGCGGCTAAACAATGCCTTGAAATGGCACAATTACAGGCAGATGAAATTGATTTAATTGTGGTGGCGACCACGACAAATTCGCATGCTTATCCGAGTGCGGCTTGTCAAATTCAAGGTTTATTAAATATTCAAGATGCTATTGCTTTTGATTTGGCAGCGGCTTGTACTGGCTTTGTTTATGCGTTAAGTGTGGCGGATCAATTTATTCGTACAGGTAAAGTCCGTAATGCCTTAGTGATAGGTTCTGATTTAAACTCTCGTCATTTAGATCCACAGGATCGTAGTACTTTGGTATTATTTGGCGATGGTGCAGGAGCGGTTATTTTAACGGCAAGCGAACAACAAGGCATTATTTCCACCCATTTACACGCTTCCGCAGAAAAAAGCGAAATGTTAATGTTACCGCAAGCAGAACCTGAGCATAACCAGTCTGGCTATATTGTGATGCAAGGTAATGAAACTTTTAAATTAGCAGTGCGAGAACTCTCCAACGTGGTGGAAGAAACTTTAGCTGAAAATCAACTAGATAAAAAAGAAATTGATTGGTTAATACCACATCAAGCGAACTTGCGAATTATCGCCGCTACTGCGAAAAAATTAGCTATGCCAATGTCGCAAGTGGTGGTAACTTTAGATCAATTTGGTAATACCAGTGCAGCAAGTATTCCCACTGCATTAGATATTGCTGTGCGTGATGGGCGTATTCAGCGTGGGCAATTGTTATTATTAGAAGGTTTTGGTGGAGGCTGGACTTGGGGGTCTGCCTTAGTGCGTTTTTAATGATTTAAGCATAATTTAGGATATAAAATGAAAAAATTTGCAATGGTTTTTCCGGGACAAGGTTCGCAATCAGTGGCAATGTTAGCGGAGTTAGCAACACACTTTCCCTTGGTAGAACAAACCTTTAAAGAAGCCTCAGAGGTTTTAGGTTATGATTTATGGCAATTAACACAACAAGGTCCAGCGGAAGAATTGAATAAAACGTGGCGAACTCAGCCCGCACTTTTAGCGGCTTCGGTAGCTATTTATCGTGTATGGCAACAACAATATCCACAGTTACAACCAACGTTAATGGCTGGGCATAGTTTAGGCGAATATTCAGCGTTAGTTTGTGCGGGTGTATTGAATTTTCAAGATGCTATTCAATTAGTAGAATTACGCGGAAAATTAATGCAACAGGCTGTACCAGAAGGGACAGGAGCAATGTATGCCATTATCGGTTTAGATAATGACAGTATTATTAAGGCTTGTGAGCAAAGTGCAGAAGGTGAAGTGGTATCAGCAGTGAACTTTAACTCACCGGGACAAGTGGTCATCGCAGGGAATAAAGCGGCGGTAGAACGTGCAGCGGCGGCTTGTAAAGCGGCAGGGGCAAAGCGTGCTTTACCTTTAGCGGTTAGTGTGCCTTCCCATTGTGCGTTAATGAAACCTGCGGCAGATCAGCTAGCGGTATCTTTAGACAGTGTTGCCTTTAAAACGCCACTTGTGCCAGTGATAAATAACGTTGATGTTAAAGCAGAGAATGAAAGCGAAGCTATACGTCAAGCACTCGTTCGCCAATTATATAGCCCCGTACGCTGGACAGAAACTGTTGAAAAAATGAATGCACAAGGTATTGAATACCTTGTTGAGGTCGGACCGGGCAAAGTATTAATGGGCTTAACCAAAAGAATTTGTGATAATTTACAGGCAACAGCAGTTAATGATAGTGCTTCATTAGCAGCGGTAGAACAATTATTAGCTTAATCAATTTAGAGGAAAGATAATGCAAGGTAAAATCGCTTTAGTAACAGGAGCAACACGTGGAATTGGTAAAGCCATAGCACAGGAATTGGCAGCTAAAGGTGCAACCGTCATTGGCACAGCCACTTCTCAGCAAGGGGCAGAAACCATTTCAGCCTATTTAGGCGAGCAAGGTTGTGGTATGGTGCTAAATGTAACAGAGATAGAAAGCATTAATCAGCTATTAGCAAAAATTAAACAACAATATGGCGAGATTGATATTTTAGTGAATAATGCTGGTATTACACGTGATAATTTATTAATGCGTATGAAAGATGAAGAATGGTTTGATATTATGCAAACCAATTTAACCTCGGTTTATCATTTATCTAAAGCCATGTTGCGTAGTATGATGAAAAAACGCTATGGCAGAATTATTAATATTGGCTCAGTAGTTGGTTCAATGGGAAATCTGGGGCAAAGTAATTACTGTGCTGCCAAAGCAGGTTTAATCGGTTTTAGTAAAGCCTTAGCGAAAGAAGTTGCCTCAAGAGGCATTACTGTCAATGTGGTTGCACCGGGTTTTATTGCAACGGATATGACAGAAGTCTTAAATAACGAACAAAAAGACAGTATTCTTGCTAA
Source organism: Volucribacter amazonae (assembly GCF_029783845.1). Classification (NCBI taxonomy): domain Bacteria; kingdom Pseudomonadati; phylum Pseudomonadota; class Gammaproteobacteria; order Pasteurellales; family Pasteurellaceae; genus Volucribacter; species Volucribacter amazonae. The sequence continues at coordinate 1,132,823 of NZ_LWID01000001.1, read as the reverse complement.
CGTACCAGCAGGACGTTTAGGTGAAGCACAGGATATTGCCAAAGCTGTGGCATTTTTAGCCTCTGATGATGCAGGTTATATTACTGGCACAACATTACATGTTAATGGCGGTTTATATATGAGTTAATCGCAAAGTGCGGTGTGATTTACAAAAATTTTATCCCTTTAATTGAATAATTAAAGGGATTTTTTATTAGGACATTTCTTATTTGCTACAAAAACTGCAATAACCCATCAACAATCGGCACAACGATAATAAACAATACAGTGCTGGCAGTGACTACATTGGTGGCAAAAGGTACATCGCCTTTGGCTTCGTTAGCTAAAATCGGTAATACCGCTAACGCAGAAACCGCAGATTGAATGATTAAAGTTTGTTCCTCAAGATAATTTAATGGGAAATAATTTCTGCCCAGTAAGATCACAGCAAACATAATCAATGGCGATAACACAAATTTACCGACTAATGCCCCTACTGTATCTTTATCAAAGCGAATGCTCGCTAGTCCTGCTCGATATAAGGTAAGACCGATATATAACAGAGATAATGGTGTAACAGTTGCACCGATATATTGAAGCGAAGAAAAAATAAATTTAGGTACAGGTATGCTAGTAAACAAGAAAATTAATGCTACTAAAAACCCCATTAATGGTGCAGGCAATAATTTATGCCAATCAAAATGGTGTTTTTTATTTTGCTTTTCCATACTATCAATACTGATCAAATAGACCCCAAAAGTCCAAGTAGAGATGGTATTCAGTACATAGTACACCAAAAAATAAGGCATACTGACTTCGCCAAATAACGCTACGTTAAGGGGTAAACCAATAAAGATAGTATTCGCATTCACAATGGTATTAATAAAAACACCACGCCGTCCTGACCGCACTTTTAGTACATTGACAAGTAACCAAGCTAGCACATAGCCAATAATAATGGCGATTGCACCATAAACTAATCCCTCGGAAAGAGAAAGTAATTTATCTAAGCTAAGGTAATTTAGCACAGCAGTAAAAATTGAGGCTGGCAGGGCAATATTCATTATCCATTTGGAAATATTTTCAGCAAAATCAGTAGAAAAATATTGTTTATACCCAAGCAGAAAACCAAGGCTGATTAATAGAATAATGGATAGTACACTTTCTATGGCAGTTAAAAAGACCATTTAATAACTCCTTAAAAAGAGCAGAGGACATTGCCCTCTGTCTTTTCCCTCATTATTTGTCTTCTGAACCATAAACTGGTTGCCACATTTGTTCGTGTACAGTTTGAATCCAATCATCGGATTGTTTTGTTGCCACGCCGTCAGCTACCGCTTGTTTCGCCACAGCCACCGCCACCGTTGCAGAGGAAGCTCTTAAATTTGCTACTGGTGGTAAAATGGCTGCTCCTAAGGTTGAAGCATTGACCTGTGATGCTACCGCCTCTGCGGCTGCCTGCAACATATTGTCTGTTACCTGTTTTGCCCCAGAAACAATTACCCCTAACCCTAATCCTGGGTATAGCAAGGCATTATTACCTTGTCCAATTTCATAGCCCACACCATTATATTGTACAGGTTCAACAGGAATACCCGTGGCAATCAAGGCTTTTCCTTTCGTCCAAGGCACAAGATCCGCAGGCATCGCTTCAATTTTTTCTGTTGGATTAGATAATGGCAGAATAATTGGACGTTCACAGCCTTCGGCTAAGGCCTCAATCACTTGTTGGGTAAACGCACCGTGATCCGTTGAAGTACCGATTAAAATGGTTGGTTTTACACGTTTTACCGTTTCTAATAGGCTATCGCCTGAATGTCCTTCTGCCTGAGGACGTGCATAGGCTTGTTGATAGTCTGGTAAGTTTTCCATTTGTTCACTGACTAAACCATTCACATCAATTAACCAAATTTGTGATTTAGCCTGCTCAGCAGAAAGCCCTTCACGCACCATAGCGGCGTGGATCTGATCCGCCATACCCGTACCCGCCGTACCTGCGCCATAGACTAATAAACGTTGTTCAGCAAAACCTTGCCCTTTCGCTTTTAACCCTGCAATAACTGCTGACATCACAATCGCACCAGTGCCTTGCATATCATCATTGAAAATACGATATTGATCACGATATTGCATTAAAATACGGCGAGCATTACCTGCCCCAAAATCTTCAAAATGCAATAACGCATTTGGGAATAATTCTGCCGCGGTTTTTAAATAAGCTGCAATAAAATCATCATAGCGTTGCCCACGTACACGAGAATGACGGTTACCGAGATAATCAGGATCGTTTAATAATTGTTCATTATTTGTACCCACATCAAGGTTTACCGCAATCACACGTTCAGGGTGAATACCTGCGGCAGCGGTATAAACAGCCAGTTTACCCACCGAAATATCAGTACCGTTCACACCCCAGTCACCAATGCCCAAAATCGCTTCAGCATCAGAACAAACAATAAGATCAACATCATCTTTGCCTAATCCAAGGCTTTCAAAAGCGGTTTTAATGTCTTCAGGGTGATCAATGGAAAGATACACTGCTCTGCTACGGCGATAATCACGACTCCATTTTTTAATTGCCTCACCAATGGTTGGGTCGTAAACTACAGGCAACATTTCCGCTAAATGATCTACCAATAAACGGTAATAAAGCACTTCATTACGATTATGTAGTTGATCAAGGAAAATATATTTATCAAGGTTTTTAGTGTAGGAGGAAAATTGGCGGTAAGCACGTTGTGCTTGTTGGTCTAAGGTTTCTACAGAGGAAGGCAAACGCCCAATTAAACCGTATTTTTTCCGTTCTTCATAACTAAAAGCAGTACCTTTGTTAGTGAGCGGATTGGTCATGATTTCTGGTTTATGACTCATATTTTACCCCTTAATTAAGATTGAGTTGAAACATTAAGAATAACGACTGTTTAAAATCTAAACTCCCGCGGGGGGGGGTATTTTAATATGGAAAAAAGTTAAATAGCAAGATGATTTACTTAACTTCAGTAAAAATATTAGGATAGTATGAGATTAGTCCTAAATCTCAGTATATTCTTTAAAAAATACAGGAAAATATTTGTAGTCAATATTATTGATATAGTTTTGCTTTACAGTAAAGAAAGGAGAATGATGAAGATAAATGTAATGGAAATGAGTGTAAATATAAAGAGGGGTTTAGCAAGCCTTAAATACTATGTTTATAAAGGATGCTTCAAATAAAAAGATTTGTTAGTAATTTTAAGAAATAATGATTAGCAACTATCTTGGCCATACATACTTTACAGAGCAAAAAACCCTTAACCAAGGATGTTTAAGGGCTTTTCTTAAATTTGGCTCCTCCTGCTGGACTTGAACCAGCGACATATGGATTAACAGTCCACCGTTCTACCGACTGAACTAAGGAGGAAGAGATGGTGCCTCGAGGCGGAATCGAACCACCGACACGGGGATTTTCAATCCCCTGCTCTACCGACTGAGCTATCGAGGCGTTACGCTCATCGCGTCAACGGGGCGTATTAAACCGTTTTTTCGCATTTAAGTCAACAGCTATTTTAAAAATATTGTGTTTTTTTGTTTGACTGCGTGCTTTATATTCAATACGCATAAATTTAACCCGATTTCCGTTTAAATTTTAACGGCGAACACGATAAGTTTTCTGGGCACTATCTACCTTAACCAAATAATTTCTTGCCTGTGATGACGGGTGATTAGTGGTTAAAATACGATAAACTTGTTCAGGATAAAGACGATTAATTTTATCAATCGCCGTCGCTTTATCTTGATCAAATACTCGCAATACTGCACCCGCCCCGCTATTATAAGCCGAAATCATCGCAAAACGTTTGGCGGTTGGATCGGTAATACCATCAAGATATTTATTTTGTAAAATCCATAAATAATGCACACCAGCATCAATATTTTTAGCAGGATCAAATAAATAACTTTTTGAGGGTTGCCCTGACATACCTTTTTCGCGGAAAATATCTCGTCCCGCCGTATGTGGCACAACCTGCATTAATCCCATGGCATTCGCATAACTAATGGCATAAGGGTTGAAACTTGATTCCGTTTGCATAATGGCTAATACCAAGCTTTCATCAATGCCATATCGGCGAGCAGATTTACGCACCATAGGTAAATATTTTTGAGCCCGTACGGCAACATGATTAGCAATCATTGGAATAGTAACAAATTGAACATTATGCCCATTATTTAATCGTCTAGTTTGCAATTTATTTTGGATAAGATAATTAGCAAAATTATTTGCTACCGTTACGTTGCTAATTGATCCACCAAGATGATCAATAACCTGACCAACTAAGAAAGGACGAGAACTGATAGGCACATCACCATCAGCAAAGAGATCAATACCATTTGCATCAGACCCCATTAATAATGTATGCACAATCGCATTACGTAAACGATCCAAGTTTGCTTGGGTTTCTATGGTAATGACCCCTTCATCAAAGCTGACATGACTGCGTGTGGTATAACCATCGGTATATTTCACATAGTCTTTACGGCTTGCTACCAATAATTCATTCACGCCCCAAATACGGTCAATATTATGGGAAAATTGCCCAGTTAAAATATCTAACCCTCTCGTATCCTTAATAAAGGCCTCATCAAAGGGATCAACGGATTTATTTGAACTACTACAAGCAAAAAGAAAAGGCACTATCGCCCATGCAAGATATTTTTTCATAACTTATTTTTCTGATGGTGGAACATAACCTTCAATATGTACATCTTTTCCTTCAAACAAAAAACTTACCATTTCTCGCTCAAGTAATTGGCGATGTTCTACATTCATCATATTGAGTTTTTTTTCATTTACTAGCATTGTTTGCTTTTTCAGCCACTCGCTCCAGGCTTGTTTACTGATAGAATCAAAAATACGTTTTCCAAGTTCTCCAGGATAAAGCTGAAAATCCAAGCCTTCTGCCTCTTGTTTTAAATACTCACAAAAAACGGTTCTTGCCATAATACCCTCTCGTTTAAATGATGAATAAAAAATTCCACAACTTAACTAAAATTAAGTTTATGTTGTTGAAATTGACATAATAAATTTTTCACTGGTGTGGCTAATCCTATCGGTTCAGGATTATCAGGATCATACCAATATTTAAGTTCAGTGCCTACCTGAGATTTATATTTCGCCGTTTTTTCTGCAATTTTTCGCCAATCTGTACGCTCTTGTTGCTCAATAGGTGGGGTTAATTGTGCATAAATTGGGTAAATATCTAAATGAAAGTGGCTAAATGTATGACGAAAACTTGTCCATTCTTGATAATGCTTTATACCTTGCTGCTGCAAAAAAGCCAATAATTCATCTTTGCTCTCAAATTGCGGAAAACAATATAATCCCCCCCATAAACCTTGATTAGGACGTTGTTGTAAATACACTTTACCTTGTTGAGCCAATACTAAAAAATAGCTAGTACGCTCTGGCAAAGATTTTTTGGGTTTCTTACCCGGATAACGTTGCCAATCTTGCTCTCCATAAGCCTGACATTGAAAACTTAATGGACAAAGACCGCACTTAGGTTTACTACGAGTACAGACCATTGCCCCAATATCCATCATTGCCTGATTAAAATCGGCAATCCGTTCACGAGGGCTAACTTCCGCACTTAACGCCCATAATTGCTGTTCTACAGCTTTTTCCCCTGCCCAACCAACAATGGCAAAATAACGGGATAACACCCGTTTTACATTGCCATCTAAAATCGGGTAGGGCTGATTTAATACCGAAGATAATATCGCTCCCGCTGTACTACGCCCAATCCCCGGTAATGCCACCACCTCAGCAAAGTCTGTTGGAAATGCCCCTTGATATTGATCTCGCACAATCTGAGCGGTTTTATGCAAATTTCTTGCTCTCGCATAATAACCTAACCCCGTCCATAAATGTAACACTTCATCTAAAGGAGCATTAGCCAGCTCACTAATAGTAGGAAAGCGCTTTATAAAGCGTTCAAAATAGGGAATAACCGTAGCCACTTGGGTTTGCTGTAACATAATTTCAGATAACCAAACCTTATAGAGATTTTTTTGTTGTTGCCAAGGCAAATGTTTACGACCAAATTGGTCAAACCAAGCTAATACAGCCTGAGCAAAAGGGGCTGACACAGAAGATTGAGCGAGCATAATAAAATAACAGCAAAATAATAATAGTGGGCAAGTGTAGCATAAAGGCAAAGCCAGCACCTACTGTTTATTTTACCTCTTATTATATAGTCGTTTCAATTTAAAATGAGGCAAGGCGATACGCCGAAGACAGTACAAGTAGTACGGCGAGGCGTACCAACACTGTATCATTTTAAAGTGGAACGACTATACTTATAAACAGAAAAATAGCCAGTGATAAACTGGCTATTGTGTTTTATTAATCTAACGAATTAGAACGTATAATTTACCCCAACAGTGAAATTTCTACCTATGCCAGGTAAGGTATCGCCACGTTGAGTATGCGGATAATAGAATTTATTGAACGCATTATTAAGCGAAACATTGACATTCATATCATCATTATTGAAAGGTTTCCAGTTAAGATAAAAATCATGTACTGTATAACCATTACGTTCTACTTCTGTAGTATCACGCACTAATACTGATCCTTTAGCATCTTGTACCGTACGATTACGCCAACCTAATTCAAGATTCGGTTGAGTAAAGCGATAAGCTAAACCAGCTGTCCAAGTTCTTCCCACTTGCACTGCGAACTCAGGGTTGGCACTAAGTAAATTATCAGGGTGAGTATCATAAATTCTCGGTTTACTTTGTGCTACCCCAACTCGTGCAGTAAAGCCGTTATATTCGTAAGAAGCACTTAATTCATAGCCATGATTTTTAATATAACCCGCATTTACCGTTTCTCTTACTCTAACACCCGCCACTTGATGTCGGTCTTGCGGATTGGCTAACGCATCATTAATTTTTTGCCAGAAGTAACTTCCTGCTAAAGTAAAACCTGCATATTTATAGTTAAAGCCTAATTCTGTGTTGCGAGCCCGCTCGGCGACTGTACCATCAGCAATAGAGATTACCCCTCTTTTACCATGGGTCATTAAGGCATCATATAAACGTGGGCTACGAGAAGCATAGTTATGATTGATGTTAAAACTTAAATTTTCTAATGGCATCCAAATTAACCCAAAACTTGGATTAAAGCGTCCATCAGAAACAGATTTACCGTCCATTGCTTTAAGGTTAAAGTAATCGTAACGCAATCCTCCCGTTAAAATAAAATCACTAATAGAATGAATAACCTCAACATAATTACCTACATCGGTTTTTTTCGGTTCAGTTAATGAGTAATTAGGTAATAAGAAAGCATGAGGAATAATTTTTTGATCACGATAATTCACCCCATATTTAATGAGAGTATTTTGTCCTAATGGAGAATCAAGATTAATATTAAAGCCACGAGTATTAATTTTGGTAGTAGTTGGACCTTCTACGTTACCGCAATAGCCACAACCACTGTCGTCAGCAGAATAGCGTTTATTTTGCATAAAATACGCATTGGCAGTTAATTCACTAATAAAGCCTAATTCTTTGGCTGTCCATTCTAGATTGGTATTGGTTAAAGTGGTTTCACGATAGGCGGGTGATTGACGAGCAAGGGTTAGTCTTGGTCCACCGATAGCAAATTCTTCACGAACTAAACGTACTCCTCGGTGTTGGTCGCTTAAATGGCTTAAAACAAAACGATGATTAGCAAAAGTTGCCCCTAATTTGATTAAATAACTGCGTTTATCTAACGCACTATAGGGTACCGTACCCCCCCCCTCAAAGTTCTCAAATCCCTTGCCAGGCTTGTAATCATGGTCATTGATACGATTAAAGGAAATTAACGCATCAAAATGCCCAGCCTTACCAAAAACCGTTGCACCATAAGAATAACCATCATTGCTTGCATAACCTGTATTTAATTTAAAACCATAATCACGCTGGCTATTGGCAAGCAAATCTAATGCATCAACGGTTTTGGCGATAATTGCCCCATTGGTTGCCCCAATCCCTGCACTGGCTGCACCGGCCCCTTTTTGTACAGAAATACTTTTTAATAAAGAAGGGTCAATAATAAAACGCCCTTGATGATAAAGAATTTGGCTATCAGAATAAGCATTATCCACTTTAATATCTACGGAGTTTTGCCCCATTCCACGAATGGTTAAAAATTGAGAAGTCCCGTTACCACCGCCAAAATCAATAGACGGTTCTTTCGCTAATACTGTACGCATATCGGTTGCCGTTCCCTCGTCCATTTCTGGCAAAGTAACAATATCCGTTTCTACTTTTGTACCCTGGTGTGCCGAAATCACGATTTCGTCAAGTGTAACGGTATTTGAATTTTGCTCAGCTAACAAAGATGAACTTGCTAATGTGCCTAGCACTATTAAACTAATAGAAGTAAGCCTAAATTTTGTAGACATATTCATTTTCCTTTAGGTTATCCATAAAAAAGCGGTAATATTTACCGCAACCAAACATACGTTTACAACGAAACGTAAATTAACTTTATCATTTAACTCAAATTAATACAAATGATATTTATTATCATTAGTCACATATCTCATTTAATCGGTTTCCTAAAAGTGCGGTCAGTTTTTGCAAATTTTTTGTTTCTTATCCAGCTTTCCCTTCAATAAAAAAATCCTTATAATCATCAATTTCATTAATGCTAATCACAAAAATATTATGAATAAACAACAAACCACTTTTGCTGAGCGTAAACGTAAAACCGTTGAAGTGGCAGAATTTACCGCTGATGGACGGTATAAACGTAAGGTGCGTAGCTTTGTTTTACGTACAGGGCGATTGAGTGAGTTGCAAAAAAATGCGATGAATAGCCACTGGCAAACTTATGGGTTAGAACATCAATCCTCTCACTTTAATTTCCAGCAAATTTTCGCTAATGATAACCCTGTTATTTTGGAAATCGGTTTTGGTATGGGCAAATCCTTAGTAGAAATGGCAAAGCAAAATCCTAACAACAATTATTTGGGAATTGAAGTCCATACGCCCGGTGTTGGGGCTTGTATTGCGTATGCCGTAGAACAAAATGTTAAAAATTTACGGGTTATTTGCCACGATGCCACTGAAATTCTGCGTGATTGCATTGCTCCTGAAAGTCTAGCGGGATTACAACTTTTCTTCCCTGATCCTTGGCAAAAAAGCAAACATCATAAAAGACGTATTGTTCAACCTGACTTTATTCAGCAAATTATCTCGGCATTACAACCTCAAGGCTTTATTCATATGGCAACAGATTGGCAAAATTATGCTGAATATATGTTAGAGGTGTTGCAACAAAATCCGAATATTAACAATCAGTCGCCGAATAATGATTATATTCCTCGCCCTGCCTCTCGCCCTTTAACCAAATTTGAACAACGTGGGCAAAAATTAGGGCATGGCGTGTGGGATCTCTATTTTATTAAAACCTAAGCAATAATAAGGAAAAAATATGGCTACTAAACATAATAAAAGACAACGCAAAAAATTGCATCTTGCTGAATACCAAGAATTTGGTTTTTTAGTTAATTGGCAATTTGCGGAAGGCACTTCCATTGAGCAAATTGATGAAACGGTCGATCGTTTTATTGAAGAAGTAATCAAACCGAACCAATTAGCTTACGAAGGTAGCGGTTACTTACATTGGGAAGGTTTGGTTTGCTTAGAACAAACAGGAAAATGTGATGAATCCCATCGGCAATTGGTTAAACAATGGCTAGAAAATAACGGATTACAACAAATTGAAATCAGTGAATTATTTGATATTTGGTGGGATTTACCCAATAAATTATAGTTTTTTTAAATAAGACAAGGCGTGCCAACGCTGTATTATTTTAAAGTAGGACGACTTATAAAATAATTTTATTTCTCACCGCACTTCAATGCCAGTTAATCTTCAAAAACTGGCATTTCTTTGCTTTATTTTGAACTAATTAATATTTCTTGCTGTCATAACCCTTGTGATAACTTCATCACAGCGTTTATATTTTTATTTGGAGAAATCTATGAAAAAATTTGCAGTAATTTTGCTGACCGGTTTACTCAGTAGCACATTTGCCATTGCCGCCAATAACCACCATCATCATAATCACAACCAACCGAACACCGAATTTGGTCAAGCCTATCTTTCCTCAATGACCGAAATGCACCACGATATGGAACAAGCCGCCTTTGCACAAAATCCCGATATTTCTTTTGCACAAGGTATGATTGCACATCATCAAGGTGCAATAGAAATGGCAAAAATTCAATTAAAGTATGGCAAAGATCCTGAAATGCGTAAACTCGCCGAACAAATTATTCAGGCTCAAGAACCTGAAATTAAGCAAATGGAAGATTGGTTAAAACAACAGGCTAAATAATTCTACATAAAATTAGACCGCACTTTTGTGCGGCCTAATCATTTTGCTTATTGACTTATCTGTTTAATCCAAGCAAACAATTCCTCTAAATCATAATCTCCACTATGCGGACGATCCCAAGCTAACGCAAAATCCACTTGATAGCCTTGGTTTTGCAATGATGTGGCTAAAATAACAGGAATGGCTAAACTGGTATCGCTGTCTTTTGTGCCATGACGAATCCGCCAAAATTGTGCATTGGTTTGCGTATTATTTAAATAATTAAGGGGGTTCATCAGTTTCACCACGTCCTGATCCGCTTGCTGACTATCGGCAATCAAGCTATGTTGTTGAGAATAAGGCGTAAAATGACGCTTATCTATACTTGCCGTACCAAATAACTGATTTTCGCCACTACTTAAATCTAACGCATCAAATGCAGGTGGCGTTTTCATACGCCCCATATAGTGCAAATAAGCGTTAAAATCAAGATCGGTAACTTTGCCCTTTTCAATTTGCAGCCAGCTAAATTGACTTAAATCCTTACCTTGTGATAATGCCGTTTGAGCAGAACGCAATACATAAGATTTTACATATTGCTGAAAACTACCTTGCCCTTGTTTATCTAAACTTAATAGATTGCCCTGTTCATCGGTCAGCGCAAGGCTATTAAGATAAGCAGGAAATTGCTGTTTTAATTGAGCGGAAACTTGAATTTGTTGATTATCTAATGTACCCAGCACTTCTTTGCGTTGCACATTATAATCCAACATACTCACATCAATTTTTTTGTAATCATTAATGCCATTAAATTGCCATTCATACGCCATATCTGCGTGTTCAAGATTAGTAATTGGACAATAGGCGGATACCGCAAAAATACGATCACTGGCATTCGCCGCCCCTAATGCTTGCAAATAAGGTTCATAATCTTGATTATCGCCCGTTGCACCAAGCAAAGCAGAAACCGCCCCGCCTGCACTCGTTCCATTAGAAATAATTTTATTGGCATCACCCGGCATAATTGAATCATTAAAATGCAAATAACGCACCGCTGCTTTTAAATCCACAATCACTGCGGGTGCTTTCCCTGTATATTCGCCCTGTGTATTTTGAGTAGTACGCCCTCTTGCCCCCGGCGAAGCGACAATTAAGCCCTGTTCCAAGGCTGCTGCTACCGTTTTTGCTGCTTGTCCAGCAAAGCCTTGTGCTTCACTTGTCGCAGTAGCAGGTTTCGCGGGCATATAACCACCGACTTGATTAGGTAAAAAAATCGGTGCATTTTCTGCATTATATTGCCCGATACTTTTCCCTTCAAAATAAGCCTCTGGAATATAAATATTCATAATTTGATAATTAGTATCCACAGGATTGCTTACATACACAATATTTTCATAAGCACGAATCGCCATTGATTTGCCATTTACCGTAATGGTTTGAGATTTATATTGCTGTGGATCAAAGATAAGATCCTGACTAGCAAATACCGCCGTTGAGGTTAAACAAGTGGCTAAACTCAACACTTTAGCCCATTTTTTACTACACATAAATTTCTCCTAAAAATAATTGAAAAAATGACCGCACTTTAATTAAGTCCACTATGATTAAGACAATCTCTAAATAAAAACATTGTCAATAAAACACAAAATTTGTTCAAAGTAAAGCAAAGTGAAATCAAAACCACTGATAATAATTACAGTTATTTTGCTGGATATATTGACAGGCATTTTTAATTATTTATAATACTGTACAAACAAACAGTAAGCAGGAGCATTATATGAAAAAGATTGATATTCGTTTTGCCAAAGAAAGAGACAGTAAAAAAGCCATTATGCAAGACAAAGTGATTGCCCGATTACAACAAGTGCTACCCGAACGCATTGCTACAAAATTTGACGATGTCTATGTCCGAATCCGCATATCTACCTCACAAGGCTTTGATCTTAGCGGTTTTTCTAGTACAGAAAAAGAAAAAATGCTCGAGTTCTTAGAGGAAATTTGGAACGATAGCACTATTCTTGATGATTTATTTGAGGATTAATCAAAACAAATGGGCGAGATATTCTCGCCTATTCATTACCGTTTAAAAGAATCCTCAATTTCTTTGATCCAATCTAACTCATATTGGCTAAAGCCTGCTTGAATACGGGCATCAGTATTAATCACACCTTTAAAAATCACAATACGATATTGATGTAATAATTCGCTAAAGGATTGCATAGGGTCTAAACCTCGTTTTTTAGATAAAGCATGATACCAATGATTACCTATTGCAACATGTCCAATTTCATCACGCAAAATAATATCTAAAATCTCCACCGCTACAAAGTCTTTACGTTGAGCAATTTTTTCTTGTAATACAGGCGTGGCATCTAATCCCCTCGCTTCCAACACTCTCGGTACTAACGCCATACGCCGCCAAATATCCCCCGCAGTGGCTTGTGCCATTTCCCACAACCCTGCGTGAGCTTCAAAATCACCATATTGATAGCCCAATTTTTTTAAATGCTCATTAACTAAAGTAAAATGCAATGCCTCTTCTTTGGCAACTTTCAACCAATCTTGCACAAAGGTTTGTCCTTGAGCTAATTCTTGTTGTGCTGCTCGCCCAAAACGCCAAGCCGCATCTAAACCAAGGTTAATCGCATTAAATTCAATATGGGCAATAGCATGTAAAGTAGCAGCATAGCCTTCTTGACTGGCAAAAGAACGCTTTGGCACATCTTTAGGAGCAACAAGTAACGGTTTGCTAGGAAACCCTGCGATTTCTTGTACTGGCTCAACTTCTGGAAAATCCTCAAGTTGCTGCAAAGAAATAGCAGGTAATAATTGTTCATAAAGCTGATTAACTAAAGCAACCTTATGTTGCGGATCTGTTTCTTGCAACGCATAGGTTATTGCTTGCCAAAAAGGCTGCCATTTAGCATTCAAATTTGCCATTGATTGTCCTTATAATTAATTATAGTCGTTCCACTTTAAAATAATACAGTGTTGGTACGTCTCGCCGTACTATGTGTACTGTATTCGGTGCGCCACCTTGTCTTATTTTAAATTGAAACGACGATATTTTTCGGTGATTGCAAAAATTTTCATTTAACTATTTTACTATTTTAAATAAAAAACCACACTTAGCCAAAACTAAGTATGGTTAATTGGTAATACGAGATTAAAGTGTAGAATAATGTGATATTAATAAACACCCTGTGCTAACATTGCATCGGCTACTTTTACGAAACCTGCTACATTCGCACCAATCACATAATTAATGTTTTTCTCGCCTGCCACAGTACCGTATTTTTTACAGTTAGCGTGAATATCTAACATAATATTATGTAATTTTTGATCCACTTCTTCCGCAGTCCAGTATAAGCGTTGTGAGCTTTGTGCCATTTCAAGCCCTGATGTTGCCACACCGCCTGCATTCGCTGCTTTACCCGGACCAAATAATACATCAGCCGCTAAGAAAGCATCGGTTGCCTCAATGGTGGTAGGCATATTCGCGCCTTCTGCCACGAGCTGTACACCATTGGCGATTAATTTTTGTGCATCAGGTAATTCTAATTCATTTTGTGTTGCACAAGGTAAGGCAATATCTACTTTTACTCCCCAAGGGCGTTCGCCTGCGAAATATTGTAAACCAAATTGCTCGGCATAATCTTTTACACGACCACGTTTGACTTCTTTAATTTCCACTAATGCGGCTAATTTTTCTGTGGTAAATCCTTCTGGATCGTAAACATAGCCTGAAGAATCAGAACAAGTAACCACTTTCGCCCCTAATTGTAAGGCTTTTTCAATGGCATATTGAGCAACATTACCTGAACCAGACACTGCTACGGTTTTATCTTTAAAGCTATCGCCTTTTTCCGCTAACATTGCTTGAGCAAAGTAAACTAAGCCATAACCTGTTGCCTCTGGGCGAATTAATGATCCACCAAAAGAAAGACCGCGCCCTGTGAAGACACAAGCGGCTTGGTTGGAAAGTTTTTTCATATAACCAGCTAAGTAGCCTACTTCACGTCCACCAACACCAATATCGCCCGCAGGTACGTCGGTATCTGGTCCAACATGGCGATATAGCTCAGAGATTAATGCTTGGCAGAAACGCATGACTTCGCCGTCAGATTTTCCTTTCGGATCAAAGTCTGAACCACCTTTACCGCCACCCATAGGCAAAGTGGTCAATGCGTTTTTAAAGATTTGTTCAAAGCCTAAGAATTTTAAAATAGAAAGGTTGACTGATGGGTGGAAACGCATACCGCCTTTATAAGGACCAATGGCACTATTAAATTGAACGCGGAAAGCACGATTGACTTGCACTTGCCCTTTATCGTCCGTCCAAGCGACACGAAATTGGAAAGCACGCTCAGGCTCAACAATACGCTCTAATAAGGCTTGTGATTGATATTTTGGGTTGGCTTGAATAAATGGCCAAATTGAGGTAAACACCTCACGCACCGCTTGTAAAAATTCAGGTTGATGACCATCACGTTGTTCTAATTTGGCTAGAAACTCTTCCACAGAGGCGTAGTTACTCATGTTGTTCTTCCTTATTTTTGTTGATGTTGTTTATGTTATGCAAATAACCACTCTTATGGTGGCTGTTTTTGAATATAAAATAAAATATATTCCTATTGCAAATACTTTTTTATTTTTTATGAAATTTTAATGAAAATCATTTATATTTTTAACAAAAAACAAGATATTTTCTAACCTTCATTGCTATATTCTGCTTTAGTGTATCAAAAAAGTGCGGTCTATTTTCACAAAATTTTTTATGTTTTTATGTTTAAAATCAATCTATTACCGACAAACTCCAGTGATTAATTGTTGCAATAAATGAATAGTTGGCTGAATAAATGCCGTATCCAGATATTCATCGGGTTGATGTGCTTGTTCAATAGAACCGGGACCAAGCACTAAAGTAGGGCAAAGTTGTTGGATAAAGGGTGCCTCTGTACAATAATTTACCACTTCACATTTTTCTCCCACCAATTTTTCAACCATTTTGACGACTTGTGCCGAATGATGACATTCATAACCCGGTGTTGGACTATGTAAGTGGTATAAAGAAATATGTTCGCCCCATTGTTGTAATAAAGGTTCAAGGGCTTGGCGTACCAGCTCATCAAGATCTTGTAAGGAAATATTGGGTAATGGGCGAAGATCAAAATGTAATTCACAGCAAGCACAAATGCGGTTTACCGCATCGCCGCCATGAATTGCCCCAAAATTCATTGTTGGGTAAGGAATAGCAAAATCGGCATGATGATATTTTTGTTTAAGTTGATCTCGCAACTGCATTAAATAGCCTGTTGCTTGGTGCATTAATTCAATGGCATTAATCCCTTTATCAGGATCACTTGAATGTCCTGATTTTCCCACGATGCGTAATGCCTGCCCAATATGCCCTTTATGGGCACGAATAGGCTTTAACGAAGTTGGTTCACCAATAATGGCACAAGCAGGGCGGATATGGCTATGTTGCGCAAAGGTTCTTGCCCCTAGCATAGTGGTTTCTTCATCAGCTGTCGCAAGGATACGAATGGGTTTGCTAAGTTGGTTGAGATCTAACTGTTTCAATGCCTCAATAATAAAGGCAAAAAAACCTTTCATATCCGCTGTACCCAAACCATATAATTTATTATTTTTTTCGGTGAGCTTGAAAGGATCGGTTGTCCATCGTCCTTGATCAAAAGGAACAGTATCCGTATGCCCTGCTAATAATAATCCTCCTTCGCCTTCTCCTCTAGTTGCCAATAAATTAAATTTATGACGACTTCCTTCAACGGCGATAATTTCAGTGCGAAATCCTAATGGCATTAACCAATCTGCGAGGGTTTCTACCAAATGTTGATTAGATAAATCTTGTTCAGCCTCAATGCTACTAATGGTTGGTGTTGCAATAAGTTTCGCATACATAGCCAAAAAAGACGGTAATTGCGACATAGTCTAAGCTCCCTAAGGTTAGATTGATTTTTATCTATACTAGCAATAAAAAAATTTAGCGTCTATTCTGTCTTTGGTGCGCAGCCTTGTTTTATAGTCCGTTCCACTTTAAAATGATACAGCGTTGGTACGCCTCGCCGTACTACTTGTACTGTCTTCGGCGTACCGCCTTGTCTCATTTTAAATTGAAACGACTATATTTTAAATTGAAACAACTATAAAACAAATGTGATCTATATCACAAATTCATCATCATATAGCAAAATATAGGAAATTTTCTTAAACAAATTAAAATCTTATCTCAAGCTAAAATAAATTAAACAGCATAAGATTATCTCCATTAGATTATTGAATAAGAGGTATTAATTATGTTTAATTTTTTAGCTCAAGTAAGAAAACCAACCTTAAATCTTCCTATTGAAGAACGGCGTAAAATGTGGTTTAAACCATTTATGCAATCCTATTTAGTTGTATTTATCGGTTATATGGCAATGTATTTAATTCGTAAGAATTTTAATATTGCACAAAATGATATGATCGAAACTTATGGGCTAACCAAAACTGAATTAGGTATGATTGGTCTTGGTTTTTCTATTACTTATGGTATTGGTAAAACGCTAGTTTCTTATTATGCGGATGGTAAAAACACCAAGCAATTTGTCCCTTTTATGCTTATTTTATCAGCTATTTGTATGTTGGGATTTAGTGCAAGTATGGGGGGCGGAAGTGGTGCATTATTCCTAATGATCGCTTTTTATTCTTTAAGTGGCTTTTTCCAAAGTACAGGGGGATCATCAAGTTACTCAACCATTACCAAATGGACTCCACGTAAAAAACGAGGATCGTATTTAGGGTTATGGAATCTTTCCCACAATGTGGGTGGTGCAGGTGCAGCAGCTGTGGCATTATTTGGGGCAAATGTCTTTTTTAACGGCCATGTAATAGGCATGTTCATTTTCCCATCTATTGTGGCATTAATTATTGGCTTTATTGGGTTACGCTATGGTTCGGACTCACCTGAAGCCTATGGTTTAGGAAAAGTAGAGGAATTATTTAATGAACCTGTCAGTGAAGAAGATTTGGATGCCGAACAAGAACAATTAACAAAATGGCAAATTTTTGTTAAATATGTACTAAAAAACAAAGTCATTTGGCTATTATGTTTTGCCAATATTTTCCTTTATATCGTACGTATTGGTATTGATCAATGGTCGCCTGTCTATGCTTACGAAGAATTAGGTTTCTCAAAAGATGCCGCCATTTCAGGTTTCGCATTATTTGAAGTAGGAGCATTAGTTGGCACTTTCCTATGGGGATTTTTATCGGATTTAGCCAATGGGCGTAGAGCATTAATGGCCTGCATTGCATTAGGCTTAATTATTTTTGTTTTACAATATTATCAATACGCAACCAACGAAATTGCTTATTTGGTTACATTATTCATTTTAGGTTTTCTCGTATTTGGACCACAATTATTAATCGGTGTCGCCGCCGTAGGATTTGTACCTAAAAAAGGTATTGCCGTTGCTGATGGTATCAAAGGTACTTTCGCTTATTTAATTGGCGATAGTTTTGCTAAACTTGGGCTAGGTATGATTGCTGATGGCACACCTATTTTTGGTTTAACTGGCTGGGCTGGTACCTTTGCAGCATTGGACATTTCAGTGATTTGTTGTATATTCTTACTTGCTTTTGTAGCATTAGCGGAAGAAAAGAAAATACGAAAAAATAAGGCTAAACAAATAAAATCATAATTTACTAAGTGCGGTAGATAGATGTATTTATCGCACTTTTTTATTTCTCATCCAATCAGGTTAATTACACTATATAAAATTTATAATTAACGTTATAATAAACCGAATTTTAAGTTAATCTCTTTCTTAAAAGTAACCTAATATTATGATTAATATTGCACTTATTGATGATCATCTCATTGTTCGTTCGGGATTTGCTCAACTACTCAATTTAGAACAAGATATACAAGTTATTGCAGAGTTTGGTTCAGTGAAAGAAACTAAACATCGCCTTGCTGGTATTAAGGTTGATGTTTGTGTAATTGATATTTCTATGCCAGAGGAAAGTGGTTTAACATTACTAGAATATATTCCTTCGCATATTCATTGCATAATGTTAAGTGTCAACGACTCTGAAATAATGGTAAGAAAAGCATTTGAGCTTGGTGCTAAAGGTTACTTAAGTAAAGGTTGTAGTCCCGATGAATTGATCCAAGCAATACGTACTGTATATGCAGGAGGTTGTTATTTACCCCCAGAATTAACCGCTAAGTTAGTTTCTAATAAACATCAGAAAATTGTAGAACAATTAACAAAACGAGAAAGAGAAGTCTGTGAATTATTAATTGCTGGTTTTGATGTTAAAGAAGTTGCTGAAAAACTTGGTTTAAGTTTCAAAACTGTCCATGTACATCGTGCAAATGCGATGAGCAAACTTGATGTAAAAAATAATGTTGAATTAACCAATTTATTTCATGCTTATAACTAATCGATTATTTTTTATTTTAATTAGTAATATTTATACTGGTTTTCTAATAAGCTGTACTTATTTCTGTTTATGGGTTATCGGTGATTATTTACTAAATAATAAAGTTCTTGCCTTATTATTTCTTCCTTTCTATTTGAGAATAGGTATTTTACTACATATTAACATTAGATTTTGGTTTATTACTTTGCTCTGCGAATGGTTTCTAATTATATTGATTTATTCCACTTTACCACAAAAAACATATTTTCTAATATACTTGGCAAGTTTAATTACAACGTTTATCTGCTATGGTTTAAAGCCTTTTTATCTTTCTCTTCAACAACAGTGGAAAAAACTCTCTTTTCAGCTCATTTTAATTATTCTTTTTAGTATATTAAATTGTATTTTATTTCTTTCTAATGAAATCCCTACCAAAATTAACTTTATCGTCAATCTAACAGGTGGATTATTGTTACTACCTTTTTGTTATTTAATTAAAGAATATGTATTTAATCATCATTGGGTTCCTATTACAGCAAATTTAGTTCATAAACCTCTTTCATTACGGACACGTCATATTAGTCTCTATATATTACTCTTTTTAGTTAATATCTATATTCAAATGAAATTGCCTATTACATTTTCTCGTTTTAGTATTTTTTGCCTTGCAATTCCAATTATTTTACTGGCATTTCATTATGGTTGGCAGGGGGCTTTGCTTGCTACATTATTAAATAGTATTGCTCTTATTGCAACTAACCATAATTTTTCTAATATTGAAGTTTCGGATCTTTTACTGACATTATCAGCACAAACTGTTACAGGAATTTTTCTTGGATTAGCCATTCAACATCAACGGGATCTTCATCAAAGCATTACTACAGAATTATTAAAGAATAAATTGCTCACTAAACAGCTTATCAATACTGAAGAAGCTATTCGTAAAGAGATTGCTAGAGAATTACATGATGAAATTGGGCAGAATATTACAGCAATAAGAACACAAGCGAATATTATCAAACGTTTAGATAAAGCAAAAATAACTGAAAATTATATTAATATGATAGAGTTATTATCATCAAATGTTTATGATACTACAAAAAGCTTACTTAATCGTTTAAGACCAAAATTACTTGACGATCTTGATTTATATCAGTCTATACAAAGTCTATTTATTAATCTAGGGTTTGAAAAATATAATATTAAAACAGAAATAAAATGGTATAACCCCAATAATGTTGAACTAGATCCAATCATAGAAATAACCTTATACCGACTATGCCAAGAGGCATTAAATAATATTATTAAATATGCTAAGGCAAACAAAGTAACTTTATCGCTTCATTTTAGTTTAAATGATGTTCAACTTATGGTACAAGATAATGGTATTGGGTTTGATCCTATACAAATTTTTACTGGTTATGGCATCAAGGGTATGCAAGAAAGAACAGAGGTTTTAAATGGAGAATTTCATTTATCTTCAACGACATCTGAAAAAAATACAATAAAACAAGGTACAATAATTAAAATAAGACTTCCTCTAAATAACAATGAAAAATAATCATCAAATTTATCATTACTGGCGTATCCATATTATGATTGCAATGTATATTGGCTACGCAGGTTTTTATCTAACTCGTAAAAGCTTTAATTATGCAGTACCAGAGCTTCTCTCAGATCTCACTCTGGATAAAAATGATATTGGTCTCATAACAACATTATTTTATCTTACTTATGGTATTTCTAAATTTATTTCGGGTTTTTATTCAGATCGAGCCAATCCCCGTTATTTTATGGCAATAGGATTAATGCTCACAGGCATTACTAATATTTTATTTGGTTTATCAAGCTCAATGATTGTTCTAACCAGTTTATGGGTCATTAATGCTTGGTTTCAAGGTTGGGGGTGGCCTGCTTGTTCCAAATTACTTACTAGTTGGTATTCTCGCTCTGAACGTGGACATTGGTGGGCTATATGGAATACAGCTCATAATATTGGTGGCGCCCTTATTCCCTTAATTATCGGTTATTTGACCTTGCATTATAGCTGGCGTTATGGAATAACCGTTGCTGGTGGAATAGCTATTCTCATTAGCTTATTCTTATTATGGCGATTACGCAGCACGCCAAGTTCAATGGGCTTACCAAGTATCGGACAATGGCGTCAGGATAAACTTGAACTTGCACAAGAAAATGAAGGAAAAGACTTGTCTTGGTCTCAAATTTTACATCAATATGTTTTTTTAAATAAATATATTTGGCTATTAGCTTGTAGTTACGCTTTGGTTTATATTGTTCGCACAGGGATTAATGATTGGGGAAATCTCTATTTAACAGAAAAATATGATTATAACCTTGTACAAGCCAATACTGCGCTTTCCTTATTTGAGCTAGGTGGCTTTATTGGCTCATTAGTTGCTGGTTGGGGATCTGATAAGTTATTTGCAAGCAATCGTGGGCCAATGGCATTAATTTTTGCCATTGGTATATTTTTTTCTATCACTGCATTATGGCTAATGCCTGAACAAAATAGTTTACTACTTGCGGTTTTGTTCTTTTGTGTTGGCTTTTTTGTCTTTGGTCCACAAATGTTAATAGGTATGGCTGCCGCTGAATGTTCACATAAACAAACACCGGGAACAGCTACAGGATTTGTAGGACTGTTTGCTTATCTTGGTGCGGCTTTAGCAGGCTATCCCTTAGCTATCATTATGCTACATTTTCATTGGACAGGCTTTTTTATGGTTATAACCTGTTCTGCCGCCGCTATTGGTTTACTACTTTTGCCTTTTTTACGTGCACAAAATTAGTTATTAGCCGAAGATTTTGCTATATTATGCAGCAAATTAACAAGGAAAAACGATGAATTGGTATCAAGCATTATTTTTATTTAAAGGGCGGTTAAATCGTCAAGGGTTTTGGCAGGGTATTGCCGTAGCTTTGGTCTTATTATTTGCTTTAGCCACCTTATTCCCTATGCAACAATTATTCCAGCAATCTCATACGGCATTTATTCCTTTGCTTGGTTTAATCTTAGTGAGCTGGATTATCTTAGCGGTTTGTGCTAAACGTTTGCACGATCGAGGGCGTTCAGCTTGGGCGTTGATGATGCTATTTTTGCCTGTTTTATGTTATTTTTCTGCCCCTGATAGCGGCTTAATGGCTTGGGCATTAGGGCGTTTTATGCCGATTTTTATTACTACCTTGTTATTGTTAGATTGGGGCGTATTCAAAGGGATAGATAAAGCCAACCAATATGGTGAACAGGGGCTATCTATTCGTTTAAAATCTTAGGAAATTATTATGTCTGAACTCAAATTAAATTATCATAAAACCCATTTTCTTACTAGTGCACCTGATATTCGTCATCTACCCGAAGATCAAGGCATTGAAATCGCTTTTGCCGGGCGTTCTAATGCAGGAAAATCAACGGCATTAAATGCGTTGACCAATCAAAAAAATCTGGCTCGTACTTCAAAAACACCGGGACGTACTCAGCTTATTAATTTATTTGAAGTAGAACCCCAATGTAAATTGGTGGATCTGCCCGGTTATGGTTATGCCGCTGTGCCTGAAAAAATGAAATTACAATGGCAAAAAGCCTTGGCTGAATATTTGCAGAAACGGCAATGTTTGGCAGGCGTTGTGATTTTAATGGATATTCGCCACCCACTTAAAGATTTAGATCAACAAATGATTGAATGGGCTGTATCTGCTCAATTACCCATTTTATTATTGCTTACCAAAGCGGATAAACTCAGTCAAAGTGCGAGAAGTAAGCAGGTCAAAATGGTGCGTGAGGCGATTTTACCTTTTCAAGGCAATATCCAAGTAGAGGCTTTTTCGGCGTTAAATAAAATTGGTATTGATAAGTTATCTGCCAAACTTGACCAATGGTTTAGCCCAAATTTTCTTTAATAAATTTTATTTTTGCGATCCTTATTCCAAAAAGTGCGGTTAAAATAAAAATTAAATTTATTTTGACCGCACTTTTTTCTACCCTATTGGCTCATCATTACCTTGCATTAGGAATATTATGACCTTAGCCATTGTTTATAGCCGAGCCTCTATGGGCGTACAAGCCCCTTTAGTAACCATTGAAGTGCATATTAGTAACGGTAGCCCGGGGTTTACCTTAGTGGGCTTGCCCGAAACTACAGTAAAAGAAGCTCGTGATCGGGTGCGTAGTGCCTTGCTTAATGCACAATTTCGTTATCCACCGAAAAAAATTACCGTCAATCTTGCGCCAGCGGATTTACCTAAAGAGGGGGCAAGATTTGATTTACCCATTGCCATTGGTATCTTAGTCGCCTCAGGGCAAATTGACGGCGATAAGTTACGTCAATTTGAATTTCTTGGCGAGTTGGCATTAACCGGGCAATTACGTGGTGTGCAAGGCATTATTCCTGCTATTCTCGCTGCTAAAAAACAACATAGACAACTGATTATAGCCCCACAAAATACCAATCAAGCCGCATTAGTCGGCGATCATCTTAGTTATGTAGCTAAATCTTTATTGCAAGTGGTGCAATTTTTAAATAAACAAATTGAACTTCCCTCAGCCAATCAAATTGCAACGACACACCCTGAGCCAACTCCCACTGATAGTATTGATCTTACCGATATTATTGGGCAACAACACGCCAAACGTGCTTTAACCATTGCGGCAGCAGGGCAGCATAACCTCCTATTCATTGGCCCACCCGGTACAGGCAAAACCATGCTTGCTAGCCGTTTAACCAGCTTATTGCCAAATATGACCGAGCAAGAAGCCATAGAAACCGCCGCTATTAGCAGTTTAGTACAAAATGAACTTAATCTAACCAACTGGAAACAACGCCCATTTAGAGCCCCGCATCATAGTGCCTCAATGGCGGCATTAGTGGGTGGTGGCACAATACCTCGCCCGGGCGAAATCAGTTTAGCCCATAATGGCGTGTTATTTTTAGATGAATTGCCTGAATTTGAACGCAAGGTATTAGATGCGTTACGTCAACCCCTTGAAGCTGGGGAAATTATTATTTCTCGAGCCAATGCCAAAATCCGTTTTCCTGCACGTTTTCAATTAATTGCAGCCATGAACCCTAGCCCAACGGGGCATTATCAAGGGCAACATAACCGCACTTCGCCTCAACAAATTATGCGTTACCTCAATCGGTTATCAGGGCCTTTTTTAGATCGTTTTGATTTATCCATAGAAGTGCCTTTATTGCCACAAGGGGCATTACAGCATCATCAACAGCGAGGGGAAAGTAGCGAACAAGTGCGTAACAAAGTTTTACAAACTCGTGAATTACAACTGGCTCGCCGTGGTAAAGCTAATGCTTACCTTAACAATAAAGAAATTGAGCAAGATTGTCATTTAGCCACAAATGATGCGCAATTTCTGGAAAATGCCCTAACTCAATTAGGGTTATCCGTTAGAGCCTATCATCGCCTATTGAAAGTGGCACGCACCATTGCTGATTTAAACCAAGAACCGCAAATTCAGCGTCCTCATTTAGCCGAAGCTCTTGCTTATCGAGCAATGGATCGTTTATTGCAACGTTTAACAAAAAATTAAATAAAATTATTTCAAAAGAGACCGCACTTTAATGCAAAAACAATTATCGCTATTTATCATTGTTCAACTTTAAAATCATATAGCGTTGACACGCCTTGGCGTACTACTGGTACTGTCTTCGGCGTGTAGCCTTGTTTTATTTTAAGTTGAAATAACTATATAGTGAAAACTATAATAAAATACTGCCCAACAAAGCAATCGTAAACCCGACTAATCCAATCATGGTTTCTAATACGGTCCAAGTTTTTAAGGTGGTTTTGGTATCCATTTCCAGAAAACGGCTTACCAACCAAAAGCCAGAGTCATTAACGTGTGATAACGCGGTTGAGCCTGAAGCAATGGCAATAACGATAAAACATAAATCAAACTGACTTAATCCTGAGGTGGCCGCTACTGTTGGGGCAATAAGTGCCGCTGTGGTTGTTAATGCAACGGTTGCCGATCCTTGTGCCACTCTTAAAGTTAATGAAATAATAAAGGCGGCAACAATCACTGGCATACCAGTATCCGCAAACATTTGGGCTAATACCTCACCGATACCACTGGCTCGCAAAACACCACCAAACATACCGCCCGCCCCTGTAACCAAGACAATGGAACAAATTGGTCCTAATGCGTTATCACAAATTTTCTCAATTTGTTCATAACTGCGTTGTTCTTTTAATAACAAAATGGCAACAATAAGGGTAATTAATAGGGCGATTGGCGTTTTGCCTAATAAACGTAAACATTCTACCCAAAGCTGTGAACCGTCAATCACTTGTGCCACTGACAAGGTATTAAGCCCTGTATCTAATAAAATTAACACTAATGGAAGTAATAATAAGAACAATACCCTAGCGAAACTCGGCGGATTAATTACCGCCGTTTCATTAATGGCGGTGGCATTAAGAAAGGCTTTAGGCAAATCAACGTGAATTTTACGCCCTAAATAGGTGCTAAATAAATATGCAGCAAAATACCAAGTAGGAATCGCACAAATGATCCCTACAATAGTTAATAACCCCATATTCACGCCCAATAACTCGCCTGAAGCTACTGGTCCCGGATGCGGTGGGGCAAAAGCGTGCATAACGGCAAATGCTCCTGCAGCAGGGAAAGCATAACGTAATACTGAACCGCCAAATTGTTTCGCCACACTAAAAATAATGGGTAACATTACCACTAACCCCGCATCAAAGAAGATAGGAAAGCCGAATAATAATGAGGCAACGCCCAAAGCAAAAGGGGCTTTTTTCTCGCCAAATTGATTAATTAAGGTATCCGCAAGCACTTTTGCTCCACTGGTAATTTCCAGCAATCTGCCAATCATTGCCCCTAGCCCAACTAATAATGCCACTGAGGCTAATGTGCCACCAAAACCATTTAATAATGTAGGTAAAATTTTGTTGACCGGAATACCTGCCGCAAGTGCGGTAAATAAACTCACAATAATTAAGGCAACAAAAGCATGCACCTTAAATTTCATAATCAAGAGCAACAAAAGCAAAATGGCAACGATCATAATTCCAATTAACATAAGCATTTCCTTAATTAAAATTTATCGGATATAGTTGCCCCACTTTAAAAGAATACAGCGTTGGCATACCTCGCCGTACTGCTTTGTTTTCTTTTAAATTGAAACAACCATAAACCCTAACCAAAATAGTTACTGGTAACATACTTATTTTTTCGCTTTTTGTAAATTGTCTTTGCAGACTAATGCGTAAAATTGCGATCTACTTCACAATTTCAACATTAAACAAAAAAGTGCGGTGGCTATTTTCATTATTTTTTGCGATGATAATCAAAAATTTTTGTTACTGGTAACGTTGTTTAGAGGTAAGTATTATGTCATGTAGCAAAGGAAGAAGTTTTATTTTAATGGGCGTATCAAGTACAGGAAAAACCTCTATTGGTACGGAAGTTGCCCATCGGCTTGGCTTAAAACTGATTGATGGCGATGATTTACACCCTCGTGCCAATATTTTGAAAATGGGAAAAGGGCAACCTCTTAATGATGATGATCGTGCTCCTTGGTTAGAACGTATTCGTGATGCGGCCTTTAGTCTTGAGCAAAAAAGCGAACAAGGTATTATCATTTGTTCCGCCTTAAAACGCCAATATCGTGATCAAATTCGTGCTGGCAATAGCAATATTACCTTTATTTTTTTACAAGGGGATTTTCATTTAGTATTAGAACGTATGAAAAAACGGCAGGGACATTTTATGAAAATAGAGATGTTAAAAAGCCAATTTGATACCTTGGAAGTTCCTCAAGCCGATGAAACAGATGTTATTCATATTGATATTAATACTTCTTTTGATGAAGTTGTAGAACGATGTATCCAAGCAATTCGTCCGTTGTTATAGCATTTATAGTCGTTCCACTTTAAAATAATATAGCGTTGATACGCCTTGCCGTACCCTCTTATCATATTTTAAATTGAAATGATTATAATGTTTCGCCAAGATGAATTTGATAACCTAAATCTACGATTAAACTTTGTTGTGGAAGCTGGTGAATACGATCTAATAATTCTTGTGCCGCTCTTGTGCCAATGGCTAAACGAGGAGTAATGACAGTGGCGAGTTGTGGGGTAATGGATAACGCCACATCATGCCCATGAAACCCAGCGATTGCCATTTGCTGTGGTACTTTAATACCTAAACGTTGGCATTCAAATAATGCTCCAATGGCTAAATCATCATTGGTACAAAAAATCCCATTGGTTTCTGGATATTGTTCAAGGGCTAAACGTAATTGCTTTGCCCCTAAGGTAAAAGAGGAAGGTTCAGAAGTAATTAAGCTATGTGGAGATAATTGATGTTTACGCATAGCATATTCATATCCTTGCATTTTTAGTTGAGTCCGTTTATCCATACGAGCAGTAAGGTAAACAATTTGCCGATAACCTCGTTGAATCATCGTTTCGGTCATTGTTTGTGCCGCACCAACATTATCAAAACCAATAGATTGTTGTAATCCCATTTCGCTACTATCCATAATTTCAATAACGGGAATATTTGCTACTTGCAACATTTTTAATGTACGCGCAGAATGATGATTTTCCGATAAAATTAGTCCATCAACATGATAAGACAATAGGGATTCGATCCGCTGTTCTTCTTTTTCCACACTGTAACCATAGTGAGCAAGCATTGTTTGGTAACCTGCTTGATCTGTAACTTGTTCTATGCCTTTAATCACGTCAGCAAAAACTTGATTGGTTAAAGAGGGAACTAAGACCCCTATAGCTTTACTTTTCGCATTAGATAAAATATCAGGGGCTCGATTAGGAATATAGCCAAAGGCTTCTATCGCTGCTGCAATTTTTTCTCTAGTGGTTTGAGAAACTTTATTAGGATCACGTAAATAACGACTTACTGTCATCTTGGTAATACCAAGATGATTAGCTATATCTTGTAAAGTAGGGCGTTTATGCTTCATTTTTACCTATTTTAAACCTAAACTAACATTAACTTGATATTCATCTCTTGAATTGCATTTTGTGCATTTTCAATTAAATCTTTATCACAAATAATCTTGTCAAACGTTGTTAAAGGAAATAAAAAGAAAGTCGCCACTTTGCCATATTTAGATGCATCACTCACTAATACCTTTTGATGTGAAGATTGTACAATCGCTTTTTTCACTGGAATTTTATTTTCATCTGGCGTAGTAAGCCCTTTTATATTCCAAGAAGAGGTAGAAATAAATGCCATATCAATAGAAATATTACGTAGAAACTGAGCGGCTAGTTCCCCCACCGAAGAATGATTTGGTTTATTGACAAATCCACCTGTGTGGATTAATTGGCACTTACCTTGTTCCGAAAGAAATTCAGTGATCACAAAATCATTAGTAATCACTAACAAATCTTCACGCTGACAAATACGTTTAGCAATTTCCAAGGTTGTGGTTCCCGCATCTAAATAAATCGTGCTATTTGCTTTAATTAATTCTGCGGCTTGTGTCCCAATACGTTGTTTTTGTGGATAAAATAATAAAGATTTATCAATACGAGCAGGCTCACTGGCTAAACGTTCGTGTAATTGAATACCGCCTGAAACGCTAATAATTTTCCCTTCATCTTCCAGCTTTTTGATATCTCGCCGTATTGTCATATGGGAGACTTGAAATAGCTCTACTAAATCATTAATACCAAGTATTTGCTGCTGATGAATAAGATTAAGGATCTTCTTTTGCCGTTCTACTGGGATCATAACTTCCCCTCTGACTCCATAAGTTGCTGAAATTATACTCCTTTTCTTAATATTCGCCTACATTAAACAATAAGTTTCTTATTTTTATAAATTAACAAATTTTAACTTAATGTTAATATTTGTGATCTTGATCGCAGACTTTTTCAGAAAAAAACGTTAAAGTACAAAATAGCTTAATTCATCAAAAGAGGAAATTATTATGACCACACATTCATCTTATTCAGTTGCTATTGTCGGTTTAGGAGCTATGGGAATGGGGGCTGCTAAATCTTGTATTCGAGCAGGCTTGGACACTTATGGTATCGATCTTAATCCACAAGCATTAGAAGAATTAAAACAAGCTGGTGCGAAGGCGGTAGCCACAAGTGCGGTGGATTTTGCACAAATTTTAGATGCTGTTTTATTATTAGTCGTTAATGCTCAACAAGTGAAAGCCGTATTATTTGGCGAAAATGGGTTGGCTTCTCAGTTAAAAGCAGGAACGGCGGTAATGGTATCGTCCACCATTTCCGCACAAGATGCACAACAAATTTCACAAAAATTAACAGAATTTGGTTTAATTATGCTTGATGCTCCAGTTTCTGGTGGTGCAGCAAAAGCAGCTAATGGCGAAATGACCGTTATGGCATCAGGTTCAGAGCAAGCATTCGATAAATTACAACCTGTATTATCAGCGGTAGCAGGTAAAGTCTATAACATTGGTCAAGATATTGGTTTAGGAGCAACCGTCAAAATTATTCATCAGTTATTAGCAGGTGTACATATTGCCGCAGGAGCAGAAGCAATGGCATTAGCTGCCAAAGCAGGTATTCCTTTGGATTTAATGTATGACGTGGTTACTCATGCCGCAGGTAATTCGTGGATGTTTGAAAACCGTATGAAACACGTGGTGGAAGGCGATTATACCCCATTGTCTATGGTTGATATTTTTGTCAAAGATTTGGGATTAGTGAATGACACAGCGAAGGCCTTGCACTTTCCGTTACATTTAGCCAGCACCGCTTATGCTATGTTTACCCAAGCCAGTAACGCAGGCTATGGTAAGCAAGATGACAGTGCGGTTATCAAAATTTTTAGCGGTGTGAATTTACCCTCTAAACAAGGAGAAAAATAAAATGCTAGGAGTTATTGCTGATGATTTTACTGGTGCAAGTGATATTGCCAGTTTTTTAACAGAAAATGGATTAAAAACGGTACAAATGAACGGTGTGCCAACACAACCATTGAACGAACAAGTTGATGCCATTGTAATTAGCCTGAAATCTCGTTCTAATCCTGTACAACAAGCGGTACAACAGTCTTTACAGGCATTAGATTGGCTAAAAACACAAGGCTGTGAGCAGTTTTATTTTAAATATTGCTCAACCTTTGATAGCACTGCCAAAGGAAACATAGGCCCAGTTACCGATGCTTTGCTGGAGGCTCTAGGCGAAACCTTTACAGTAATTAGCCCAGCCTTACCCGTTAATGGACGTACGATTTTCAATGGTTATTTGTTTGTTGGAGAACAATTATTAAATGAATCTGGTATGCGTAATCACCCTATTACCCCAATGAAAGATGCCAATTTAATACGTTTAATGGACGCTCAAGCACAGGGTAAAACAGGTTTAGTCGCTTATGCTGATGTGAGTCAGGGGGCAAATCAGGTTAAAGCACGTTTAACCGAGCTACAACAGCAAGGCTACCGTTATGCAGTGGTTGATGCGGTGGATAATAGCCAATTAGCTACCTTAGCAGAAGCCATTACGGATTTAAAGCTCGTTACGGGCGGCTCTGGCTTAGGGGCTTATATGGCAGCTCGTTTAAGTGGTGGGCAAACAGGAAAAAATGCCTTTGCACCAACTTCTACAAGAGGAAAAACGGTAATACTATCTGGTTCTTGTTCTTTAATGACCAATCAGCAAGTGGAATATTATCAACAATATGCCGCCAGTTATTGGCTAGATGTGGCACAAACGCTTAACAACCCTAATTATGTTGAGGAACTTTATCAATGGGTTGTCAAGCATTTAGACGATGAGTTTGCTCCAATGGTTTATGCTACCGTTCCTGCCGAAAAATTAGCACAAATCCAACAGCAATTTGGTGCAGAAAAAGCTAGCCACGCCATTGAGCAAGCCTTTGCTAAGTTAGCACAAAAATTAAAAGATTATGGCGTAACGCATTTTATTACCGCAGGCGGTGAAACCTCAAGTATTGTGGTACAGCAATTAGGTTTTCAAGGCTTCCACATTGGAAAACAAATTGCACCGGGTGTGCCTTGGCTAAAAGCCATTGAACAGCCGATTTTTCTTGCCTTGAAATCAGGTAATTTTGGTTGCAAAGATTTTTTCCGTTTTGCACAGGGTATGGCAGTATGAAAGAACAACAACAAAAACAACAAATGGTTGAATTAGCACGTTCTTTATTTGAACGTGGTTATAGTGTAGGTGGTGCGGGTAATCTCTCTGTACGACTTGATGCACAGCGTATTTTAGTTACCCCAACAGGATCTTCATTAGGGCGTTTGCAAGCTGATCGCCTTTCTGTATTGGATATGCAAGGCAATTTATTAGAGGGGGATAAACCCTCTAAAGAATCGGTTTTTCATTTAGCTATGTACCAAACCAATCCGACTTGCCAAGCCATTGTGCATTTACACTCAACCTATTTAACGGCGTTATCTTGTTTACAGGGGCTTAATCCTGATAATGCAATGCAAGCCTTCACGCCGTATTATGTTATGCGAGTAGGGCAATTACCGATAATCCCTTATTACCCACCGGGCGATATCAATATTGCAAGAGAATTAGGCGAGCGTGCCAATACCGCCAAAGCCTTTTTATTAGCTAATCATGGGGTAGTGGTAACAGGTTCAGATTTGATTGATGCCGTAGATAATTGTGAAGAATTGGAAGAAACTGCCAAGCTCTATTTTATCTTACAAGGGCAAGCTATCCGCTATCTAAGTGATGATGAAGTGAATTTTCTAAAAAACAGAGGAAAATAATATGCCAAAATTTGCCGCCAATTTAACGATGATGTTTAATGAAGTGCCGTTTTTAGAGCGTTTCGCTGCCGCTGCCAAAGCTGGATTTAACTATGTAGAATACCTTTGGCCTTATGATTATCCTGCTCACGAACTGAAAGCCAAACTCGATCAATATGGGCTAAAACAAGTGCTATTTAACACCCCAGCAGGCAATATTGAAGCTGGCGAATGGGGCATTGCTGCAATCCCCGGGCGAGAAAGCGATAGCCAACGTGAAATTGATCTTGCTTTAGAATATGCCATAGCCTTAGGTTGCCCTAATGTTCATATTATGGCGGCGGTTGTTCCTGACGGAGCTGATCGTCAGCAGTATCAACAAACCTTTATTAAAAATGTACGTTATGCCGCAGATAAGTTTAAACCCTATGGTATTAATGTACTGCTTGAAGCATTAAGCCCAGAAGTTAAACCCAATTATTTATTAAAAAGTCAATTTGATACCTTAGCGATTGTTGAACAAGTTGCACGAGATAATGTATTTATACAACTTGATTACTTCCACGCCCAAAATGTGGACGGTAACCTCTCTCGTCTTACTGACAAATTGGCTAAACATATCGCCCACATTCAAATTGCCTCTGTACCTGATCGCCACGAACCTGATGAAGGCGAAATTAACTATCAATACCTATTTGATAAGTTAGACGCAATGGGCTATGAGGGATATATCGGTTGTGAATATAAACCTCGTGGCGAAACCGAACAGGGGTTAGCGTGGTTTAGTCGGTATAAATAACCCTCTAATCTAAGTTTAACCATTATTTAATTATCCATTAACTACCATATTTCATTGCTCGTTTTAACGAGCAATGAGGAGGACTTTTTATGTCAAATGAAATGTTAATCCTTATCGGACTTGCCAGTGTCATTGCCTTGTTAATCATTATGATAAAAGGAAAAGTACACCCTTTTCTTGCATTAGGGTTAGTCAGTATCGCTGTCGCATTAAGTGCAGGCATTCCAATGAACAAAGTCGTTCCTACTTTAATTAGCGGAATGGGTGGTACATTAGGCGGTGTAGCCCTTATTGTGGGATTAGGAGCAATGCTCGGTAAAATTATTGAAAAATCTAATGGTGCTGATGTGCTTGCTAATTGGTTACTCAATAAATTTGGCGAAAAACATGCACCATTTGCCCTTGGTATGACAGGGTTTATCTTCGGTATCCCCGTTTTCGTTGATGTTGGTTTTATCGTATTAATTCCAATTATCTTTAGCGTGGCGAGACGTATAGGGGGCAATATGTTGGTATATTCCTTACCTATTGGTTTATCAATGCTACTCGTCCACGTTTTACTCCCACCTCATCCGGGGATCGTTGCAGGGGCACAAAGTTTACAAGCAGACATTGGTTTAGTGTTGGGTATCGGATTGATTGCCGCTTTACCGACTTATTTATTAGGGCATCTTTGCATTCCCTTTTTTACCAAACGTAATTTTGTCGCTGTACCAACTTCAAGCGATCTTATTCAACAACAAAAAAAGATCGCACAACAAGAGCAAGGCTTACCAGCTTTCGGGACAGTATTAGCGATGATTGTATTCCCACTGTTGTTGATTATGTTAGGTACGGTAACCGCAACCACATTACCAAAAGATAATCTCATCAGAGAAATCTTTAGTATGGTGGGAAGCTCTCCCTTTGCGTTATTAATGGCGGTATTTTTATCATCTTATGTTCTAGGTATTCGCCGAGGTTGGAATACAGATCGTTTAGAAGAAATACTCAACTCAGCTCTTGCACCAATCGCAGGGATTATTCTTATCACTGGTGCAGGGGGAATGTTTGGTAAAGTATTAGATGCCAGTGGGGTTGGTAAAGCACTTGCTGATGTATTGGCAAGCACAGGTTTACCTCTATTACTTCTTGCATTCATATTATCAGCTTTACTGCGTGCTGCCCAAGGTTCAGCGACGGTTGCCACTATTACTACCGCCACCATTCTTGCACCAGCAGCTATTGCAGAACAATATACAGGATTACAAATCTCACTCCTTACCTTGGCGATTGGAGCTGGCTCAATGACCTTATCACATGTTAATGACTCCTTATTTTGGGTATGGACAAAATTCTTTGGTATTTCCATTACCGAAGGCTTAAGAACATGGACAATTTTATCCACAATCTTTGGCACAATTGCTTTCTTATTTGTCAGCTTAATTTGGTTTATCTTTGTCTAATATCATCTAAAAAGTTAGGGAAAATCCCTAACTTTTTTATTGCCTCAGAGGAGAGAATGAAATGAAAAAATACGTTCTATTACTTTTATTTTTCTTCAATGCCACAACATTCGCTCAATCATTAAGAAATACTGAAAATCCCCCTATCATCAATGTGAGTTTATTAAGTGAAATTACCGCCAAAGGGCAAAAAATTACCGCAGTTGCTTTAGAGTACGAAGATGACTTATTAGCAGGTAATAACCTCAAAACCATTTATCAAGTGAAAACCAGCTTAGATCAACAAGAATTACAAGAACGAACATTACTCAAGGCTTATAGCAATCATCGTCCTGAAAGAAGTGAAAAACCACAACAAGGACGTTTTGTGATTATTGAATTGGCTCAAGATGATCCTAATGCCGATGTTTATCAGCTAAATAAGGCAAATGAAACCCCGCTCACTGTACGAGAAAAAAATGCTGGAGGACAAATTATTTACAGCCAAAAAACACAAATTAGCCGTATACCAGAATATTACCAACAACGCTTAATCTATCACATTTACCAAACAGGCAATTTACCTTTACTCAATGGTAAAACCATTTTTCCTACACAAATCAAACAATCAGCTGAAAGAAAAAATATCATTACCCCTTTTATTGATCAATTTACTTCCCACCGTATTTATCTCAATACCCCAGACAACCAACTTCTTTATCGTTTATATACGCCACCACATCAACAAACTAAATTCCCTTTAACTATTTTTTTACATGGTTCAGGACAAGTAGGAAATGATAATCTTGCTCAGTTATTATCCAGTAAAGGAGCTGTGGGGTACTGATAATATTTGCATAAAGAAAAATAATAATTTGGTTGAAAAAAATTGGCGTGAAACCTTATAAAATGGGGCTTCACGCCAATTTGCTATTTTGTTTTATGCAAAAAATAAAATGTTCAGAAATGAGCAAAAATGAGCAGAAATTGCATTTTTATTTGCATAAAATGATCGGCTTTTAAACTGTTTTTAAAAGTCCTTAGATTTGCGGTATATCTGGCAGTTTTCTCTTTTAAAATATAAAAATTAATGTCCAAGTTGAACTTGGTAACTTGGACGTTTCAGTAAACCTATATAAAAACGTCCAAGTTATATGTAATTTATTGAAATTTAACGGGTTTATGGAAAAATACTCGTTTTCAACTTATTTTAAACTGTTCCTTTTTCCTAATATTGAAAAGGATCTAAATATATTCTCTGTTCCTTTTGTTCCTTTTATTTGATTTATCAATGCTACCGTTACTATACTTTGAAAAAGCAAAGGAACTAAAATAGGAACAATGTTTTAACGTCCAAATTACCAGTATTCATCATTACTAACCGTTAGCGTGGCGAAGTATATCTTCTTTTCGGGTTCTATCATCTTCATTACTAGGCTTAATATTTGCTAATGATGTTGATACCATAGTATTTATCATCATATTGATGGCTTGTTTCTGTTCTTGATTACAACGCCTAAAATTAAGAATAATCTGTTTCTCTTCACTACTTAGCTCTATGTCATTTTGAACTGATTTTTGCATGACCTCTGAAACAGCATTTTTCAATGCGATAAAGGCTTCATCTACGGTAAGGGAATTTATATTAGTAGATGAATGGCTTTGTTTTTCAATTTCACCAGTCAATAAATAATTTGGAGAAACATTTAGCGTTTCTGCTATTTTTATAATCATTGAGGCTTGCGGCTCTCTTTCATTCATTTCCCAACCTTGTAATGCTGATAGTGATACATCAACTGCTTTTGCTAACTCCGGGCGAGTTAAATTTAATTTTTCTCTATGTTCTCTTATCCTGTTGCCTATTAAAGAGCTATTTTTAAACTTTGAAGCCATAACTTTAAAAAATCCAATGTTAAATACTAATTTTTTAAAGTTTAAAATTAAGTTTTAAAATCAATGATTTATGTGTCTTATCTATAAAAACATTAAAAAATAACTTTAAAAATTCATTTTTAAACTTTACACGATTCATTTTTAGGTTTATTATCTCTTGTGTTAAGTCAATGAGGTTATCTAATGAGTACATTAACACAAACTAAAAAAACAGCTGAAGATTGGCATCGAGCCGACATCATCGCTGCATTACATAAAAAGGGCTGGAGTTTACGCCAGCTCTCGTTAAAGCACGGTTACAGTCAAGCTAGCACATTAAAAAATGCGTTAGACAGACCTTGGTTAAAGGGTGAAAAAATAATAGCAGAAGCTATCGGTATTCCACCAGAAGAAATCTGGGCAGAACGATTTGCTCACCGTAATAATAAAAAATTTGCTGATAAGTAATTCATAAAGAGGTTTTTATGAGTCAGAAAAGTTTGAAAACACATTATTCAGCAAAAGAATTATTAGAGTTTAGTTTATCTGATCTCCCTAAATCAGTGCAAGGAATTATTTATCAAGCAAAAAAACAACTTTGGAAAACTCAAAAAAGAAAAGGCAAAGGTGGTGGTGTTGAATATGCTCTGTCTTCTCTACCAACTGAATTGCAGAAAGAAATTTTAGATAAAGTTTCTAAATCGGTCGTGCAAAGTAAGCCAAATTCACAACAAATTATTAAACAAATAAACCTAGACGAACTCACCACCAATCAACGCCAAATCGCTGATGCAAGAATGGCTTTAGTGGCTTATGTTCAACAGTTAGAGCAAGCCTTGCCGCGTTATAAAGCGATAAGAATGTTGTGTGATAACGCTAAAAAGGGCGAGTTGCCTAATGAAGTGATGCAATTAGTCCATATTGCTAATGCTAAAAATGGTAAAGGTTGTGGGCGTGTACTGTCAGAAAGAACATTAAATCAATGGGTTTTAGATTATAAAAAATGCAATAGTCCCGCAGAGCGATTAAAAGCCTTAGCACCAGCTAAACGTATGGCGAAAAAAGCGGAAGATATTGCTTGGTTATCTGATTTCTTAGCTTGTTATCGCACCACAAAAGGGGTTTCTATTGCCGAAGCCTATCAGCAATTTTGCCATACATGGCAACAAGCCTATGTTGATCAGCCATTAATGTTAAAGCGTTGCCCAAGTTTAGGTGTGGTGCGGCGTGCAATGGATAAATTGCCAACCCATATCAAAGAAATTGGACGTAAAACAGGGGCGGAATTACGAGCGTTGAATACTTATGTTAAACGTGATTGGTCGGTGTTGCGAGCCAATGATGTTTGGGTAGGCGATGGACATTCTATGAAAATGAAAGTGCAACACCCTGATCATGGTCGCCCTTTTATCCCTGAATTAACCTTAGTGATGGACGCTGCCAGCCGATTTATTGTGGGGTGGTCAGTTTCCCTTTCTGAAAACTGTATTGCGGTCGCCGATGCTATTCGTAATGGGGTAGAAAATCATGGTATTCCTGCCATTTATTATTCTGACAACGGTGGCGGTGAAAAGAACTGGACATTAGACGCTGATATTACAGGGATTTTACCAAGACTGGGCATTAACCATCAAACAGGTATTCCCGGCAATCCGCAAGGGCGAGGCATTATTGAACGGGTCAACCAAACCTTAGCTTTAAGAATCGCTCGTCAATTTGAAACTTATCATGGCACAGGGGCTGATCGTGAAACGGTCAGAAAAACCCATACAGCGGTGTTAAGCCTTGACAAAGCCTTACGCAAAGGCAATAGCGAATTAACCGACAAACAACGTTGGGCAATCGGTAAATTGCCAACGTGGAAACAGTTTATTGATGCGGTGGAGGCAGGTGTGAATTGGTACAACAATGAGCATATTCATCGTGAAATTGGGACAACGCCAGCAATGAAGCGTAAAGCCTTATTAAATGACGATGACATTGTGTATATCACACCGATTGAGGCTCGAGATATGTTTAGACCGCAAGTATTACGGGTCGCACAACGAGGCTGGGTGTCGTTATTTAATAATGATTACTTTAGTCAAAAATTGCTTGATGTGGACGGTGAGAAAGTGGCGGTATCCTTTGATATTCATCAAGCCGAGACGGTAATTATCCGCACTTTAGAGGGGAGCTATCTATGCGAAGCTCAGTGGAATGGGAATAAACGTGAAGCCTTTCCATTGTCCTTTGTTGAGAAAACTCGCCAAGAACGTCAGCAACGGCGAGCCAAAATTAAACAAGAACAGTTACAAGCCATTAATGATGAGCTTAATCCTGTTATTCAGATTAACCCTAACAGTAATTTATTACACCAGTTGGCAACCAAACAAGTGATACCACAGAAAAGCAAAATTGCGATTTTACCATCAGAATTACAGCACAAGGGGAAATAAACCATGAAAGAACAATTAATCCACTATATGCAACAAACAGGTATGACACAAACACAAGTCGCCAAAGCCTTAGGCAAATCCAACGCAGTCATCAGCCAATATTTAAAAGGCGAATATAAAGGGCGAGTTGATGAAATTGATCAGGCTGTTGAGCGACTTATCAGCCGTCAGAAAGACAAAGTGATTGATAGAAAATTTGATAACAAATTTGTACCGACCTTTGTGGCTAAACAATGCCTTGATGTGTTGCATATTGCCCACGTTGAGGGCGAAATCAATGTGATTACAGGCGAGGCAGGTTTAGGCAAAACCCAAGCCTTAAAACAATACAAAAACGAAAATCCAGAAGTGATTTTAATTGAAGTAGAACCAAGTTGCTCGCCAAAAGTGTTATTGAAAACCCTCTGCCAACAACTGAATGTGAATGATACAGGGGCAAATCACGATCTATTTTCTCGTATTACCGACAAACTTGGCAATAACAAAGGATTTAGCCGATTAATTATTGTTGATGAAGCTGAATTGTTAAGCACCAAAAGCCTTGAGTATTTACGTCGTATTCACGACCTAACAGGCTGTGGGCTGGTGCTAGCAGGTATGCCGAGATTAATTGTGAATTTAAAAGGGAAATATGGCGAATTGGCTCAACTTTATAGCCGAGTGGCGTTGGCTTGCGATTTGGGCAATAGCCTACCTGATGAAGATGTTTGTTTATTGGCTGAAAATGGATTGGGAACATCAGCTTTTAATCAAAAACTGATCCAAGCAAGCAAAGGTAATGCTCGTCGCTTAAACAAATTAATGCGAGGGGTTATCCGTATTGCAGAAATTAACCATCGGGACATTGATGATGAGTTGATTGATGCCTATGCAAAAATGTTAATCCACTAAGGAGGAAGAAATGAAAGCTCGGCAAAAACAAATTTACGCAATTTATCGTGGCGAGCTGAACCTAGGCGACGGCACAGCGGAAGAGCTAGCCAAGAAACTCAATATTAGTGAAAAAAGTATTAGAACCAAGGCAACGCCGAAGTTTATCCAGCAAGATAAAAATAACAAACGCCTAATTGTAATCAAACTGGGGAAAGAGGAAATAGCGCAATGAAAAAATATGTAACCTTAATCATACCGCTCTTGTTATCAGCCTGTC
This sequence comes from Volucribacter amazonae, assembly GCF_029783845.1. Lineage (NCBI taxonomy): Bacteria > Pseudomonadati > Pseudomonadota > Gammaproteobacteria > Pasteurellales > Pasteurellaceae > Volucribacter > Volucribacter amazonae. The sequence continues at coordinate 1,093,633 of NZ_LWID01000001.1, read as the reverse complement.
AGCAAGCGGAGGAAGATTTATGCGATATCGTTTGTTGGCAAGAACGAGCGGCTCAAGAATGGCGGCATCAATATGGCGAATTTCAGCCGAAATTAACCCCAGAGGAAGAGCAATATATTCAAGATTGGCTGATTAAGCATTACCCGAATACGGATTTTTATAACGACATAGGAGAATAAAACGTGCTGGAAATAGGAAAAATATATCTGATTACCCGAAAAGACCCTTTATTTATTAAATATTGTGTTTTATGGGGAGAAGAAAACCGCAACAACCCTAATCAACTTATTGATGTGTTGGTACATGGGATTAGTCATTTTGAAGTTTTAGTGAAAAAAAGATCAATAAAAGTTGTAGCAATTTTAAATGAAAACAAGGAGTCATTATGAGCAAAACAGTCATTGAAGGAAAAACTTACTGGAAAGATGCGAAAGGGCATTTAACCCCAGATGAGTTAGTGAGGGAAATAGATAAAGAGCGTGATGCCCTAGTGCGTGATTTTGTTGAAAAGGCAATGAATGTACAACAGGCAATGAAAGCCTTTAAGCAACAAGTTTTCAATGATGTTGGGGCATTTGTTGACCTGTCTTCGGAAAAATACGGGGTAAAAATGGGCGGGCGTAAAGGGAATTTAACCCTCTTTACCTATGACGGTAAATATAAATTGCAAGTGGCGGTATCTGACCATATTCGGTTTGATGAGCGTATTCACGCAGCCAAAACCTTGATTGATGAATGTTTGCATGAATGGTCAGTTGAAGCCCGCCCTGAACTACGTTCATTAATTGATAGCGCTTTCCAAGTGGATAAGGAAGGTAACTTAAGCACTGCTCGTATTTTTTCATTAAGAAAGGTAGATATTCAAGATGAGCGTTGGCTAAAAGCCATGCAAGCCATTTCGGACAGTATGCAGGTGGTTAGCAGTAAAGATTATATCCGCTTTTATGAACGCGATGAGCAAGGTAAATATCAGCCAATTTCACTCGATTTGGCAGGGATTTAAAGCACATTTAAACGCCTTTTAAAGCCCTGTTAAGAGGCGTTTGGAATGTGTTTTAGTTACGCAAATAAGGAGAAAAGATGAAACACAATTTTAAACAATTAAGCCAATTGGCGGCAGAAGTAGAAAAGGCTGGCGACCTGAGTTATGCCGCAGAGTTATGGCGAAAATCGGCAAGTTTAGCCCAAAATCCGCAAAACCAAGACTATTGCTTAAACCGTATGGCGTTTTGCTTACATTGGAAAGGAGCGAAGAATGGACATTAATAGCAAGCTCGATTTAAAAGAACAGATGAATATCAGTATTAACCTGATGATTGATAGCCTACATATGCTGGATTGTGATGATATTGGGGCGACATTGCAGATGTGGCAAACCGCTATTAATAAAGCAAAAGAAACGAAAATTAGAATGGTAAGAGTGGCGAATAGCCTTAATCAATAAGGAGAAAGAAATGGAGCTTGATGGAAAAGTATTATTAACCCTTGAAATTGAGTTGGACGAAAGTACCGCCAGTAAATTGGTCTTCTCAAAGAATACTGAGGTATTAGGCGGCAAAGTCTTACAAGTCAATTGGGAAGGTAGCTTATTTGGGGAAGTTAATTGGTACCGAGCATTGTTAGATGGCGAAGCCATGGCTTTTTTGGGAGCGAGGGATATTCCTGATGAACGATTAAAGCGTGCTTTCTCTAAGGCATTAAATGAATTAGTAGCGGAAATCAAAGAGGAAGAAGCTAAGCAAGATAAGGACGAGTTGCCGTATTTTCAAGGCTAAATGAATTTTGAGGAGGTAAACACATGAAAACCTATGAATATATAGCTCTTTCAAAATGGAATGATACACCGACAAAGGAAGAGTTTTTAGAGAAAATAGAAAATGGATATTGGTATAAGTTTTTCTCAAATGCTAGTCAATTAGATTTAGTTGCTGAGCAAATTTTAGAAGAAAATTATATAGATTGGGATCTTTATGACGAGAATGAGGATATATACATTGCAGTTAAGGAAAATAATAGCGACTACTGGGAATTGTTCCTTGTCAGAGCTATTTATCAGTTAAGCACGACAAGCGAGCACATTTTATGTTCTGAAGATTAAAAGCTATTTACAGCCCATTAAACCAGTGGGCTGAATAATGGGTTTAACGAAAGTAACACTGATTTGAGGAGGTAAACACATGAAAACCTATGAATACATCGTCCTATGGGATTTGATTGATGATACACCAGAAGTAGAAGAGATATTAAAAGAAATAGAGGGAAAACAATGGACGTCCTTTAAATCAAATAGTAGTACTTTATTTTTGGTTGCCGAACAAATTTTAGAAAAAAATCACGATGAGTGGGAAATTTATGACGAAGATGATGGCGTATTTATTGTTGTTAAGGAAAACAATAGTGATTACTGGGAATTGCATCGTGTCAGTATTGTTTATCAGTTAAGCACGACAAGTGAAGAAATTTTATCTGTCGAATATTAAAACCTATTTACAGCCCATTAGTTAATGTTAGTCAGTGGGCTGAATAATAGGTTTTAAGGAGTAAAACAATGAAATGTAAATGCCCTGCTTGTGGTGCAGTGAATTCTTTAGATAGCTTAGTGGCAAATGAAAAAGCCAGCGAGGCGTTACAGTTAGCCTTAGCGGTAAGTGGCGAGCTAGGTAAAGGCTTAATCGGCTATTTAGGCTTATTTCGCCCAGCTAAAAGCTCGCTCTCTTTTGACCGAGTAGCCACCTTATTAAGCGAGCTTTTACCCTATATTGAACAAGGGGAAATCCAACGTGATGGGCAAGGTTATCCTGCGCCTGTGGAAGCATGGATTTATGCCATTAACCAGACCTTAGCAAATCGGCATAATCTTAAATTGCCAATGAAAAGCCATGGTTATTTGTTTGAAATTATTAGCCGTTGGAAACCGCAAGCCAGTACACAAGTTGCAGTTTTCGCCGATAAACCAGCGGTCAAACAAGGGCAATCAAAAACCTTAGGGGCATTACAACGCTTACAGCAAATGAAAGGGGGCTAAATGTGGTTACAAGATACCATTATTAACGGTTTATCAAGGTTAATTGTGCTACGACTACAAAATTGTCCGCCTGAAGATGCAGTGGAATTAACAGTAAAAGTGTGGCTAGAGGCAATTAGTTTTAAATTCCCCCACCTTGAGGAGAAGCTGGATAGAAAACGGATTGAGCAAGCCTTTTTAAAACTGTGCTGTGAATGTGAACGCTTTCCTACGCCCTCAATGCTCATTGAGCGAATACCGCCAAGGGAGATTGTGGCACTGCCTGAACAGGTGTGGACAGAACAAGATAGACAAAAAGCCATAAAAAATATGAGAAAAATACAAGGATTATTAAGAAAATGCACCAGAACAACCAACGTCAAGCGTTAATCGCTAAGATTCATATTGCGAAAAATCAGCTTAAATTAGATGAAGACACTTACCGTCAAATGCTACAAGGTTTAACAGGCAAAGCGAGCTGTCGTTTAATGAAAATCGCTGATCTCAATAAAGTCTTAGAAGCGATGAAACGGCGAGGATTTAAAGCTCAACATAAACAAAAACGCCCTGAACCTGCCAAGTATAAGGCGATATATTTAGCCAAAATTACGGCGTTACTCTGCCAATATAAACTGCCACCAAGCTATGCGGATAGCATGGCAAAACAAGCCTTTGGTGTTGATTTTGTGCATTGGTTAAGTGTTGATAAGCTAAAAAAAGTCATTCAAATGTTAGCGGTTTATCATCAACGACAACAGCAGAAAAGATAGTTTTTTCAAGTATTATTTGTATAAAAATGTAGAAACAAAAATATAAGTTTTGTATAGTTATTACCATTAATAATGATCGATTAAAGAGGATATTATGAATAAATTAATGGTACTGTTTCTAAGTTTTGTATCTCATACTGTTTATGCTAACTGGCTATTTTCACCCCCTCCCAAATGTGATGCTGTAAATGATGCAATTAGGCAGTTACTTGCAGAAAGAAGCCAAGAAACAGGAATTGATTTATTTTTACAAGATATAAATTACATCAAAGAAATTAAAAAACAAAATACCGCTAAAAATACAAGGTATTGTTCTGCAATAATCCAAACATCGTTGTATAAATTTGATATTATTTACTCTATTTTTCCTAATAAGAAAGGTGAATATTTAGTTCAACTAGAAGAGGCAGAAACAATTATAGATGATGAAACTATCAAAAAAAGTACTGCTAATATAAGTAATCAATTAGCAGATGAAAAGATTAAATCGTTTGAATTAGCCAAGAAGTATGGTGATATGCAAGAAGCCTGTTTAGCACTAAGAGTAGCTAAAGATTTTTATTTAAATGCTAATAATGAGCCAGAATACATAAAAGTTAATGAGCTATTAAAAGAAAATTGTGGAAAATAATTTAAAATTTTTTGTCGCAAATATCCTCACATTCAAAAATCCCATGTGATAATGCCCTCAATCTAATCAGTATGAGGGCTTTTTTATGCAAGATTTTAATGACATTATTGATTATCTACCTGAAATTGTGCAAGAAATGGTTCGCCTTATTGGCTTAAATGATACCCAAAAACTGATTGAACATTTTGGCGGTGCCGAGTTTTGCTTTACGGACGGAGTTTATTATTTCCCCCGTTTAAAAGCCTTATTAGGCAAAGAAAGTGCGGTCATATTACGCCAATATTTTCAATCCGAGCGGGTTTATATTCCCCGTTGTGAGGCTGGCTTGCGAATGTTACGCAATCGCCAAATTTTGGCAGATTTTAATTATTTAACCGAACAAAAAGGGCTAAGTGCCAGATTGGCAATGTTGGAGCTTTGTAGTAAATATAAACTGTCTGATCGGCGACTTTGGGAAATATTGCAAGAATTGCGAACTCAAAGGGACACACAACCCGTTCTATTTTAATCAGAGAAGGTCAAGGTGCTGAACCCTTTCCTACCTTAAATTAAGCCCCTTTTTAGCATAATAACCTCAAGAATTTCATTACTTGAGGTTATTTTTATGCCCGAAATCAACAAAATTGTGATCCACTGCTCTGCCACGCAAAACGGCAAGTTATTACGCAATAAAACCCATACCGCCGCACAACGCATTGATGAATGGCACGCTAAAAGGGGCTTTCAACGGCAGGCTTGGTGGCTACGTCGCTTTAATCCCCATTTAAAACATATCGGCTACCACTATGTGATTGATACCGACGGCACAGTGGAAACAGGGCGAAAAGTCGGCGAAACAGGCGCACACGTTAAAGGGCATAACACAGGCTCTATCGGCATTTGCCTAGTAGGCGGTATTAGCATTGACGGTAAAAACTATGGTCGTTATACCGCCAAACAGTGGCAGGTTCTACACCGTTTATTGCGTGAACTGGAAGCCAGCTATCCTCATGCTCGTATTTATGGGCATCGTGATTTATCGCCTGATTTAAACGGTGATGGCACTATTACCCCCAATGAATGGGTTAAGGATTGCCCTTGTTTTGATGTTTGGCACTGGCTGGATAGCGGCGAAGTGATTAATGTTGATCATTGGTTTAAGGACTAATAATGAATTACCAAGACTTTTATGCTTGTGCCAATAATGTTAAACAACACGCTGAATTTGAACGCTATTTAAAGGAAATATTGTTCAATAAAACCGAGCGTGAAGCCTTTTATCGCCGATTATTGGCGTTGGATTGTGATGTATCAAAAGACAGCTTTAAGCCCTATTTTGAACTTTATGCGGCAGAGCGTAAAAGCAATAAACAAGATTATACCCCTGATAGTATAGCGAGTATTCTTTCGCAGATTACAAATGCTGGGCAAGCCACGCCCACAGGTTATACCGCTTACGACCCTACCGCAGGCACAGGGGCATTAATTATCAATAAATGGTGGGCAGATATGACTGCTGAAACTATTTTCAGCTATGCCCCGCACCGTTATTTTTATTTATGTGAAGAGTTGGCGGATAACGCTATCCCTTACTTATTACATAATCTTGCCCTGCGTGGTATGAATGCCATCGTGATTCACGGCGATACGTTGGAGCGTGTGGCGAAACAGATTTATTTTATTCAGAACAGTCAAGATGATTGCTTGATGTTCAGCGATATTAATGTGATGCCACATTCTGAAGAAGTGGCAAAGGATTTTAATATCAAACATTGGCAAGAGCCTGCGATTAAGCATATTGAAAGCGGTGATGTGCGATTGAGTCATGCGTTACCGATGCGACGTAAGCCGTTAGTTATACAACAGACTAAAGCAAAGCCTTATACGCCGCCAGAAAACTGCTTACAGCTACAAGATATTGCGGAGGTAGAACGGGCAAAAAAGTCGAAAATCTACCGCAAGGGCAGCATTGTGATTCAGCTGTCAGCGACCAAGGGGCAAGTCGGTTTGCTGACATCCAGTGGTGAGGTAGGAACACAATATGCGGTAGTGAATAGCTTATATTTTGATGATGTTTATTTGTTTTACTTAATAAAGTTAAGACTGCCTAGACATTTGCACCGAGTACAAGAGGGGCTAAATGTGAAGTTTGAAGATGTTTTGACTATGCCTATTGGCTAATTTGAGAGGAGAATGACTTGAAAATCCAAGAATTATTTACCAATGATAACGGACGTTTATCAACCACAGGCTTTATCCAATTTTTTGGGGCGTTATTAATGGCAGGGATTTTAGTGTTCTGTGTGTGGCTTGATCGAGCTTATGTACCAGAACTCTTTATGACCTTTGCCATTTTCTGTGGCGGGGGTGTTGCCACCAAAGGCTTTGCCAATGCCCTTAACCGAGGAGAAAAATCATGAATATGCTATTAACAGGGATTTTACTGTTAGGCGGTTTAGCAGGCTTTGCCTATTGGAAAATAGGCTCGCTCACTCGCCAACTTCAAAAACAACAACAAGCCTTAAACCAAATTAAAGCAGAGGCTGCCACACTCAATAAGGAGTTAAAAAATGCCAAACTTGCGAAAAAAATTGCGAAAAAGCACCGCACTTTGTCTGATGATGATATTGATCGCCAGTTGCGAGAGCAAGGCACCTTACGTTCAGATTAGTGGTTGTAGTGCCTTTGGTTTGATTTATGTGAGTTCAAAAGACACGACGGAAACCAAACGGCAGGTATTAAGCCATAACCAAACTTATCTGGAGGTATGTCATGAACCTAGCGATTAGTGGCGAATGGCTATTTAATGGCGTGGTTTCCATCGCCGTTACCTTTGTGGGCTTTTGGTTGCGTTCAGTGAAAGAAGAAATTAAAGAGCTGAAATCGGAATGTAATCAGATAAAAGAGAACTATCAAAGCAAAGAAATGGCTCAGCTAAATGCCAAGCATAGTGATGATATTTTGCGAGAAATTCGCACGGAGTTACGGGCGATTAACCAAAAATTAGATAAAAAGGCAGATAAATGAATAAAGAACAAAATGACAAACTTGATGAAATTTTAGCATTAACCCGAGCCGCCAATAGCAAAATTGACCGCTTAGGCGAACGGGTAGAAAGTTTAGATAGCCGTTTATTTGAGTTAGAAAAACGTATGGATAAATTGGGCATTAAAGCGGTTGCTGCAGGTGGCTTAGGGGGAGCGATTACGGCGATTGGTATTGAGATTATCAAAGCGAGTTTGGGGCAATAAAGATGGCACATGACAGCAAAACCCGAGCCTTTGTGCGCCGTTATTATGTGTTTGATTTACTGCCTCTTGAACAATCTGCCGAAAAAGCAGGGGTATCTTTTGCCACCGCTCGCCGTTGGAAAAAACAGGCGGAGCAACAAGGCGATGATTGGGATAAGGTACGTGAGGCACATACGTTGTCAGGGGGCAAGGTTGAAGATGTAGCACGTGGCTTATTAACCGCCTTTGTGCTTTATTTCGGTAATGTGATGGAAGAACTAAAAGCCGATAACGAAATGTCTGTGAAAGATAAAGCGGTGTTATTAAGTGGCTTAGGCGATAGTTTTACCAAAATGACGGCTGCCAGTCGCAAAATTATGCCTGAAGTGTCGGAATTAGCTTGTGCTATGAAAACGGTTAAGTTGCTAGGTGAATATATTCAACAACACAAACCGCAATTATTAGAAGCATTTTTAGCGTTATTAACGGATTTTGGTGCAGTACTTGAACAGGAATTTAAATAATGAAAAGCAAGGAGTTTTTAGCGGAACTTGCCGCTTATGCGGATAGTTTACGACAAAAATTAGAGGCAAGCTTTAATGGTTGGGACGATAGCCTTGACGCCATTGCTAAACGGCGTAAGCAGGTGTTTGATCCTGTGTCTGGATTTGAGTTTTTTGTCAGTGAATATTTTCCCCATTATGTACGTTCGCCTGCTCGCTCGGCATTACATCATTATTTGTTTGCCACCTTGCCAACCTTATTGCAAAAAATAGAATCAGTGCTTTTAGCCACTGCCGCACCACGTGGCGAGGCGAAATCTACCTTGGTATCACAGTTGTTTACCTTGTACTGTTTAATTATCCAGCAGAAAAAATATGTTTTGATTATAATGGACAGTATCGACCAAGCCTATCCGATGTTAGAAGCCATTAAAGTTGAACTTGCCTTTAATCAACGATTGGCGATTGATTTTCCTGAAGTGGCAGGACAAGGGCGTGTTTGGCAAGCGGCAACTATTGTGACTAAAGCCAATCAGAAAGTACAGGTAGCGGGCTCAGGTAAAAAACTGCGTGGCTTACGGCATGGGGCTTATCGTCCTGATTTAGTGGTATTAGATGATATTGAAAATGACGAGCAGGTACGTTCAGTAGAACAACGAGATAAGGTGCACGACTGGTTGAAAAAAACCGTATTACCTCTTGGGGCAGCGGGGGAAAAATTAGATATTGTCTATATTGGGACGATTTTGCATTATGATAGTGTACTAAATCGTACTTTATCTTCTAAAGCATGGCAAACCGCAAAATTTAAAGCCTTAATTCGTTTGCCAGATAATATGGCTTTATGGGATAAATGGGAAAATCTTTACCTTAATGAGGGCGAAGCTGTTGCCGATGCGTTTTATTTATCTCATCAAGCCGAGATGGATAAAGGGGCGGAAGTTTCTTGGGCAGCAAGACCCTTGCTAACATTAATGAAAATTCGTGCCAGAGATGGGCATAGCACCTTTGATTCAGAATATCAAAATGATCCTATTAGTAGCGACAGTGCTATGTTTGCCAATGCTATTCAATACTGGACAAGTTTACCACAAGATTTAGTTTATTTTGGTGCGGTTGATCCCAGTTTAGGCAAAGCAGGGGCAAGCCGAGATCCGTCAGCGATTTTAATCGGTGGTTATCATCGTCAAACAGGTAAACTCTATGTGATTGAAGCCTTAATTAAAAAACGCCTACCTGATTTGATTATTGAAGATGTCATTCGCTTACATCAGCAATATCAATGTCAGCAATGGTTTGTGGAAACCATACAATTTCAAGAGTTTTTAAAAGATGAATTGGTTAAACGCTCTGCCAGAGTGGGCTATCCTGTGCCAGCGGTGGGTATAAAGCCAAATACGGACAAAATGTTACGGATTGAAAGCCTACAACCCCATATGGCAAATGGTTTAATTTTATTACACCAAAGCCAAAGCACCTTGATTGCCCAATTACGCCACTTCCCTAAAGCTGATCACGATGATGGGGCAGATGCGTTAGAAATGCTATGGCGACACGCAGTGAGTGCATCTGCCCCCATTGAATGGATTGGACTTGATGAGGATAACTTTGGTGGTTCAAGTGGTGGCAGTATTTGGAGACATTAATGATGAGTAAAAACAAGAAAAAAACACAAAAAACCTTAACGACACCACAACAATTACAAACGGCAGCGGTAACCAGTACAGGGCGAATTATTGCCGATCACCCCAGCAATCGCATTACACCGAGCAAATTAAAAAGCATTTTTGAAGATGCCGAGCGTGGGGATATTACCGCTCAACACGAACTGTTTTGCGATATTGAAGAACGGGATAGCAATATTGCCGCCAATATTCAAACTCGTAAACGGGCAATTTTAACCCTAGATTGGCGAATTGTTGCCCCACGTAATGCCACCGCTCAAGAAGAACAATATCAACAAGAAATTGAAGAGTTTTTTTATCAGTTTGTTAATTTAGAAGACTTACTTATTGACTTAATGGACAGTGTGGGACACGGTTTTGCTGCCCTTGAAATCCTTTGGCAACAATATCATGGCAAATGGATTCCAAAGCAGTTTATCCCTCGTCCGCAATCTTGGTTTAGGTTAGATGATCAGGATAATTTGTTGTTAAAAAGCCGAGATAACCCCATGGGCGAAGCCTTATTGCCTTTTGGTTGGGTCATTCATCAACATAAATCACGCTCAACCCAATTAGCACGAGTAGGCTTATATCGTACCCTTGCTTGGCTTTATATGTTTAAGCATTATTCAGTACATGATTTTGCTGAATTTTTAGAGCTTTATGGGATGCCGATCCGTATTGGTAAATTTGGTGCGGGGGCGACTGCAGAAGAAAAACGCACTCTATTAAGAGCCTTAGCAGAAATTGGGCATAATGCCGCAGGGATTATGCCAGAAACCATGCAAGTTGAATTGCATAATGTGGCGAATAGTGCGGGGCAAAATAATCCTTTTTTACAAATGGTGGATTGGTGCGAAAAGTCGATTGCTCGCTTGATTTTGGGGCAAACCCTTACCAGCGGAGCTGACGGCAAAAGCTCAACCAATGCGTTGGGCAATGTGCATAATGAAGTACGGCGTGATCTGTTAGTCAGTGATGCCAAACAGTTGGCACAAACCTTAACCAAACAGATTATTTTGCCGTATTTGCAAATTAACTTGAATGCCAATATTGATCCAACCCGTATTCCTTATTTTGAGTTTGATACCAAAGAGCGAGAGGATTTAAATCAATATGCGGAGGCTTTACCCAAATTAGTAGAAATTGGGGTAAAAATTCCTGAACGCTTTGTGCGTGAAAAATTAGGCATTCCAGAGGCAAATGAGGACGAGGAAATTTTACAATTTAAAGCCTTAACACCTGAGCCTACTGCATTATCTCAAAGCCATTGCACTTGTTGTCAGCCTAAAGGCATTGCCCTTTCACACGAGGAGGTTTCAACACAACAGGCGATATTAGATGAGGAGCAAAACAAAGCGTTTGCCGATATTGATTTTAATCGCCAACTTGATCCTATGGTTAAGCAAGCGGTGGCATTATTGCAATCTTGTGATGATTATGAACAAGTGGCAGAAGCCTTAGCAAGGTTATATCCTGATTTAGAGGATAGCCAACATCAGCGTTATTTAACTCAAGGGCTATTTGTGGCGGAATTGTTGGGAGTCAGTGATGGCTAAAACCGCTTTTTCTTTTGGGCTATCCCCAGAACAGGCTATCGCTTATTTACGCAATAAAAAAGCCATTTTAGACCAAGTTGATGATGTGGCATTGCTTACCAGTGCCAGAGGCAAAGCGGCTCGCATTGCGAATTTATCTTCACTTGAGATGACTAAGGATATTTATCAATCACTTATTGATGCACAACAAGCAGGCAAGCCTTTTCACCAATGGCAACAAGAATTACTTGCTGAAATGAAGCATAAAGGGTGGTTACATAATATTAATAAAAAAGCGGTGATTGCTGATCCGAAAACAGGGGAAATTTTTGGTACGCCTCGCCGTTTACGCACTATTTATCAAACTAATACCCAAGCAGCCTATTCAGCACAACGTTATCAACAACAACGAGATAATGCGATTAACCGCCCTTATTGGCAATATACTGCCGTAGGCGATAAACGCACTCGCCCAAGCCATAACCAAATGAACGGATTAGTTTATCGTTATGATGATCCCTTTTGGCAGACGTTCTATCCACCTAATGGCTTTAATTGTCGTTGTACGGTGATTGCCTTAGCTCAACGAGATATTGAACGGCAACAGATTGAAGTGAAAAGCAGTGAGGGGCAATTAATTGTGCAAAGTCCTAGACAGCTAAAAAATGGCGTGGAGTACACCACTGGCTATAAATTGCCTAATGGTACAATAATTCAGGCTGATCGTGGCTTTGATTATAATGTAGGACGAGTGAGCTATCGCCCGAATTTAGACAATTACCCGACACCTCTCGCCTATCAATTTACCAAGCGAGAAATGGCAGGCGACAGTTTTAAATTGGATTATTTACAGTTTCAACAAGAATTTAAACAAATTAAACAGCAATTAGGTTTGATAGATAAATTGTCATCATCAAATTTAATTGCTATTAGAAATCAGTTACGCAAAGAATATAAATTTAGTGCTGGAGTATTAACAAATCAAGATCAATTGTTATTAAATAGCACAACTAAAACTGTATGGCTGTCTGATGACTCATTACTCAAGCAATTTAATAGTCGTGAAGGACAGGGGTTTACTTCAGAATCTTATGCAATTTTACCAGATATAATTAACCAAGCTGAGTTCATTGTAAGAGATGGACAAGACAAATATCATTTTGTTAAAAATGGATTTGTTACTATCATTAAAAGTATTAGTGGGAAAGAACTATTTATTTTATCGTTTCGTAAAATAAAAGAAGTAGAAATGAAAAAAATGAAAGAAAAATATACGGTTATTCGGTAGGGCTCCCCACACCTACACACGATCAAAGTAAGTGCTATTTCAACTTACCGCCTGCGATCAGGGAGATTATCATCGCTTTTCAAATAACCGTATATAGAATATTACAATATGATAGAAGTTAAAGTCAAATTCAGACGAGTAAGTCATAAACAATGGAAAAAAGCCTTTGATAGGTAACGTGGCTAGGTAGGGCTCGAACCACCTACACACGATCGAAGTAAGTACTATTTCAACTTACCGCCTGCGATCCTCGAGATTATCATCGCTTTTCTAACCACATAAGGATATTACAATATGATAGAACTTGAAGTCAATAATGATGAGCGTATTGCCAAACAATTAGGCAAAGCCATACAAGGGCTGACAAACCGATCCCCATTAATGCAAAAATTGGCTGGCACTATGTTGTCAGTTGTACAACAAAATTTTGTGGAAAGTGGTCGCCCTAAATGGGCGGGATTAGCCTATCGTGAGGGCAAACCATTAATTGATAGCGGTAATTTGCAAAACAGTATTCAAGCCAAACATAATCATGATGAAGCCATTGTTGGCACAAATGTCCTCTATGCCGCACTTCATCATTTTGGCGGAACCATTAAACCGAAAAAGGTCAATTATTTAAAATTTAAAATCGGTGAACGTTTTGTACAAGTTAAATCTGTCACCATTCCAGCTCGTCCTTTTCTAACATTAACCGAACAAGATAAAGCGGATTTGGTGGCTGATATGCAAGACTATTTTCGCTCTTTACTTAGCCAATAATCCGATATAGCTAAAAATGCCCCTAAATGGCTTATACAGCGATTTTCTACGTTTAAGGTAGCATTTATCATTTCAAATTTTTTAAAAAGATTTAAAAGGGGTTTAAAACGTTTTAAAAAAGGTTATAACCTTAATGCCCCTTTATAATCGTTTTAATTTGAAATAAACGACTATGCCTAAGTGCTGAAGTACTTCCCCGCTTTTTCTCATCTCACCTTTCCTACAATAAAACCCTAACCACAGTTTAGGAGTTTTCAATGACATTATCCCCTATCGCTTGCAGTTTTGCCTTAAAAGAACAAAGTAACGGTCGTATTCAGTTATTTCCTTACGGGCGTTTTACTGCCATTGATGGGCGTGGCAAAGAATTAGGAGGCTGGTATGTAGATGAAACCAATGGCTATCAACTTGCCGAGCAAATTAATCTCGCTCAAGTTAAGCCAATGATTGATTACGAACACCAAACACTTTTTATTCAGACAAACGGGCAAGGCAATCCTGCTGCTGGTTGGATTATCCAAGCGGAATATATTGATGGCGAGGGCTTATTTGCTGATGTGGAATGGACAGAAAAAGCCCAACAACATATCAAAGCCAAAGAATATCGCTATATTTCGCCTTATTTCTTACCTGCACAAGATGGTGCGGTGGTGCAAGTCATTAATGCGGCACTCACTAACCGCCCTGCTTTGCATCAACTGCACGAAGCCATTGCCGCTTCACAACAATCAAATAAGGAAAAAACGATGTTGGCATTATTACGTGATCTTTTTGGCTTACCTCAAGCCAGTGAAGATGAAATTAAACAAAAACTGACCGCACTTTCACAAGCTAAAGGCGAGCAAGGTATTGCCCTTTCCGATGTGTATAGTGAATTGAATAAACAAACGGCATTAGCTGCACAAGTTACTGCTCAAACTCATATTGATCTAACCCAATATGTTCCTCTTTCTGAAATGAAGAAAGTACAACAAGAGCTAGTTACCTTAACCCAGTCCATTAACCAAGACAAAGTCAATCAATTAGTTGAGGTGGCATTATCGGAAGGGCGTTTATTACCTTCACAAAAAGAATGGGCAATCAATCTAGGGCAAAAAGACTTACAAGCCTTGTCGGATTATCTCGCCGTAACCACCGTTAATCCTGCTTTAACAAGCACACAAACTCAAGGCAAAGCCCCAGAGGAAAAAGCGGTTGCCTTATCGGAAGGGGAAAAAGTGGCAGCGAAAGCCTTGGGACTGACTGAAGCCGAATTTATTCAAGAACATTATTTAAATAAATAGGAGTAAATCATGAGTTTTAAAAAAGCGGAAGTATTAAAAGTTTTTGATGCTCAATTTAAAAAAGATTTTGTCGCTGGGTTAGCACTGGTCAATCCTCAATGGCGAGAAATTGCGATGGCTGTTAATTCAAGCACCAAAATTTCTACTTATGGTTTTTTAGGACAATTCCCTAAAATGATTGAATGGACAGGCAAACGTCAGCGTAAAAATATGCAAGCTCAAGGCACGTCCATTACCAATAAATTATTTGAGTCCACTGTAGGTATTCCTCGTACCAATGTGGAAGATGATGATGTTGGCTTTTTCCGTAATGTAGTGAAACAAGCGGCGCAATCGGCAGCGGAATTGCCTGATGATGAAGTGTTTGCTTTATTAAAAACAGGTAAATCGACCCTTTGTTACGATGGGCAAAACTTCTTTGATACTGACCACCCTGTTTTTGATAACGTTGACGGCACAGGGTCAAGCACCAATCAAGCTAATATCACTACAGGTAGCACAGCTTCCGCCCCTGTATTTTATATTTTTGATACCAGCAATGTTATTAAACCGTTAATTTGGCAAGAGCGAACTAAACCTGAAATTGAAACCCGTTTTGACCCAGCCAAATCTGATACCACCTTTAATGAAGACATTTATGAATGGGGCGTGCGAGCGCGTGGTGCAGCAGGGTTTGCTTTCTGGCAGTTAGCTCATCGTGTGGAGCAAACGGAACTGAATGCAGAAAATATTATGGCGGTGATTGCTCAAATGCAGAGCTTAAAAGGCGATGGCGGTAAGTTATTAAATATCCGTCCAAATCTGATTTTAGTGCCACCTTCATTGGAATTTAAAGCTCGCCAAATTTGTGAGAGCGAAATGATTAATGGCACGACCAATATCTTGAAAGGTCGCCTTAAAGTGATGGTGTCTTCACAAATTATTGAATAACCCAAGGGCAAGGCAACTTGCCCAGATAGGAGAAAACGATGGCAAGAAAAACAGTAAGCAAAAAAGACAAAGTTCAGCTGCAAACGGAAGAAGTCAAAGACAATGTTAAAGAACAAGAACAAGAACAAGAACAAGAACAAGAACAAGAACAAGAACAAGAACAAGAACAAGAACAAGAACAAGCTCAGCAAGATAACGGCGATTCGGCATTAACGCAAGTACAAAGCCATGTTGTCGTGCGATTACGGGAGATTCACCCACAAGCAAGTTATGGGCGTTGTGGTTATCGTTTTTCTAAAGAACAAGCGATAGAGATACCTTTTGAATGGCTTACACAATTACAGATTATTGAGCTTATGGAAGATCCTTGGCTTGAGGTTTCTCTTATTTATGAGGAATAACCGATGTTTGCTTATGCCAGTGTTGAGGATTTTGTGTTGCGTATTGGCGAAATGGAAACTATTCAGCTTACTGACCGAGAACATACAGGCGAAATTAATCAGCGGATTTTATCAGTGGCATTGGCGGATAGCGCCAGTCAAATTGATGGTTATTTGGCGGGGCGTTATCCCTTGCCTTTAGCCAGCGTGCCACAGAATTTAGTGCGAATTTGCTGTGATTTAGCTCGTTATCGGCTAGCGAGTATGTCCGATACGACGATTAGCGAAGAAGTGATTGAGCGTTATCGCTTAACCTTAAAAGAGCTTGAATATATTGCCAATGGCAAAGTCTCCTTAGGGATTGAAACACAAACTCCACAAGAAAAATTGGAAAGTAATGTGATGTTCTCTAATCCGAAAAATAAGGTGTTTAGTCGTGATAACCCGCATTGAAAATGCCTTAATTGACCGCTTAAAACGTGGGCTAGGCAAACTCGTCTATGAGGTAAAAAGCTATGAGGGCGAAATTGACGATGCTCGTCTTGCTGTCAACCGAATGCCATTGGTCTTAGTGTCTTATGGTGGTAGCCGTTTTGTCAGTAAAACGATGACAGGGCGTGGGGTACGTTATCAGCATCAGGATACCTTTGTGGTCATTGTGATGGTGCGCAATTTACGTGGTTCACAAGCGGCAAGGCAAGGGGGTGTAGATAAACGAGAAGTCGGGGCAAATCAGTTGGTTTCAGCAGTGCAATATTTGCTGGTTAATCAAACCTTGGGGCGTTTAGTTGAGCCGATTAAGCCCTTGCGAGTACAAACACTGTTAAATAATGCCGAAGTGCGTAATGAAAAGCTGACGGCTTATGCCATTGAGTTTGAAATCAGTTACAGCTTAAAACATTGGCTTGAAGATGGGCATTATCCCGAGCCTACGCAGGATAAACAGCACCCAGATTATATTTTTAATGCTTATCAAGGTCAGCTTTCTGAGCTTACGCCTGATTTAGTTCATATTCAGGGCAAAATTTATGATCCCAATAGCCATGCTCAAGTGGGCATTGCAGTAGAGACAAAAGTTGAGGAGTAATCAGTGAAAATTCAAGTAAAAGCACGTGAAGGGGTAAAGGTTCCCTATGAACACCGTCCCTCTCTTTATATTACCGAGTTTGAGCCTGTAGAGGTGGAAAACAGTATTTATTATCAACGCCGTCTTGCTGATGGTGATCTATTTATGGTGGTGCAGACTGGACAGACAGCAGAACCGCCAAAAACGCAGAGTAAAAACAAGAAAGGAGCGAATGAATGAGTATTGAATTTAATCATATCCCACAATCCTTGCGTAAGCCCGGGGTTTATACCGAATACAACAATAAAGGGGCAGTAAATAGCTTACCCAATAATAAACAAGAGGTGTTGATTATTGCCCCAATGACAAAAGAAAATGCTATGGCATTTACGGGGGCTATCCAAATTTATTCAGATAAAGAAGCAATGAGTTATTTTGGGGCTGGCTCGTGGGCGCATTTGATGAGCAAAATCGCCATTCGCAATAATAGTTTGCTGAATTTATCGGTTATTGGGCTTAAAGATAATAGTGCTGGTGTGGCAGCTACCGCCACTGTTACCTTAAACGGCACAGCGACAGTGATTGGTGTTATGGGGGTTAACATTGGTGGCACAGAATATAAAATCTCGGTCAATAAAAGCGAAGATGCGGCAACCGTGGCAAACCGTTTAACGGCGGTGATTAATGCTGGCGAAGAGTCGTTAGTGAGTGCAACGGTATCCAGTAAAACCATTACCTTAACTGCCAAATCCAAAGGGCAAATTGGTAATGAAATTGCCTTAAGTACCTATAACTCTGTGTCCGATATGACCATTGCGGCGACTTCTTTCACTGGTGGGCAAGAAAATGCTGATATAGCCCCCGCTTTAGCCAGTGTAGCAGGGACGAAATATGATGTGATTATCAGTGCTTTTTCTGATGAGAAAAATGCGGTGGCTTTGCGTGAACATTTGGCGACAGTTTCCGCTCCCCTTGAGAAAAAGCCCGGTATTGGGGTATTGGGCTGGCGTGATAGTCTTGCCACTGGCACGACATTTACGGGTAAATTAAATGCAGAACGGCTCACTGTGGGTTGGTATAAGGGTTGTATACAAGGAAATGCGTTAATTGCGGCAGGGTATGGTGCGATTATTGCTGGCGAGGAAGATCCTGCCAAACCGCTAAATACTCTGGAAATTAAAGGGTTAAGTTTAGTTGATGTGAGCAATACGCCATTACTTACCGAGGCTAACCAAGCGCTCTATAATGGTTTAACGCCAATTACGATGGTGAATCAGCGGGTACAAATTATGCGAGCTATTACCACTTATACTAAGTCCGCCACGAATACTGATGACCCAAGTTATTTAGACTTAACCACTATTCGCACTTTGGATTATGTGCGTAAAGCGGTAGAACAACGCCTAGAGTTACGCTTTCCACGGGATAAGCTCAGCCAACGTACGCCGAAAAAAGTGCGGTCAGAAATCATTGATGTTTTAGTCAAAATGGAAGAGGCTGAAATTTTGGAAAATGTACAAAGCCATTTAGCCAAACTCATGGTGGAGCGAGATAACGTGGACGTTAATCGCTTAAATTTAGCCATTCCGACTGATGTGGTAAATGGTTTACATATTATTGCTAACCGAATTGATTTGATTTTATAGGGGTAAACAATGGAAAAATATGCAGGCTCTGTGGTGCTTGAAGTGGACGGCAAAGAAATTGAAGTAACAGATTTAAGCGTAACCAAACAAACAGGGCGAAAGTTAGTTAAAACCATGAATAGTCAGGGTATTGCTAAAGGGTTTGCCCAAGGTATTGCCGTATGGGAGTTGAGTTTAACGGCAGCGATGCCTATTGATGGTTCGGAAATTGATTGGGCGGAGATCAGTGATGCGAAAGTAACCATTTATCCCCTTAATCAAGAAGAAAAACGCACTTCTTACCTCGGTTGTTTTACCACACAAGTGGGCGAAAAATACACCGTAGATAATGAGGCGGTGATTGATATTCAAATGAATGCCTTAAAAGAAATCAAGGAGTAATCAATGAAAAGTAAATTATTGCTAGGCTTAAACTATCAAGGCAATACCTATTATGCGTTTAGGGCAAATTTATTGACGGTAGCAGGTGAATGCCGAGCTTTAGAAACCATTGAAGAAATGGGCTTATCCTTAGACGACTTAACCAATGAACAGAGCGATAAACATACAAAGCAGAATATTGCATTAATTGATTTGGCGTTTATTTGTCAACAAGTGAGCTTTGAGGGAATACCTTCTTCTGACTTAACCCCTCAGTATTTGCTTGAACACTTGGCGAGTACTGATTATGCCCTTATCAATGAGGTATTAGACGAATTAAGAAAAAAGCGAATCGTCGCTGGAAATGGCGAACCCCATATAAATCAGGGCGAATAAATACGACCCAAAGACAATATGGGCTACCGCAGGCTTACCGTAGTTATCAACAAAGCACAATTTTATTAAGCAAAATTGGCTTTAATGCCGAGCAGGTTTGGCAAATGCCGATTGTTGAATTAACGAGCTGGATTAACCATTATCTTAATAGCCTTGGTATTAACGATCCTTCGCCAAAAGGCGAGCGAAAGCAGGGCAATACCGTTCATTACAATGTGGTAAGAAAAAAAGAGTAACACAGTAAATAGGGGGAGGTGGCATACTCCCCCTTTTTTTATTGAATATTTAAATGGCTTTTAACAGGAATTTAAAAATGGCAACGATGAATTTAGAAATGATCGTTAAGGCAAAAGATTTTGCCAGTAAGCAATTTAAGCAAGTGTTAGATAATGTTAAACGGACATCAAAAAATATTGATGAAATTAGCAAACAAACGCAAAAAAATCAGCAAAACGCCGCCAATAATGTGGGCAAGACTGCTGAACAGATTGCTAAACGTCAGCTAGAAACAGCAAAGCGATTAAATCAAGCTAAAGAGCATTTAGGGATTCGCAGTGAGCATCGTATTCAGCGGGAAATTCAACGCACCATAGCCGCCTATAACCGTTTACAACGTAGTGGTACAGCGAGTAGCAAAGAATTAGCCAGAGCGGCAGAGGCTCAACGGTTACGCCTTGCAAAATTAAATGAAGAAATGGTAAAAGTGGAGAAAAGCCATACCCGAATAAACAATACAGGGAATGGGCAACGCTTAACCAATATAGGGCGTGGTGTAATGGGCGTGGCGGCTGGGGTTACTGCGGGGGCTATGGTAATGGCGCAACCAATGAAACGAGAAATGGATTTTGACCGTCAATTAGCGATGACTGCAAATACTGCTTTTGTGGAACGTGATGTACAGGGACGAATTGCAGGAAAAAAAGCGTTATTTGATGCTGTTGAGAAAGCAGTAAATGCGGGAGGGGGTTCAAAAGAAGAAGCCTTAGGGGCATTAGATACAATGATCGCTTCTGGCGCGGTATCAGCACAGACAGCGATAAATTTATTACCAACTTTACAAAAAGGGGCTGTTGCTACAGGGGCAGATCCTAATGATTTAGCTAAGATTGCTATTTCATCAATGCAACAATTTGGTATTAGAGAAGAAGATATTGGCATCGTATTAGATAAAGCCGTCGCTGCAGGTCAAGCAGGTAATTTTGAGCTGGCAGATATGGCGAGATGGCTACCAAAACAAATGGCGGCGGCAAAACAAGCAGGCATTTCGGGTTTAGAGGGGCTTGATACGTTATTGGTTGCTAACCAGCAAGCAAGGGTAACTGCAGGAACCAGTGATGAAGCAGGTAATAACCTTGTAGATCTCTTAGCTAAAATGACTGCCAAAGAAACTAATGAGCGTTTTAAAAATTTAAAAATAAAAGGCAAAGACGGCAAAGAACATGGCGTAGATTTTATTGCCTCTATGGAGGCGGAAAAAGCCAGCGGTAAAAATTCACTAGAAGCCTTTAACGCCATTATGGATATGATTATCGGCGAAGATGAACAATATAAGCAATTACAAGAACGCTTAAAAACTGCCTCAAGTTCAGAACAAAAAACATTATTAGATCAGATGACAAACTTGATGGAAGGGAAAGCTATTGGGCAAATTCTTTCTGATAGACAAGCGTTAATGGCTTATTTAGGGATTCGTAATAATTTACAACTTGGTAATGAAGTCAAAGAAAGTTTAGCTGATAGTGAAGGTGCGGTGGATAAGTCCCATGCGGTGATTGCCGATACCAATGCTTTTAAAACGGAACAATTAAAAAATACTGCGGATTTTGCTCAAATGAAGTCCATGAAAGAGCTGAATGATAAGTTTGGCGATGTCAGCGAGAAATTAACTGAGTATGCTCAACAATATCCTAATCTTACAGCAGCATTAACAGGTGCGGCAACAGGCATTAGTGCATTAGGAACGGCAGCATTAGCTGCAGCAGGTTCTGTAGCTTTGCTCGGAGGTGGAAAAGGTGTTGGAAATGTCCTAAAAAATGGAACCCAAACCGCTACTGCTGTTGCTGCTGGCGGTGTTGCCTCTAAAGCCAAAAATGTTATTAAAGCAGGTGCAATTCCTTTAATTGCAACAACAGTTTTTACTTCGCCTGACTTAGATGAAGAAACTCAATCCACCTTAGATTTACAGCATAAAGTGCAAGCTGGGCAAGCCAGTGATGAAGAAAAGTTGTTATTGGCTAAAAGAATAGAGTTTGCCCGAAAAGAGGCACTATTGTTTGAAGCTTTACGCAATACGGACGGTGGTTGGGGATCAACATTAACACGTAAAAGTGTTGAAATTGACTCAATTAAATACCTAGAAAATCGGTTAGCGACAGGCGATATTAATCAGGAACAACGTACTCAAATTTTAGAACGCATCAACCGCTATGCTAAGGAAGAAAGTCGCTTATATCAGCCAAGTATTGATTTATCTGCTCATGTGCAGTCCATGGCTGAAACGTCCATTAAACTTGCTGAAGGGATCAGCGCATTGGCAAATCAACATAATACGATACAAAACCATATTACTGTTGATCTTGATAGTCGAGTGGTTGCCGAGCAAGTTTCTGAATATCAATATCAACATTTTAATCGGGGGCAATAATGAAAGGCTGGACAATGCCCATTCAGCGAGCAAGTTACCGTAATGTGCGTTTTGAAGTATTAAGTGTGGAAAATAGCTTTGAACGAGTTATGGCTGAACACGCTTACCCTTTTGTAAATGGGGCGGATATTGAGGATATGGGCTTAAATCCGCATAGTGTGCGATTACAAGCTATTTTCTATGGGCAAGAGTATTATACGGATTTTAAGAAGTTTTTAGAGGTACTAAAAAAGCAAGGGGCGGATACTCTCGTTCATCCAATTTTAGGGCGTATGCCAAATATGATTTGTTATTCTGCCTCATTTAAACACGAGGCAGATTATATTAATTATGTGTTAGTTGATTTAAGTTTCAAAGAGGCGACACCCGCCAAGCCAATTTTTGTATTTGAAAATTCATTACTCAATAAAATTGATGAATACTTAAACAAATTAGAGAATTTTATTGATGATATTTATGCCTTTTATGGCGAAGTGATGAGTTATGTGGCATTTGCCTTTAATGTGAAAGCACGCTTACTCGGCGCTTGGGGTGCTATAAGTGGTATTGTTAGCCAAGCCTTAGGGCTATTTGAGTTAGGTAAGGATTTTATTAGCCTACCTTCAAATGTGACCGCAGATAATTTTGGCTTAACGGCAAGTAAAGCATTGCAAGGCTTAAATCATATTATTAAAACAGGGACAACACAAAGTGCAAAAGTAAATCAGCTAACCATAAAATCTCGCTTTGATGATGTGTTAGTGAATACCCAAGCTATTTTGGCAATCCCTAAAAATTTGGTATCAGGTAAAAACCAAAAAGAACGGATTAAATCACGTGTTACCTCATTAACCAGTACAGATATTGTGGAGATTAGTTGCGCATTACAATTACTTTGTACAGCAAACTTAGCTAGTGTGGCGGTTGAAATCATTGAATCTGAACAAGAGATTACCCCAAATGATATTGAATATATTTGTACCCAAGTTAAACAGGCTTGTTTAGAGGGGATTTTGGCAGTACGGGCGTTACAAACCAGTGCAACGAATACCACAGATTTACAACAAGCTCAAACGGCGGTCTATGAAAAAGCCCATCGGGTGATTGAACAATTACGAGATATTGCCGCTCAAACCACACAATTAGCGATTTCAGCCATTAATCGTAAACCGCCATTGATTATTCGCACCGTTGAAATCAGTGGCACATTACAGCAAGTGGCGCATCATTTTTATCAAGATTATCAACGAGCAAATGAGTTATTACGGCTCAATGCCCATATTCGCCACCCTAATTTTATTGCTTGCGGCGAGGTATTAAATAGTTATGCGGAATAATAAAACGGATAATAGCTACCCTTTCGATAATGAAATTGTGGTAGAGATTGATGGAAAGCAACATAAAAATTGGAAGAGTTATGAGATTGATAGCGATTTTTTGATCCCTGCGGATAGCTTTAGCTTTAATATTGGTCTGCCAGCAGAAAGCACACAGATCCCCAATTATACGGGGAAAACCGCAAAGGTGCTGATTAATGATGAGTTAGTGCTAACAGGGATCATTGATACAACCAGACATAATATTAGCAAAGGCAACCGCACTTTTTCGCTAAATGGACGAGATAAGGCAGCTATCTTACTGGATTGCTCTGCACCGCAAATCAATGTAAAAGGGCTGACGGTGTTACAAGCTATTGAGCAGATTGTTAAACCTTTAGGCATTACCAACGTCCAACTGAAAGCCGAATCCAATCCTATATTGGATAAGGTGGATATTAATGTGGGGGAAAGTGCGTGGCAAGCAATAATGAATTGTGCAAATTCTGCTGGCTTACATTGTTGGTTTGAGCCTGATGGCGTGTTGGTTGTCGGCGGTGCAGATTATTCTACGCCACCAGTGGCAACCCTTTGTTGTAATAAATCAGGTGATAAAAATAATGTATTAGAAGCCTCTTTGATGTTTGATTATTCGCAATCTTACAGCCATATTACTTTTTTAGCCCAACGGCATGGGCGAAGTAATGACGAAAGTAAACACGATTTAAAATGGGTTTATGAAGCAGAAAATGCCCCAAGTTATAAACCGAAAACCATCGTGATTGCTGATGTTGAGAACCTTGAGGCTTTGCAAAAGAAAGCCAAGAAATTTATTTCAGATAGCTTGCTTGAACAATTTGATTTAACGCTCATTGTTGCTGATCATAAAACCGCATCGGGCGAATTATGGCGACCCGGGCAACGAGTTCATGTTATTTGTGAAGAATATGGTATTGATGCTATTTTCTTTTTAATGGGCAGACGTTTTATGTTGACAAAATTTGGTGGTACACAAACAGAATTAAGGCTAAAAGAAGATGGTGTTTGGACGCCTGATGCCTACGCCGCAAAATCAGAAAAAGCGAGAAAACGCAAAGGGAAAGGAAAATTATTGGTATCAGACGGTCAAGGGGGCTGGAAATGAGACGCTTAGGGCAACAATTAAAAAATATGGGGCAACATATTGCTGAAAGTCTGCGGCAGGCGTTTCGTGGGCGAATTAACCTTGTTAATTCACAAGATAATATTCAAAAAGTACAGCTCTCTGCATTGGCTGATGAAACATTGCAAGATGTGGAGTTTATCCAACATTTTGGTTTGACCTCTGTACCACCTGCTAACAGCCAAGCCATTATTTTGCCTTTAGGCGGGGAAACGAGCCATAGCGTTGTGATTGCAACGGAGCATGGCAGTTTTAGATTAAAAGCACTGCAAGAGGGCGAAGTCGCTATTTATGATCAAAGTGGCAGTTCTGTGATATTAAAACAGGGTAAACTGATTGAAATGCACTGCGAGAATTTGATTATTAATGCCAGCCAAAAAGTGCAAATTAACTCGCCATTGGTGGAAACCTCACAAGTTTTAACCGCACAGGGACAAATCAATGGCAATGGCGGTATGGCAATTCAAGGTGGCAATGGGGCAACCTTTAATGGTAACATTTCTCAGTCTTCGGGCGACTATAAAACAACAGGCGATGTGGTGGCGAATGGTAAGTCATTGGTTAATCATAAACACAAAGAACAAGGCGATGGTCAACCAACATCAGCACCGTTGTAACGTTCTAATATAAAAAGGGGTGCTGAACCCCTTCGACCTCTCTCCTCTCTCATAAATCCTTATTCTGTCGCTATGGACAGAGAATTAAACACCGCCACAGGCGATTACAACGGTCAAAATACGACTTCATTGCAAAATACGGTTTATATTCGTTTAACTACGCCATTAGGGAGTTGGTGGGCAAATCCAGCACTTGGCTCATTGTTACATACTTTACCGCGTGAAAAAGACGTTGAACGTGTGGGATTGCTGGCTCAACAATATGCGGAAGAAGCCTTACAGCCTTTGCTTGATGATAAGCGAGTAAAAACCCTATTAGTAACATATCAGCAACCGAAAAATGGTTGGTTATTGTTATTTATTGAAGTAACAGATAATCGTGGAGAACATTATCAATTTCAGCACCCTGTAAAAGTGATTTAACGAGAGATTTAACGATGTTTAAAACCCCAACATTAACGGAAATTAGACAGCAATTATTAAGGGATTATCAATCCCTTGTACCAGATATTGATATAGCGGAAGACTCGGATACTTATGCAAGGGCAAGTGTATTAGCTGCAATGGCAGAAGGGCTTTATGCCCACCAGTCTTGGTTATTTCGCCAATTTTTTCCTGATACTGCTGACAGTGATTTTTTAGAAAAACACGCCAATTTGCGTGGTATTCGCCGTCGTAATGCCACTTATGCCAGCGGAACAGGCGCAACCATTACAGGCAAGGAAAATGCCATTGTTGCCGCAGGCTTAGTGATTAAAACTGCAAATAATCAATTTTATACCACAACACAAGAGGTCATTATTCCATCATCAGGCAGTGTTGAGGTTTCAGTCAAAGCAATGGCTCAAGGCAGTCAACAGAATATCACTCACACTACGCAGGCAAGTTTTATGTCAGCCCCTGTTGGCGTGCAGTCAGAGGTGCTCTTAAATAATGTTGTTGGCGGCACAGATGCGGAAAGCGACAGTGCATTATTAGCCCGTTTACTGGAAAAAATCCGCCGTCCTGCAGCAGGCGGCAATCGTTATGACTATCGTAATTGGGCTTTAGAGGTGGACGGTGTAGAAGCCGCTTTTGTTTATCCGTTAAGACGAGGTTTGGGGACGGTTGATATTGCGATTACAGCCAATAATGATATTCCCAGTGATGACACTATTCGCCGTTGTCAGGCTTATATTGACGAAGTTCGCCCTGTTACTGCCAAAGAATCGTTGGTTGTTAAACCTGATGTCAGCAAAATTCATTTTAATATTAAAGTGAGTATTGTAGATACTAGTCTTGATGAGATTACACAGGCAATAAAATCTGCATTACAAACCCATTTTAACAGTATTGAGCCGGGCGATAGTTTTATTGTTTCACAATGTGAAGCCATTGTATCAGATTTGATCGGCGTGGTTGACCGCAAATTTATATCGCCAACCCGTAATCAAACCGCAGATACCACCAGTAAAATTG
The DNA here is from genome assembly GCF_029783845.1 of Volucribacter amazonae. Classification (NCBI taxonomy): domain Bacteria; kingdom Pseudomonadati; phylum Pseudomonadota; class Gammaproteobacteria; order Pasteurellales; family Pasteurellaceae; genus Volucribacter; species Volucribacter amazonae. The sequence continues at coordinate 1,067,027 of NZ_LWID01000001.1, read as the reverse complement.
AATGGTTTAGATTGGGTAATGTGAATGTGGAGCTAATGGCATGACGGATTATAAAACGGGCTTAGCTAAACTTTATCCGCCAGTGTCTTATAACATTAACGGCGAACATTTGCTTATTCAGTGTGAGGTTGATGGCAATGCTTTTGAACGCTTAGAACAAGGAGCAACAGAGTTACTGAATGTGGTTGACCCCCAAACCAGTAATCAAATGCTAGCAGATTGGGAGCGATTGTGTGGCATTAAAACCAACTTAAATCTGACTTATAGCCAACGAGTAAGAAAAGTTATTTTACAGCTTAATGCCATTGGTGGTTTATCCATTCCTTATTTTACTCAACTTGCCGAATCCATTGGCTATCAAATTGAAATAAAGGAATTTTCTCCACTTAACAATGATTTGCCTAATGTGGGTGATATTCCCATTGCTAACTCGTCAACGGACACGTTGATTTATATGTGGCGTGTTACGGTGATAAATGGCGATGACAATATTATTTATTTTCGTGCTGGACAATCTTTAGCGGGAGAGCGGTTAGTCCAATTTGGCGACCGTGTGATAGAAGAGTTTTTTAAAGATTTAAAGCCCGCTCACACGTATTGTTATTTTGCATACAAAGGATAAGCGATGAAAGATTTACTAAAAAAAATTAATTCCAATGATGGTAATTTCCATAATGGTAATCCCGCCACAGGTGAGCAAGGGACAAGAGTTACTGCAGAGTGGTTAAATGACAATCAGAATACTTTAATCAGCTATGGTGAGGAGCTGAATTATGTATTAACACAAGCTAAACTTTCGCCTATTCCAAGTAAGAAAACACAGCTTTATGAGGCGATTGTGAACGTAATAAAAGCTATTACTGGCACGCCCTTTCAGAATTTTTCAGCCACTTCTTCCTTGAACAATATGACCAATTTAAATGATTTAAAAGGGACAGGAAAATACGGTGTTTATTCGCAAAGTAGTAATAGCAACGCCCTTACGGCATTAAACTATCCAGAACAAAAAGCAGGAACGCTATTTGTTCTGCCCTCTGCTTATCAAGGTATTCAGCTTTATGTACCGTTTGATAATCAAATCATCTATATTCGCCGAACCAATCAAGCCAGTGGGTTTGAAAATTGGCGAATTATCGGCGAGGTAATTGATAATTTAAATAGCGATAGCAAAACCGCAGGCTTATCCGCTCGTCAGGGGAAATTATTAAACGAGAATAAAGCCGAAAAAACCGAGGTAATGCCCTTACAACGAACTTCATTATCAGCCACTGATGATTTAAATGATTTCCGTCAAAATGGCATTTTTGCACAAACAACCTCTGCTCGTGCATCTATTGAGAGAAATTACCCCGAGGCTGTCGCAGGGGTTTTAGAAGTGCTATATAACGGCAATTTCCAACGTTATACCACCTTTAATAGTGTTTGCTATCAGCGAGATTATCGTAGTGGTAAATGGCAAGATTGGCGGCGAGTGGATTCATTGGGTAAGGTTGATCGGACTGGGGATACTATCAATGGATTATTACGTATTAATGCTCAATCTGGTTGGTCTTTACTACGGTTAGGGACAAATCAAGGATATTGGGATTTAGAAGTCAATCCAAATAGTGAGAGTGATAGACGGTTAAATCTTAAATATACAAATGATAGTGGTTCATCAACCTATATTCGTTTTCCTGCAACAAGGGTAGAACAGAATATCGCCTATCAAAGTTGGGTAACAGAACAAGCAAAAAACTATGTGAATAAAGATGATTTTACCCAGAATCTCAGTGGCACAGGTTGGTGCAAATTACCAAATGGCTTAATTTTACAATGGGGTCAGGTATCTGATGCAGGAAATAAATCATTTCCTATCGCATTCCCAAATGTCGCACTTATCGTTTTAGCTACAAATATTAATAGGCAAGGAGATCGTGTAGATAATTCTTTTGCTTATGTAGTTGATAAAGCAACATTTTATTATGGAGCAAAATCAAGTGCATTCAATGGAGTAACAGGAAGTGCAGGAGCATTTTTAGCAATAGGATATTAAAACGGAGAGATATATGTATTTTTATGATAAACAAACAAATGGTTTTTATTTACAGGGACTACACAAAATCCCTGAAAATGCGGTTGAAATCAGCGAAGAAAAATATAAAGAACTATTAGCAGGGCAATCACAAGGCAAAACCATTATTGCCGATGAAAATGGCTCGCCAATTTTAATTGAACCACAGCCTAGCCCTTGCCATATTTTAAAGGGGAGTGAATGGGTTATTGATGAAAACAAGCAACAAGCCTATCTCGCCAGTCTTCGGCAACAATTAAGCAATGACATTGATAATAAAGCCGCCGATATTTCTACTTATTGGACTCGTTTTATCAATGAATATCAAGAACGAGAGGCGGCGGCATTGGCATTCAAACAAGCAAACTATCAAGGCGAGCCGAGTGTTTATATCACAAGTTTTTCAAGCGTAGCGGGCTTAGATAATCAAGCCGCAGTTGAGTTGATTTTAAAACAAGCGGCAGAGTTGAGAGCCTTGCAAGAACAGCTTGCTATACAACGAATGCGAAAATATGAGTTGAAAAATGAGGCACTTGATGAATCGCAACTGCAAGCAATCTATCAAGATATTATTAACAAAATGAATGAACTGGCGGAGAAAGCATCATGAAAACACAAGTCTATTTAGCCTTTTACAAAGGCAAAAAACAAGGTTGGAAACCGAAAGCTGTGATTGCACGATTAAGCGATTGGCTAACAAGAAAACTGACAAAAGGCATTTATTCTCATTGTGAAATTGTGATAAAAGCAGAGGGAGAAGAGCATTATCAATGTTATTCCTCAAGTATTCGTGATGGCGGTGTGCGGCAGAAAACGATGTTACTGGATAGTGATAAATGGGATTTGATTGAGTTGTTTGGCGTTAATGAAGCCCAAATTATTCGCTATTTTAACCAAACCCAAGGTAGTCGTTACGATTGGTTTGGGGCAATCGGTGTGGTATTTGGTATCCCTCACGCACGTTCAAAATTCTTTTGTTCAGAATGGTGTGCGAATGCGATAAATGGTGGTACACAAGGCTGGCGGTTTAGCCCAAATGATTTGGCGGCGATTTTTAGAGTAAAGCAAAATGAAAAGGGTAAAGCTGACAGAGTTTGGCAAAGCAGTTCGTAAAGCAAGGGTTGATGCCAATGAAACTTTGTACAGTATGGCAAAAGCCATTGGTACAAGTCCCTCATTTTTAAGTGGTATGGAAACGGGACGCAAAAAAATTACAGTTAAATGGGTAGAAAAAATTGTAGTATTTTTTCAAGAAAGAAATATACAGACTGATAATTTTCAAATGTTAGCGGAGATTTCTAATCATGCTATATCGGTAAAAGGCTTACCATTACAACAACAGATACTTATCGCAGAATTGGCTAAATCTGTGATGACGATAGAGCAATTAAAAACACTTGCAATTTTGGTTAAACAAGTCAATCAAGGAGTATAACAAAAATGATTTTATAATGTGAGAACTAAGGAAAAAGACGGTATCGTTAGTTGGTCGCAACAACTAACGATAGCCTAAGCAGAACCACCCTGCATAAGCCCGTGACCGTCCTGTCTGACCAGACGGGCGGATCTTAACATAAAACCGCTTAAAATGGGAAAATTATGCAGATAAAGGAATATCGTTGTCGTTGCTGTAAAAAGCTACTAGCACGAGCGAAAAATGCACAAAGTTTAGAGATAAAATGCGTGCGTTGTAAGAAAATCAACAGTTTCAATTAACTTAGAGTGTCGGAGCATCAAGAATGCCAGAACGCCATAATTTAAAGGAGCTAAATTATGGCAAATAAAACAAAATCTTTACATTTCACTCAAGCCCCACTGCCGTTTGTGGGGCAAAAAAGGCTGTTTTTAAATCAGTTTAAAGCCTTGTTAAATCAGCATTTAACCGATGATGGCGAGGGCTGGACGATTGTTGATGTGTTTGGCGGGAGTGGGTTATTAAGCCACGTCGCTAAGCAAATTAAGCCTAAAGCAAGGGTTATTTATAACGATTATGACAGCTATGCCGAGCGGTTAGCGCATATTGATGATATAAATCGTCTGCGGGCAGAACTTTGGCAGCTGCTTGATGGCAAGGTGGAAAGTAAGAAGCGATTACCGCCTGCCCTGAAACAGCAAGTCATCGCCAAAATTGAAGCCTTTAAGGGCTCTAAGGACTTAAATACCTTAGTGGACTGGTTGTTATTCAGCGGGCAACAGGCTGCCACCTTTGAGGATTTTTATCGCCAAGACTTTTGGTTTAGAGTGCGTAAAACCCCTTATGCCAGTGCAGAACATTACTTAGATGGTTTGGAAATTGTGAGCGAAAGTTTTCATCAGTTAATGCCAAAATTTCAGGATAATCCCAAAGCCTTGCTGATTCTTGACCCGCCTTATTTATGTACTCATCAAGCTAGCTATCGTCAAGCCCATTATTTTGATTTAATTGATTTTTTACGCTTGATTAACCTTACAAGACCGCCCTATTTGTTCTTTAGTTCGACCAAATCGGAATTTATTCGTTTTATTGACTATATGATTGAGGATAAGGTGGATAATTGGCAAATTTTTGAGAGCTATCAGCGTATTGTTAATACTTCCACCAGTTATGCGGGGAGATATGAGGATAATTTAGTCTATAAATTCTAAGGCAATCCCCGCCATTTAGCGGGGAAATTCGGATTTTAAGGCGTAAAAATCAGGCGTTGTGCTGTGGTTGGTTAATAAATAAAAACTGACGAGTTTATCATGTAAGTGGGAATGGCGACCTGTAAAGCGGATAGGCGTAAACGCCAGTTTATAGGTTACCCCCTCAAAGGTATAGGTATCGTTGCTGATGGTTTCTTTCCCTGTTTTTACAATGCGTAAAGCAAATTCGGTCAGCATTTCGTGGTGGGTTCTGAGTTTTAACATTGTTTTCTCCTTAATTAGTAAGCTATTGTATTAAAGACAGCTTCGCTCGGAATGCAATGAAAGTGAAGTGTTACTATATATAAAGTAGACTGACTGCGGTTCAAATAGGCTGGAGGGGTATGGATGTCTGGTTTTATTTTATAATAATATTCATCTCATTTTTATTTGCATAAAACCAAATATTAATTTTATGCAAATAATTTTATAACTTTATGCAAAAAATTTTGCGAACTTACAGAGCAATCTCAACCTTAGCTTATGAACAAAGTTTTGTTCTTGCACCACAATACCAAACGCCATTTGATCCTTTTGACAATATAGAGAAAGGACAACGTGGTGGTATTCATTGGCAAACAGATAACCGACAACAACTACTCTTAAAAATGATTGATCAAACCTTAGCTGACAATCCCAATATTGACACTAATAGAATTTATCTAATCGGATTATCAAGAGGAGCAGAGGGAGCATTAAATCTTTTGCTAAAACGACCGCACTTTTTTGCTGGAGCCTTGCTACTTAGTGGACGAGAGGCACATAGCCTTGAGTGGATCGATGGTAATGCCACCAAAGATAACCTCGCTAGTATCAAGCATATACCCATTTGGTTTATTCATAGTCAAGAAGATAAAATTGCCCCCGTAACAGGCTCTCAAAAAAACTATCAAATACTTCGTTCACTTAACGCCCCTTTTGTGAAATACAATGAATTAATATTTCAACAAGTTGGCGACAATGGAATGATTAACAATAATGCTCATAATAGTTGGGATATGGCATTTGATAGTCCCACAGTAATAAATTGGTTATTGCAACAAAGACGTTCATCAACGGAAAGAAAATAGTGGGTAAGTAAAAATCTTCTGTGTGATCTGAATCCAAAAGTTGGACTCATTTCATCAAGCTTATCATTTGATATTGCTAGCTTTGGTTGGAATGTAGTATCGGTTTGCTCCTGTCAAGTTTGGTAATACCCAATTACAGTTTATCAAACGGTTATTGTAAGAAAAGGGAATTTGTCAAAGTATATTGAGGAAAGGAAATTGCTTTGATATAGCTGTCCCACTTTAAAATAATACAGCGTTGGCACACTTTGTCTTGTTTTAAATTGAGGGCGGTTATATTTTTTCACTTTCATTTCTCTGATTTGGCTAGCGGGGTTTTGACGTTGGTAACGGCAGAGAATAAATCGTGAAAAATATCCCAAAAAACTACCTTATCGGTAGTTTATTAATATTCCCATTGATCTGGATTGATCCCCATTTCACGCATAATTTGCTTTGCGGTTTCAGGGATTTCATCATGTCGCTCTTTAAGCAAATCTTCATCAGTAGGTAGGGGCTGTCCTGTAAAAGCGTGCAGAAATGCCTCACACAGTAATTCACTATTGGTAGCGTGGCGAAGATTGCGGATTTGGCGGCGTGTGCGTTCATTGGTCAAAATTTCTAAGACTTTAATGGGGATAGATACGGTAATTTTTTTTACTTGTTCACTTTTTTTACCATGCTCTGCATAGGGGCTAATATATTTTCCGTCCCAATTCGCCATAATTCTTTATCCTGATCCTCTACATAAATTGTGGGTATTTTAAAGAAAAACTAGACAAATAACAATCTAGACGTCTAGATTTCTTTTTCTTATTTTTTCATCATTGAGCAAATCAATGGTACAATAAATCTCCATTTGGTGTAAAACACAAGGAGAAAACCATTGAGCAAACAATTACATAAATTTGGTGGAAACGCATTAGCTGATGCCAATGGAATTAAACAAGTTAGTCAATTAATTCAACAATATAGCCAAGCTGAAGATTTAATTGTGGTTTCAGCAATGGGGAAAACCACAAATTTATTAATTGATTGGGTACAATTTTCACAAAAAAATCCTCTTGAAGCGAACCGCACTTTACAACTTATTCGCCATAGTTATTTAACGCACGCTAATAGCTTATTAAAAAATCCTGAAAAGGTAACCGAGCCTTTTCTCGCTGAAATTTTACATTTATCCCATCTTTTAGATCAAACAATCACTGAAGCCGTTTATGCTGAAATTGTGGGGCATGGGGAAATTTGGTCAGCTCGTTTGTTAACCGCTTATTTAAATCAACAAAATATTGCGGCGGAATTTATTGATGCACGTACATTTTTAGTGGCAGAACAACATATTTTGCCAACGATAAAGGTTGAGTTGAGCCAACAAGCTTTGCAACCGATTTTACAAGCTCAGCAACAAAAACGGCTTGTGATTACGGGTTATATTTGTCGTAACCTACAAGGAGAAACATTGTTATTAGGTCGTCATGGCTCGGATTATTCAGCCACCCAAATTGCCGCTCTAGCCAATATTGAACAGGTTACTATTTGGGGAGAAATTGCAGGGATTTATAGTGCCGATCCAAATTTAGTGAGAAATGCTAATTTATTGCCTTTATTGCGTGTTGATGAAGCCACTGAATTGGCTCGCCTTTCTGCACCGATTTTACACCCTAATAGCTTACAACCTGTTAATGAACAAAAATTAAAATTGCGTTTGCGTAGTTATATCCAAGCTGAACAAGGTTACACTCAAGTAGAACATTTATTAGCTTCCTCCGCACAAGGTAAAATTGTTACACATCATAATCATATTGGTCTTATTGAACTGACCATTGCTCCAAATCAAAATATCACGCAATGGCAACAACAATTAGAAAATTGGTTACAACAGCAACAACTTATCCCTTTAGCCTTGTCAATTAATACCTCTGAATATCGGATAAAATTAGTCTATCCAAACGATATTATTGATCCTATTTTTATCCAATTTAAACAGCTACCTTTACCATTAGAATCCATGTCAATACGCTACGATCTAAGTATGATTGGCATTATTGGGGCAAATATTTGCCAAAATTCATTACAAATGATGCGATTTTTTCAACAAATTAAAAATCAACCTATTGAATTAATTTGGCAATCTCCGCAAAATATTAGCGTTCTCGCTATTTTACGCCAAGCGGTAAGTCGTGAATTATTAAATAAGGTACATGATGATCTCTTCCGAGCCCATAAAACCATTGGTTTAGTGGTGCTTGGTAAAGGCGAAATTGCGAAAACTTGGATTCAACTTTACCAACAAGAAAAAGAAAAAATGGCGGCACGCAGCCATTTTGATTTTGCTCTAATAGGGTTAGTATCTAGCCAAAAGGCTTGGCTAGATTATCAAGGCTTACCCACATTAGGTTTTAATCAACTTGATGAACAATTTGCTCAACACGCCAAAGAATTAGTTCCCGATCAACTGTTACAATGGCTTAGTCTTCACCCCTTTGACGAATTAGTTATTTTAGATATTACCGCCAGTGATTTTGTTGCTCATCATTATATTGATTATGCGAAATATGGTTTCCATGTGGTCAGTGCCAATAAACGAGCGGCTGGCTTTCCGTTAGCTCAATTTCAACAAATTCAAGCTGCTTTTGCACAATCGGGCAGTTATTGGCTCTATAATGCCACCGTAGGGGGCGGTTTGCCGATTAATAACACCGTACATGATTTGGTGGAAAGTGGCGATAAAATTATCAGTATTGAAGGAAGTTTCTCTAATTCTCTCGCTTGGTTATTTTATCAATATGATGGCACTATTCCTTTTTCACAATTAGTAGAGCAGGCTTGGTTACAAGGACTTACCGAGCGTGATCCTCGAGAGGATTTGTTTGGTTATGATGCCCTTCGTAAATTAGTGATTACCGCTCGTTCTGCGGGCTACAATATAGATAATCATCAAGTAAAAGTACAATCTCTGATCCCTGCTCATTTAGCAGAATGTTCCATTAATGATTTCTTTGAACAATTAAGCATTATTGATCAGCACATTGCACAACAATATCAAGAAGCTAAAGAAGACGGCAAAATCTTACGTTACATCGCCAAATTTCACGCCCCTGATCAAGCCTATATTGGTCTAGCTCAACTTGATCCCGAAGAAAATCTCGCCAAAATTCTTCCGGGGGAAAATATTTTTATGCTAAAAAGCCAATGGTATCGTGATAACCCACTTATTATTCATGGCCCAAGTTCTGGCAAAGCCATGAGTGCTGGGGCAATTCTCAATGATTTAAATCGGTTGGTGAGGTTGTTTTAGGATAATATGTTCATTTTAATTTGAAATAAGCAAAGCAGCTCAATGTTGTATTCTTTATAAAAGAAATGACTATATAATGAGAAAGCATGGCTAATATTTAAAACAATATTAGCCACTTTTTTATATTGATAAATGCCACAAATACTTATTATGATAAACCTAGCTAATCAAAGAATAAGTTTATTTACCCCTGCCCATAATAAGCATTCTTACCATGTTTCCGTAAATAATGTTTATCCAGCAATACTTGTTGCATATCTGGTAAATTTGGTGTGAGTTGGTAAGAAAATAGGTTCATATAAGCAATTTCTTCTAGTACCACAGCATTATGTACCGCATTATGTGGATTTGTCCCCCAAGCAAAAGGTCCGTGCGAATGGACTAATACTGCAGGAATATCTTTTGCTTTAATTTGGCGTTGGTTGAATGTTTCAACGATAACTTTACCTGTTTCTAACTCGTATTCGCTGGTAATTTCTTGTTCTGTCATCAAACGTGTACAAGGAATGGTGCCGTAAAAATAATCCGCATGGGTTGTGCCTAATGCAGGTAAATCTCGTCCTGCTTGCGACCAAATCGTGGCGTGGCGTGAGTGAGTATGGACAATGCCACCAATGTCCGTAAATTGGCGATAAAGTTCAAGGTGAGTTGGTGTATCAGATGATGGTTTTTTGTTGCCTTCTACTACTTTGCCTGTGTGTAGATCGACGACCACCATATCTTCAACTGTCATTACATCATATTCTACACCTGATGGTTTGATGACAATTAAACCACGTTCACGATCAATGCCACTTACGTTACCCCAAGTGAAGGTTACTAAACCATATTTGGGTAAATCAAGATTGGCTTCTAATACTTGTTGTTTCAATTGTTCTAACATTCAAATCCCCCTAATTGCATTTGTTGTTCAATCCATTTGCGTGCATTAATAATTTCAACTATCGGCTCTTCTGCTTTTTCTGTCCACATTTCAATTAAAAATGCCCCACGATAGTTAAGTTGTTGTAAGGTTTGAAAAACCTTAACAAAATCCACACAGCCTTCACCAAATGGTACATCTCTAAATTGTCCTGAGTAATCTTTGGTTACTGCATAAGTATCTTTTAAATGAATGGCGGCAATACGATCCATACCTAATTGTAATTCTTGTGCCACATCATTTCCCCAAGCAGAAAGATTGCCAACATCGGGATAAACGGTAAACCAAGGCGAGGCAAGTAATTGATCCCATTTTTTCCATTTACGAATGGAATTCATAAATTCGGTATCCATAATTTCTACGGATAACATAACTTGTGCCGCCGCTGCTTTTTCTACCGCCCATTGTAAACCTTGCAAAAAACGCTGGTAGGTACTGTCGTCTTGTTGTTCATAATAAACATCATAACCTGCTAGCTGAATAGTACGAATACCTACATCCGCTGCTAATTGAATCGCTTTTTCCATTATTATATAGGCTTGTTGACGGATTTGTTCATCGTGGCTACCAAAAGGAAAACGGCGATGACCCGAAAGGCACATTGAGGGGATAGTAATGCCTGTTTCTAATATCGCTTTGACTAAGGCTAAACGTTCTTCCTTGCTCCAATCCAAACGAGCAAGCCGTTCATCAGTTTCATCAATGGACATTTCCACAAAATCAAAACCACAAAATTTTGCTAAGACCAAACGTTCATTCCAGCTAATGCCTTTGGGTAAGGCTTTTTCATAGATCCCTAGCTTATGTTTTTTCATATTATTACTCCAAGTTGAAATGATGCTGTTGTTCATTAAATGTTTGTAGGCAACGTACTAATAATTGATATTTTTGATATTTCTGTTGATAGAGAGAATAGGCTTGTGGATCAGGTTGAATTTCAATGACTTTCGGTTTAATTGCATTTGTTAGCGGTCGTTGACTAACACCTTGGCAAGCTACCATTGCAGCCCCTAAACAGCCTGTTTCTTCAATTTGTGGTACTTCAATCTTAATTCCCGTTAAATCAGCCAATATTTGTAACCATACCTTTGATTTAGCTGGACCACCTGTTACTCGGATAGTATGAGTTTGTGGAAAACGTTCTAACATTCGTTGCAAATGATACATTAAGCTAAACATTACGCCCTCATAGACCGCTTGTAATAGATGAGCTTGATTGTGGATAGATTGCAAGCCATAAAACCCTGCTTGCATACCCAATCCTGCATTTGAGCCATACAAAAAAGGTACAAAAAAGACCGCACTTTTGGCTTTAGGCAATTCACTGACTAATTGATTAATGCGTTGATAATCTTGAATATTTAATTGCTGGCAAACCCATTCTAAATTGGCTGCTGAAGTTGGACTTGCCTCGTGTACAATAAATTGATTTTGGATAGCATAACGTCCATAAACAAAAGGAATGGTTTGTTGTGATTGAATATGATCGGTAATGCCACTGACTACTGACCAAGTACCAAGTACCGCATTTAAGGTGTACTCATCAGTTAAGTTAGCACAAAGTGCGGTGGAAACCACATCAAATAATCCACCAACCACAGGCGTACCTATTGCAAGTCCAGTTTGTAATGCCACCTCTGGCAGAATATAACCCGCAATGTCAGCAGATTGAATAATCGGCGGTAAAGCAGGCATAATTTCGGCAATATCCAGTAACTGGGCTAAAGATTCATCATATTGCCCTGTTTGCATATTATATAAATTAGATTCTGAAATATTGGTTTCTTCGGCGGCAATTTGTCCTGTTAAGCAAAAACGTAAATAATCGTGCGACATTAACACCGCCCCAATATTTTGATAACGCCCAGGCTGGTGTTGTTTTAACCAACGCAAAATCGCCACAGGGTGTCCAGTCCACAGGGTTTGCCTGGTTTGTGGGTAAAGTTGTTGTGGAATACCCTCTTGTTGCCATTGTTTAACAATCTCTAAAGCTCGTTGATCCGATGATAAAATGCCATTGCCTAAAGGTTGCTGTTGTTTGTCTAGCAGAAAAAGCCCTTTACCTTGTGCTGAGATACCAATACCTTTGATATCTTGTGGATTAAGCTGGCTTTGTTGCACAACCTCCTTAATTACAGCAACACAAACCAGCCAAAGATCAGTAAGGTTTCTTTCTGCCCAACCTGCTTGAGAGCTAATAATGGTTAAACTTTGCCGTACGCAATGTATTTCATTAAATTGAGCATCGTATAAGCCTGCTTTAATAAAAGTGCCACCGCAATCAATACCTAGCCAATATTGTTCATTACTTTTTACCATTAACTTTCCCTTTATTTAAAAACAGAAAGAAGATACTGATTGTTCAGTATATCCAGATTAAGTTTATCTTGATCAAAAAAGCCAAGTTTATTTCTGTTTTTTGATCAAGATCGCATTTTTTACTCCGCCAAGGCATCAATTTTGTTGATTAACTCATCGCCATTTTTATCAATAAAGGATTTTCTAACTTGTTCCTCTATAATGGCTTTAAATGGTGCCACATCAACGGTTTCAATGACTTCTACCCCTTGTTGACGCATTTTATCTAACAAGTCTTGTTCATTTTGTTCATTTAATTGACGCTGATAGGCACCTGCCTCTTTCGCCGCCTCTAAAATAGCCGTTTGTAATTCTGGCGAAAGTCCATCAAATTTGGCTTTATTCATTACCACAATCAATGGTGTATAACCGTGATTCGTCAAGCTCAGGTATTTTTGCACTTCATAGAGTTTTGATGACCATACAATGCCAATTGGGTGTTCTTGCGCATCAACGGCTCTTGTTTCTAAAGCGGTATAAAGCTCAGACAATGGCATCGGTACTGGATTTGCTCCAAGTAAGGTAAAGGCTTGAATATACATAGGGTTTTGATTGGTTCTCACCTTGAGATTTTTAATATCTTCAGGGGTGTTCACAGGGTGTTTAGAATTGGTAAAGGAGCGGAAACCCACGTCCCAGAAAGCTAAGCCTTTTAGTCCTTGTTTTTCTAGGTCTTTAAGTAACTCTTGCCCCACTTCACCATCTAATACGCGATAAACGTGTTGACGATCTTTAAAGATAAAAGGAATATCAATTACATTGAGTTTAGGTTCTAAACCAGTGAAATTCGGTGATCCAGACATCTCAATATCAATCGTGCCACCTCGTACCGCAGAGATCATTGTTTGTGCATTGCCCAAAGTGCTATCAGGGAATAAACGCAATTTAATTTCACCATTGGTTTTTTCTTTCAATAGCTGATCAAATTTTTGTGCAGCGGCGTGTTGAGTATCACTACGAGGTGCTTCATAACCAAAACGCAAATTTACTGCAGCATAACTGCTGGTGGCAAATAAGGTTGTAGCAGCAAACAAAGTCATCAGTTTTTTAAGTTTCATAATATTCTCCTATTGTAACCACGCAAGTGGGGTTAAAACGAGTTGAGGAAAGAAAATCAGAGTAAATAATAATGCAACCATCATTAACATATAAGGCATTACCCCTTTGGCTGCTTGATCAAAAGGTAATTTTGATACACCCGTAATTACATTTAATACATTGCCGACAGGTGGTGTTAATAAGCCAATAGAGGTGTTTAAAATAAACAGTACACCGAAATAAACAGGATCAATACCTGCTTCTAACACTAATGGCATAAGTACAGGTGTTAGGATTAACACTGTTGGGGTAAGATCCATGACCATTCCGATGATAAAGACCGCCAACATAATAACAATTAATAATAAGGTTGGGCTATCAATCAATGGCTCAAGTAATTCAGTAAGCATTTGTGGTAATTCTGCAATGGTAATTAACCAACCTGTAATTTGTGCTGCCGCTACAAGGAACATCACGACAGCGGTGGTTTTGCCTGCGGCTAATAGCACTTTATACAGTTGCGACCATTTCAACTCTTTATAGACAAAAATGGAAACAATTAAGGCATAAAACGCAGCAACCGCTCCTGCTTCCGTTGGGGTAAACATACCTGAACGAAAACCACCAATAATAATCACAGGTAACAATAATGCCCAAATACTGTTTTTAAAGGAAAGACAGAGTTCTTGTTTAGTGGCTTTGGAAAAGGTCATTAAATCAAGACGTTTGGCTTGCCACCACCATAATGCCGCCAAACAAACGCCCATTAAAATGCCGGGAAATATGCCCGCCAAAAATAGCTTCGTAATGGAAACACCACTGGCAACACCGAAGATGATAAAGGGGATAGAAGGTGGAATAATCGGTGCAATAATACCCGCTGTACCAATTAATCCAGCGGATTTATCAACGGGATAGCCTGTGGTTTTCATCATTGGTAATAACATCGCTGCCACAGCTGCAGTATCGGCGACCGCAGATCCTGATAAACTTGCCATAATCATTGCTGCAATAATTGCCACAAAGCCTAATCCACCACGTTTATGCCCAACCAATTTCATTGGTAAATCAATGATGCGTTTTGACAAACCGCCTTCATTCATTATTTCACCTGCTAATACAAAAAACGGAATAGCCAGTAAGGAAAAACTATCAGCACCGCTGACTAATTGTTGAGCAAGAATTTGTGCATCAAATAAATCTAAATGGATCATTAAGGCGATACCACAAGCAATCAATGAAAATGCAACAGGAACGCCGAGGAGAATACAGCCTAATAATACCGAGAGGAAAAGAACTATGGTCATTTGTTTACTCCTTTTATTAAAAGTACTAATGTACTAAATATACGAGCAATTAATAAAAGACCAATCGCTATAGCCGCAATTAGGCTAGCAAGGAAATTAATACCGATTGGAATACCCGAAATAGGTGCAATATTATTGATATTTAGCTGAAACTGTATCCAGCTACCCATTAAAATTAAATAACAGCAATACAACATTAAACCATCAGTGAATAGCGACAAGATTTTCCGTTTTTGCTCAGTTAATTTGTCAATAAACATCGTTACTCTTACGTGCTGATTTTCGCTAAAGGCTAAAATTGCACCTAAGAATGTCAACCAAACAAACAGATAACGAGATAATTCTTCCGTCATACTAATACTGCTATGAAAACCATAACGTAATACCACATTGATAAAAACCAGCACTGACATTACAGCTAAAATTACCACAAGAGTAAATTCCAGAGCTTTATTCACATATTGAGCTAACTCACGCATTTTGCCTCCTAAGGACTTAATTGCGACATTGCAATCTTCACCACGACTTTTCTGATGGGTGAAGATTGCCCATCAATACAATTAGGACGATGAATATCATTGGGAAAGAACACAGCAAAATTACCTGGACGCATAATCAAATAACTTTCATTTTCCACATTGGCATAAAACAAAATATCTCGTTTGGTGTCATAGGGTTGTGCCACAGGATTATTGCCATTGTCGGCAACCACGCCAATTTTTTCTATACCACTGTGTAAATATTGCACATCAAGATAATGGCGATGGACTTCAGGTAGATTTTGTTCAGCAGACTGAGTTTGTAAATCTAGCACTTGCACATAGATTTTATCGCCCTCTAATTCATAGCGACCTACCTCAAGCTGATCAAAATCAGTTTGTTGCAAAAAACGCAATGCTTTTTGTACCGCACTTGGATATAAATGAAAATCAATATGTTGAATATGCCCGAAAAACATTTGCTGCCCCCTTTGCTTTAGTTATGATTATAAAGACAACAGTTTTTGCCACACGCTATCATCAACAGGAATACCATTCGCCACATTATCCGCTTTTAAGGCGACAAACTCGTGTCCAGGTAAACGAACCTCAACATTAGGATCAGCTCGTTCTGCGGTTTTAACATAATCCATAATGCGATTTAATTTTTCATCACGAGTTTTACCATCAATTAAACGATCTACTTCAATGGCAATAAAAATTTGAGAAACACAGTATTCATCATCTTTTTCTTCCGTTACCTCTGCCACAGATAGCCCATTGGAAAGTAAGGTGGCAATCATATCAAGCACAATAGATAAACCTGATCCTTTCCAATATCCCATTGGCAATAAACGGCGATTTTTCTCAATGGTAGCTGGATCTTTAGTAAGGTTACCCTCGTCATCAAATCCAGCATCAACAAAGGTTTGTTTGCCTGCTAAACGGTTGACTTCCAACATACCGTAAGAATACATAGAACAAGACATATCTACCATGGTGATAGGATTACTTGGCACCGCAATAATAAGAGGATTTGTGCCGATACGACATTCTTTTGCTCCCCAAGGTGGCATCACTGCAATAGAATTTGTCCAACAAATACCGATATAACCTTTTTCTGCCGCTTGATAACCATAGCCACCGCCACGCATCCAGTGATTGGCATTTTTTAATGCCACCACACCAATACCAAACTGATCGGCAATTTCCATCGCGCGATCCATCATTTTTTTGGCAGTTAAATTACCGATAGCTTGATGGGCGTCCCATTGTTCTATTGCCCCAACCGATAATACTTTTGTTGGTTCTGCATCTGGCACAATATCGCCGTTCTCTAATTGTTGAATAAAACGAGGAAAACGATTAACACCGTGTGAATATACCCCTGCTTGTGTGGTATCGGCAAACATAGTGGCACAATCTTCCGCAATAGGCTCAGCTACATTACGGGCTAATAAAACACGTTTAAATTCTGCTTTTAATTGTTGATAAGATACTCGCATAACACCCTCTTGAATTTCAGATAGTAAAATCATATTTCACAAATTACGCTGTTCAAGCTACAAAGTCAATTTAATTGAAAAATAAAAAGTTAATATAAATCAATATGTTATTTGTAAATTTTCAAATTTGTGAACAAGATCGCAAAAATATGGTATTCTATTTCATAATATGAAATAGAAACCCACCCAAATTAAGGAATATCACTTATGGAAAAAAATCAAGGTAATCAAAGTTTAATACGGGGTTTACGTTTAATTGATTTATTAAGCAACTATCCAAATGGCTGCCCACTTGCTCACTTGACTAAGTTGGTAGGGTTAAATAAAAGTACCGTTCATCGCCTATTACAGGGGTTACAAAGTGAAGGTTTTGTCTGCCCAGCGAATAGTACAGGCAGTTATCGTTTAACCACAAAATGTTTAAGCATTGGACATAAAACCTTAGCTTCATTAAATATTATTAATGTTGCTATGCCCTATTTAGAGCAATTAAATCTTACCTTAGGCGAAACGGTAAATTTTTCTAAACGGGAAGATGATCACGCATTAATGATCTATAAACTTGAGCCCACCACAGGTATGATGAAAACTCGTGCTTATATCGGTCAACATTTGCCTCTTTATTGTTCAGCGATGGGAAAACTTTACCTTGCTTTTGAAGATGATCCCGCCTATTTAACCACCTATTGGCAAAGTCATCAAGAAATTATTCAGCAATTAACCGCTAAAACCATTACTTCCTTAGACAAAATGTGTGAAGAATTAAATAAAATTCAGCTTGAGCATTATGCTATGGATAGAGAAGAAAATGAATTAGGTGTTATGTGTATCGCTTACCCTATTTTTAATCATCAGCACAAAGTGGAATATGCAGTTTCCGTATCTGCCTCCATTTATAAATTTGCTCAACTTGGTATGGCTAATGTTCAGCAACAGATTCAATTAACAGCTCAAGGGATTTCTCAAGAACTTGGGGCAAATATAGAATAGTGCCCCGTTGATTTATTTGCCAAACATCAGCTCCCTTTGATTATGTTTGTGCTAAGTTAGTCCCAATATTGCGCAATTTCAGCCCGAATTGCATTGGCTGTCGTTTTACCTTGTTCGCCCACCAATGCACGTCCTGCAATAAAGGCTTTGGCATGTTTAATGGATTTAAACAAATGAATATCCTGTGGCACAATACCACCAGTAATAGAAACCGCTAGTCCAATTTGTTCTAAACGTTGCATATTTTCAATATCTTCGGCTGTCCAACCTTTGCCCGCCAATTCTGCATCTCTAGAACGATGATAAATCGCTTGTTTAATGCCAGCATCAACCCATTGTTGAGCATCTTCAAAAGTCCAATTACCATAAATTTCAATTTGAATTTCTTTTTTTACCTTTAATTCAGGGTGAGCAGCATTAAATTCATCAGCCACTTTCTTACAAGCTGCTTTCGTGGCTGGGTGAGCTGCGGCTGAAACTGTAAGCCAATCGGCTCCTGCCTCAAATGCCATTTTGGCTAGAATGGCACCGCCATCTGTGGTTTTTAAATCGCAGACAATAATATGATTAGGGTGCAATGCACGTAATGTGCTTACCGCTTTCATTCCCTCAGCACAAGCAAGAATGGTACCCACTTCAATAATCTCTACCAAGTCTTCCGCCTGTTTAGCATCAGCAACGGCTTTTTCTAAATTAAGTGAATCTAAAGCGATTTGTAGTAATGGTTTTGTCATAAGCTATCCTTTTTTAATTAGTCAGTTTAAAATTTATCAATAAATTTATATGCTCAAACTATTGCTTTAATTAGGCTAATGCCTGATCAATGACTTGATAAACTTGCTCAACTGTTTGACAACGGCGAATTTTTTCAAGATCAATTCCTGTTTCACTATCAGGATCATCTAACACTTGGGTGATTTCCATAAGCCCTTGCATATGCTGATCGGAATCACTGCCAGCTAAAGCAAATAACACATCAACAGGTTCTTCTTCGCCCTCAAAGAAAACGGGTTGGCTTAAAGTAATTAACGAAAAAGCGGTATGCTTAACCCCGTCTTCAGGACGAGCGTGTGGCATTGCCAAACCGGGGGCAAGAATAATATAAGGTCCCATTTCTGTGATACATTCAATGATACGATCATAATAGCGTGGTTCCACCGCTCCTGAAGCAATTAAAGGATCAATCGCCAGTTTTACGGCCTCTTGCCAACTCTTTGCTGTTTGATTAAGCAAAACAGAATGATTATCCATTAATGATTGTTTTAAGTTCATTTTCCTCTCCTTATTGTGAGATCGCTTTGTTTATTTTTTATCAAAGCGATCTTGATTAAATGGTTATTTCTCAGCGTTATGTTTATTAATTAACTCAATTAACTCCTCGCCAAAAGAATGAGGATTAAGCATATTTTTCACGCCAAGTACCGATTTTCCTTCACCTACTTGAATTTCGCCAGCCAAATGTTGTGAGGCAACAATAATATCAACATCGTTTAATTTACCTTTATAATCTGTTACCGCACAAGAGTCCATAATATTGGCAATGCCTTTTTTATCCAAATAACCTTTAATTTTCATTTTCATCATCATTGATGAGCCCTGACCTGAACCACAAACCGCTAAAATTCTCACTACTTTGTTGCCAGCTTGTACTTGGTTCACTTCTTCCCTTACTGGGGTGGCTACCTCGTCTAAACCATAACCGTCTAATTGCTCTAAGGTTAAACCTGCCGCCGCGGCTTTTGCTTCGTCCTGACGTAATTGACGAGCAGCAAAATACATATATACCAACGCAAGCAACAATATTACAAAGAAGAAACCGGGAATGCTCACAATGCCTTGTAAGACAGGTGGGAAGAATAATGCCCAATCAGCCATACCCATCCAACCATTAAAGGTTGTTCCTTGTGTGGCTAACAAGTGGATAACCCAAGCAGAACCTAGAATTTCAATAATGCCCATTACAAAACAGATTTTCATCACAGCTTTCCAACCACCAAATTGGTTAGCAAATACACCGATAGTGGCGTTGGAAAAGAACATTGGAATAAAACCGGGGATAATTAATACCGCATTATGCACTTCAAAGTAACTATTAAACAGCAATAATAGCCCAACAGCCACAAATTGCCCAATCGCCCCCCACATAAAACCAAATACCATCGCATTAGGTGAAAAAGCATAGATTGCCGCACAATCAATAGCCAGTACCGAATTTGGAATGACTTTTTCAGAAATTCCTTTAAAGGCTTCGGACAGCTCTGCCACAAACATACGCACCCCAGTAACAATAATTTGAATGGCTACCGCAAATTTTAACCCTGTTTCAAGGATATACATAAACCAGTTGGTTTTACCTGCCATAGCTTGCAAGTTATCTAAGCCAAAGGAAAGCAAAATTATACCGAAGAATAAGGTCATAATTAATGCGGTTGCGGAAATACTATCATGGAAGATATGTAGCCATTTCGGCAAATTCATTTTATCCACCGTATCGTTTTTATCGCCTAATTTCGGGGCGATTTTGGTGGCAATCCAAGAGGCAATTTGCTGTTGATGACCAATGGAAAAACCTGCCCCATTTGTAACCGCTTGCGTTGGTTTGTACATAATATTAGAGGATATGCCCCAATATAATGCCATTAAAATTGCAGTGTAAATAACGGTTTCCCACATTGAGGCACCAATAATCATATAGAATACAGCAACCAACCCTGCTTGCTGGAACATAATATGTCCTGTAAGCATAATGGTACGAACACCAGTAAAGCGACGCAAAACCACCAATAAAATATTGAGGAATAACGCTAATATAACCGCATAACCGACCCAAGCATAATTATCGCCCATAGTTTCAATGGTGGATTGCATACTGGTATAAGGATCAATCACTGCTCCTGCGAGATTATGAAATTTGGATAAATTTTCAATAATAGGCTTAAAACTGCTGACTAACGTCCCTGCCCCGATTTGTACCATCATAAAACCCACAATGGTTTTGATCGTCCCTTTGAGGATCGTGGTAGTATCTTTTTTCAATAAAATATAACCAATACAAGCCACCAACCCTAATAGGAAGGGGGCTTTAGATAACACTTGGTCATTAAAACCTAAGAATAAATTATAGAGTGTTTCCATAATGGACCTCTCTTGAGTTGTGTGGATAGGAACAACAAAATGATAACAAAAATAGTCTTGCCAGTGATTAAGTCATATTAATAACTTAATCCTCACAATACTATGGCTAGCATAATACTGCACTTTTAAGATTATAAAAGATTATTTTTGATTATTTGTGAATAAGATCACAAAATTTTTTAATCAATTAAAATCATCTATTGTCAGTTAAAAGCTCCAATAAATAATCATTAGCCCATTTATCACCTATTATTCTCTAAGTGCGGTCAGTTTTATTATTGTTTTTTAACGATAAAAATAATGAAAAAAACTACCGCACTTTTTATCTTACCCAACAAAAAGAGAGCTAGATCACAAAATTTGAAAAAAGCATTTTACAAATAATAATGATTAGTTATGATTAGTTGTGATTATTTTGATTATCTATGAGGAGCAAGTTATGAGCAAAATTCAAGAAATTACCCGTGAAAGCTGGATTCTTTCCACCTTTCCAGAATGGGGCACTTGGTTAAATGAAGAAATTGAGCAAGAAGTGGTGCCTGAAGGGCATTTTGCTATGTGGTGGCTAGGTTGTGTAGGCGTATGGATTAAAACCCCGGGTGGTGCCAATATTTGTATGGATTTATGGTGCAGTCGTGGTAAAAGTACCAAAAAAGTAAAAGATATGGTAAGAGGACACCAAATGGCAAATATGGCAGGGGTAAGAAAATTACAACCTAATCTGCGAGCTCAACCAATGGTACTTGATCCCTTTGCGATTAATGAAGTGGATTTTATTGTCGCCTCTCATTATCACAGCGATCATATTGATGTGAATGTTGCTGCGGCGATTGTGAATAACCCAAAACTGGATCACGTAAAATTTGTCGGACCTTGGCATTGTGCTGAATTATGGAAAAAATGGGGTGTGCCTGAAGATCGTTTGATTATTGTGAAACCTGGTGATGTGGTTAAATTAAAAGATATAGAAATTCACGCCTTAGATTCTTTTGATCGTACTTGTTTAGTCACTTTGCCAGTGGAAGGTGCGGAGGAGCAAGGGGGCGAATTAGCAGGACTTTGCCCATCTGATGAAGAAATGGGACGTAAAGCCGTTAATTATGTCTTTAAGACCCCCGGTGGTAATATTTATCATGGTGCGGATTCACACTATTCAATTCAGTTTGCTAAACATGGTAAAGAGTTTGATATTGATGTGGCATTAAATAACTATGGTGAAAATCCAGTGGGAATTGCGGATAAAATGACCTCTATTGATTTATTGCGTATGGCTGAGTGTTTACGCACCAAAGTGATTATCCCTGTACACCATGATATTTGGACTAACTTTATGGCAAGTACGGACGAAATTTTACAGCTTTGGCGTATGCGTAAAGATCGCCTACAATACCAATTCCACCCATTTATTTGGGAAGTAGGGGGGAAATATGTTTATCCGCGAGATAAAGATTTAATTGAATATCATCACCCACGTGGCTTTGATGATTGTTTTGAGTATGAACCCAATATTCAATTTAAATCCATGTTGTAATAAATAAAAAATTAAACGCTGATTGAAATAATCAAAAAAATCAAAAGCAATCAATCAGCGTTTATTGTATTATATAAGCTATGACCTGTTATTTTGCATAAGGATTAAAATGAACGCACATTATCGGCATAGCAATCTGTTAAACCTATTAAATAAACAAGGGACTTTATCTACTCAACAAATTATTGAGGCGCTTAATATTTCGCCAGCCACTGCTCGACGAGATATTAATTTATTGCATCAAGCCGGTAAGTTGAGAAAAGTCCGCAATGGTGCCGAAGCCTTATATTTTGATGTCAACCAACCTCGCCAGCGTACCTTTTCCAACAGCAATGAAAAACAACGTATCGCCAAAGCTGCCAGTGAATTATGCCAAGAGGGGGAAAGTATATTAATTACTTGTGGTTCAACAATGTTAATGCTAGGGGAACAACTCTGTGGCAGAAAGTTGCAAATTATCACTAATTATCTTCCTCTCGCCAATCATTTAATTGAACGCAATCACGATGATATTGTGATTTTAGGTGGGCAATATAACAGAAATAAAGCCATTACTTTATCCCTTAATACTCAAAATGAAACCACCTATATTGCCAATATTATGTTTACTAGCGGTCGGGGCTTTACCAAAGAAGGGCTATATAAAACCGATATGATAATCGCCAATTCAGAACAACAAATGTCCGCAAAATCAGGCAAATATGTAGTCTTACTTGATAGTTCAAAATTAGGGCAACAGGTAGGTATGCTTTTCACGAAATTAGAGGAAATTGATATTCTTATTACAGGTAAAGAAGCCGATCCGAATATTATTGCGGAATTGCAACAACAGGGCTTAGAGGTCATTTTGGCTTAGGTTAATTTATAATTGTTTCAATTTAAAATAAGACAAGACGCCTCGCCGAAGACTGTACAGATAGTACGGCGAGGTTATGTCAGCACCCTATTATTGCAAAGTATAATGATATATCTTTGATTACAGCATCAACGCCTTACGGATAAGTTGTTGTTTTAAGGGGGGGAGGTTTTCTACACTGTTTAATCCAATACCTCTGATCAGTTTTTTAATAGGATTGTCGCCGCTGAACAGATCTTTTAAGCCTTGCATGGCGATTAGCATTTTCATTGCTTCTGTTTTACGTTGTTGTTCGTAGTGGCGAAGGTGGCGGTATAAGCCTATATCCTGTTGTTTTTGTGCTAAAGCCAGTAAGGTTTGGGCAAGTGTTATGGCATCTTGGAAACCTAGATTGACACCTAAACCCGCTAAGGGGTGAATGGTATGGGCGGCATCTCCCACTAAGGCTATGCGAGGTTGGGCAAATTGGCGAGCATATCTTGCGGTAAGTGGGTGGCTTTGGCGTTCGCTTACTACTTCACATAATCCTAACTGGTGATCAAAGGCAACCGTTAAGGCTTTATTAAAGCTGGCTTGATCGCAATTTATGAGTTGTTTTGCTTGTTCTGGTGGTAATGACCAAACAATGGAACAAAGATCCTCTTGATGTAAGGGTAAAAAGGCTAAAATACTTTGTGGCGAAAAAATTTGCCTTGCACAATGTTGATGAGGTTCACTGGTTTTTACATTGCAAACCAATGCGTGATGCCCATAATCACGAAAAACCAGCGGAATGTGTGCTTGTTGGCGTAGCCAAGAATTTGCACCATCAGCTCCGACCACCAATTTGGTTGATAATATTTCGCCATTAGCTAGCGAGAGAATGGCATTGTCTTCGGTAATACCTAAATGTTGTGGAAGTGCGGTCAATATTTCACAATTTTTTTGTTGTTCAACCTGTTGCCATAATAGGCGTTGTAATAAGGCATTTTCTACAATATGTCCTAAATGGCTTACCCCTAATCCTTGTGTTGTGAAATTAAGTTGAGCAAAGCTATCTTTTTCCCATATATACATTTGTTGGTATGCCGTTGCTCGCTGTTGTAACAATAATTGCCAAACCCCAAATTGTTCAAGCATTTGTTGGCTAGTTAAATTTAATGCACTAACCCGATGTGATACCTCTTGTTGTGTTAAATCTGGTGGGCGATTTTCAACCACAGCGAGATTAAATGAGCTATGGCGTAAAGCGAGGGCTAATGCCAATCCCACCATACCGCCACCAATAATAACAAGATCAAAATGTTTCATAAATTAGACCCACCCTAGTGTTTGTTTCGCGAAATGTTGACGCAATAAGCAAGATTGTGCTAATGCCAATAAGCCGAAGTTACGCCCGATTTTCATTGGTAATAAGTCATTAGCAAAAAGTGAAACCAAGCCGTCAGTTAAATTGATGATATTAGCTTGATCCTGTTGGCGTTGTTGCTGGTAATGTTGTAATTGTGTGTAATCGCCAAAATCTGTCCCTTGTTTTACTTGTTGTTGAATATATTCGCTTAATGCCAATATATCTCTTATCGCCAAGTTAAAGCCTTGTCCCGCAATAGGGTGTAAAGTTTGGGCGGCATTGCCGACTAATACCACTCTTGGTTGAATATATTGTTCGGCTTTAATCAGTTTTAACGGATAGGCAAAACGTTGTCCGCATTGTTCTAATTTGCCTAATCGCCAACCAAAGGCTTGTTGTAATTTGGCTAAAAAGGTTTGTTCAGAGAGAGATAACAAGTCATCAATTTGTGTTACACACCAAACCAAGGTCATACGTTTTTCGCCTAAAGGCAATAATGCAATAGGTCCTTGTGAGGTAAAGCGTTCAAAAGCCCGATATTGGTGATCCTGTTGTGTTTGAATATTGGTGATGATTGCCGTTTGTTGATAATCTCGTAAGGTTTGTTGTGGAATATGGCTTAATTGTGCCACTTTAGAAGGTACGCCGTCTGCCCCTACTAACAATTTTGCGGTTAAAATGCGTTGGGATTTTAAGGTAACTTGAATATGCTGGGGTAAAGGGATTATCTCAACCATTTCATCAGGGCAGAAATAATCAATATGGGGTTGTAATGCGATTTGCTCGAGTAATAATTTACCTACTTGGTGTAACTCTACCACTGCCCCGAGTTGATCCAAATGAAATTCTTCTGCGTGAAATTGTACTATGCCTGCTTTGCCTTTATCTGACACATGAATTTGTTTAATCGGGGTGGCAAATGATTGGATTGCTTGCCATAAATGTTGCCTTATCTGGTTTGATTGGCTTAATGGGATTTGAGCAAAACGTTGGCAAGAGCCTTGGGCTAGGGCAATACAGCGTGCATCAAACCCTTGTTGTTGATGAAAATTTTGAGGTTGGCGTTCAATCACCGCAATTTTTAACGGATATTGCGGATTATTGGCTAAGGCTAATGCTAAGGTTGCCCCTGTCATTGCCCCGCCATGGATAATTACATCATACACCGCGGTTGCTCCCCTTGCATTAATGCCTCAATGTCGGCAATTTCTTTGGGTACTGCACTGGTTAATACCTTATTGCCATATTCGGTAATCACAATATTATCTTCAATACGAACCCCAATACCACGATATTGTGCAGGAACTTCAGCTTGAGGCGAAATATATAGCCCGGGTTCAACGGTTATGACCATACCCACTTCTAAAGGACGATCCCGATTATTGCCATAATCGCCAACATCATGAACATCAAGCCCTAACCAATGCCCTAAGCCGTGCATATAAAATTGACGGTGAGCCTGATTGGCAATTAATTCATCAATATCGCCTTGTAAAATGCCTAATTCTATCAAGCCTGTTACTTTAATCCGAATGACTTCATCATTTGCCATTTTGATAGAATTTCCTGCTACCAATAATTCAATAGCACGTTTTTGTGCTTTTAGTACCAAGTTATAAATGGCTTTTTGTGGTTCAGTAAAACGCCCATTGACAGGAAAGGTGCGTGTAATATCCCCGGCATACATAGCAAATTCACAACCTGCATCAATCAATACAAGTTCGCCTTGTTTGAGCAGACAATCATTTTCGGTATAGTGTAAAATACAGGCATTTTCGCCCCCTGCGACAATGGGATTATAGGAGGGAAAACGAGCTCCATGGCGACTAAACTCGTGTAATAACTCGCTTTCTATTTCATATTCAAAACGATTAGGACGTATTTCTCGCATTGCACGCAAATGGGCTAAGGCGGAAATTTGTCCTGCCTGTTGTATTAGGGCAATTTCTGCTTTTGATTTAATTAACCGCATTTCATCTAACCAAGTTTGCCAGCTAGCTTGTTGGCTTGGTAGGGGCAAGGTTGCCAATAATTGATCTGCCCAAGGGTGTAGCCCTTGATAATGATAAAGTGCGGTGGCTTTTGCCAAAATTTTTGGCAATTCTGTAGTGATTTCATCAATAGAAAAGGCACGATCTACCGATAATTTTTCACTTGCTCGAGCAACCCCTAATCGCCGTCCATGCCAAATTTCTGACAAGGGATCAGAGGGACGTAAAAATAAAATTTGCTGTCCTTGTCCTGCCGATTTTTGTAATACTAACAGGGCATTAGGTTCATTAAATCCCGTTAAGTACCAAAAATAGCTGTCTTGGCGAAAAGGATAACAACAATCATTATTACGCCGTTTTTCTATTTCAGAGAACACCAATAAAACGCTATTATCGGGCATTTTCTCCAATAAGGTCATACGGCGTTGAACAAACTCTTGTGCGGGTAACTGTGCTAAATAAGCCAAATCCATATTTTCCCCTTTTTGCTTAATGTAAGGTGTTTGTTTGAGCTTGACGAGGACGAAATTCGGCAAAAAACAAGTTTACCAACGTGCGTACATATTCTGTAACTTCCTCTAATGCCAAGCTCAATTCTTCAGGATCATCATCTTCTTCATAACATAAACGACAAATATCATGTAAATCTTCCAACGCCTCTTGAATATCTGGGTTTTGATATTGTTGCAAACGAGGTTGAGCTAAACCTAATCCCAATAAAAAATGGTTTGCCCATTCTGATAGACTGTCTGCTTGCACAAACACCGAGTCGTGTTCTGCTAGCCAAAGTCGGAAATTAAACCCATCAATATCCGCCAAGAGTGTATAGGTGGTTTGATAAAGTTCACTGACTTCTTGTAATAACTTTTGGGGATAAGCCTGTCCGTCATTAGTGAATTGATACAATAAGGGTTGCCAGCTTTGATCTGCCACGCCACCACAAATTAATCCTGTTAAAAAACCATGTAATTCAGCGGGCGAAAGGGGAATGGCGGCTTGCTTTAAGCTCGCGGTAAATTGTTGATAAGTATTTTTATTAAGCATATTCTTTTCCTCGCAGTGGTTGGCGGATATTTTAGCACTCTTGCCCTAATGCAACCAATAAATCTAGATTAAATAGCCAAAAAAATGGCATAATAGGGCAAAATCGTTGCTAGCGAGAACTCTATTTATGTCATCAAAAAGTATTGAAATTACTATTTTCGGTCAAACATTACGCTTAAACTGCCCTGAACAACAACACGAAGAATTGCGTGCCGCCTCGCAAGATCTAGAAAATAAAGTGGCGGAATTAAAAGAACGTACAGGTATCGTACAATTAGAACGTCTGCTTGCCATTGTGGGATTAAATTTAAGTTTTGAACTGGCACAGGAAAAACAAAAAAATCTTGCCATTGAAAACGTATTACATACCCGTATTCAACAGCTTGATCATTCTTTAGATCATATCTTAACCCAGCAACAAAATAGCAAATTGCACAATTAATGTGATCTTAATAAGGATTTACTGAATTAACACTAGATCCTAGCGATAAATTGGGTTAGTATTGACAACAAAGATTACCTGGGGTGTTCGCCTGTGGATTATGTCCCTGAGCCGATACTTTAAACATAATGAATTGGTTCTCTATTATTGGTGTGCAGGCTTAGCTAGACTAAGAAGCCTAAAAATAATAATAACTAATTCTCCTTGAACCATAGGGTTCAAGGACTGCTGTCCACGACGGCACTCTGGGGCCTTTATCAATAGAGGATAAAAAATCTTAATGTTACAAACTCGCCAACAACTTCGTCATCAAATCAGAAAAATTCGTCAAAAACTGACCGCACTTCAACAAGCTCAAGCTGAACAACATATTACTCAACAAGCCTTAGAATTGATTGAACAACGGCAAGCAAAGCATATTGCCCTTTATCTTAGCCACGATGGTGAAATATCAACCCAACAATTAATTCAAACCTTATGGCAACAGCAAAAATTCGTGTATTTACCCGTTCTTCACCCTTTTTGTCGTGGGCATTTATTGTTTTTACGTTATTTACCTGATACCGAGATGATCCCTAATCAATTTGGTATTCTTGAGCCTAAACTCAACTGTCAAACCTTATTACCACTTGAACAACTGGACATTATTTTTACCCCCTTAGTCGCTTTTGATCAACAAGGCAACCGCTTGGGTATGGGGGGCGGTTTTTATGATCGCACCTTGGCAAATTGGCAACAAAAAAATTTTATCCCTGTGGGGCTGGCTCATGCTTGTCAACAAGTGGCACAAATTCCCATGCAAGATTGGGATATTCCTTTGTACAATATTTTAATTGGCTAAACGTCCCACTTTAAAATGATACAGCGTTGGTATACCTTGCCGTACTACTTGTACTGTCTTCATTGACATGACAATATGAAGATTTGGCAAAATTTTGCATTATTATTTTCACTAACAATGTTAAGATAAGGGCTAATTTTTTGCATAACGATAATGAAACAAAATGAGAATACCACGAATTTATCAGCCTGTTCCTTTGGTTGAGCAAACCACCTATGTGCTGAACGAAGAGGCCGCCAATCATGTTGGGCGAGTTTTGCGTATGCAAACGGGGGAAAAACTTGAATTATTTGATGGTAGTAACCATATTTATCCTGCGGTTATTCAAGCAATAAATAAAAAACAGGTGGTGGTTACGCTTTCGCAACGGCAATATGTTGATCGTGAATCCCATTTACCTATTCATCTTGGGCAAGTGATTTCTCGTGGCGAACGTATGGAATTTACCATTCAAAAATCCGTTGAATTAGGGGTAAAAGTGATTACGCCATTGCTTTCTGAACGTTGCGGGGTAAAACTGCAAGCGGAAAGAATGGAAAAGAAAATTCAACAATGGCAAAAAATCGCCATTAGTGCTTGTGAACAATGTGGGCGTAATGTGATCCCTGAAATTCGTCCTTTAATGAGCCTGCAAGATTGGTGTCAAGAACAAGATAACAGCTTAAAATTAAATTTACACCCAAGAGCAAGCTATTCCATTAAAACGTTGCCAAGCATACCCGCACAAGGGGTACGCCTATTAATTGGCCCTGAGGGCGGGCTATCAGAACAGGAAATTGCCTACACCGAGCAACAACAATTTGCACAAATTTTATTAGGCAAACGGGTATTACGCACCGAAACCACCGCATTAGTTGCCATTACCGCTTTACAAGTTTATTTTGGCGATTTAGGCTAAGTGATTAGCCCTAACAAGTAGGAAAGCAAATGAAATTAGACGATCATTTTTTAATCGCTATGCCACAATTAAATGATGAATATTTTTATCGCGCTGTCATTTATATGTGTGAGCATAATAAGCAAGGGAGTATGGGCTTAGTGCTAACCCAACCTACCGATTTGAGTATTGCGGAATTAGTGGCAAAAATGAATTTTATGATGGCAAATGACCGTCAATTCTCGCAAGATATGGTGTTAGCAGGTGGGCCTGTTAATATTGAGCATGGTTTTATTTTACATACAAAAACTGAGCAGGCTTTTCAGCATAGTTATAAAATTACTGATCGCTTACAGCTCACTACCTCAGGCGATATTATTGATACCTTTGGCACAGCACGCCAACCTGAAAAATACTTAGTGGCTTTGGGTTGTGCCAGTTGGTCGCCAAATCAGCTAGAAAATGAAATCGCTGATGACGCTTGGCTGGTTGTTCCTGCTAATGAACATATTTTATTTGATGTACCTTATGATCGCCGTTGGTTAGCCGCAATGCAAATATTAGGCATTCAACAAGAAAGCCTTTCCTACCAAGCAGGACACGCCTAATGGGAAAAACCGTTATCGCTTTTGATTTTGGCACAAAAAGTATTGGTTGTGCCGTAGGGCAAAGTATTACAGGCACAGCCCAAGCATTACCTGCCTTTAAAGCCCAAGATGGGATTCCAAATTGGCAACAAATTGAACAATGCCTACAACAATGGCAACCTGATTTTGTGGTAGTTGGCTTACCTTTAAATATGGACGGCACAGAGCAAGACCTTACCTTACGAGCCAAAAAATTTGCAAATCGGTTGCATGGACGTTTTGGCATACAGGTTAAACTTCAAGATGAACGACTTACCACCACCCAAGCTCGCAGCGAAATATTTGAGCGAGGCGGTTTTAAATCGCTCAAAAAAGGCAAAGTTGATGGTATTTCTGCTTGTCTTATCTTAGAAAGCTGGTTCGCTGAAAATCCGCTATAACCAAGGGGTAAAATAATTATAAAACCGCACAAAAGTGCGGTTTAAATTGAAATTATTTTATGGTTTTTCCTAAAAATTTAAAGAGCTTCACTTTGGCTTTCTTAATCCATTGATCGAGGATTAAATTTAAACGGTTGTTGGTTTTATTTTGGCTAAAATGCACTCGCCGTTTATCGCCAAGATGTTCTATAACGGGTTGTTTGAAAAAAACACTAATAAAATTTCGTTGGCGATAAAAGTCAGAAAGAACATCTTCTAAAGGTTGTCCATTTAATTTTGCGTAATGACCGAATAAATCCATATCGGCTTTACGGCGCAATGTGGGATTAAAGGTAAAAACCTCTTTACGCACTTGATAAAAATGTTCGCCTTGTGGTGAGATATAGTCTTCAGCAAGGAAAAAATCTTCAGGGTAATCCTGTTTGCTTCGCATTCCTACTAATAAAACCTTGGGATCTTGTTCTAATACAGCTAAAGAACGCTTAATAAAGCCCGATTGTGAAAATAACCAGTCATCTTCACAATGAAAAATATAGGGCGTTGTTACTTCGGCATAAGCACGATCAATAGAACGCATCTGTCCCAAACGTTGTGGATTTATGATTAATTGAATAGGATATTGAGTGTATTGGCGAAGCAATTCACGTAATGCTTTCTCACCCCCACCACTATCTTCAATAATGATAATTTTGGCTAAGGGATAATGATTATAATGAAAAAAACTTTGCAATGTTTGTGCTAATAGATCAAAACGCCCAGCACTGGTAATCACTAATGTTACTTTAGATTGAGTAGTTTCGTTCATAATGGGTTATTTTTTACTGTTTTTATTGTTCATCAATGGGTTTTAATTGGGCAAGTCCGTTGTGGCAAGCAATGACTTTTTGTTCAATCGCTATATCAAGTAATTTGTCATTTTCTGGCAAGCTATCTCGTTCCGCTTCGTGATGCCAAAGATGATAAGCAATGCCAGCAAATTTAAGGTTAGCTCGTTTACCACCGTTATTATAAAAACGTGCTACAAACTCACTATCTTCACGCCCCCAACCAACAAAATCGTTGTTAAAGCCATTAATTGCTACGGCATCTTGCTTAAAGAAAGCCATATTACAACCGCGTATGCCTTGGTATTCATTACGCAATTCTTTGGCTAAAATGACCGCACTTAACCAAGGCAAATGTAAGGCTGAAAGGCGTTTTTCTAGTCGTTTCTCTAGTTGTTTTTCATACCATTTTAATGGTCTATATTGGCGAGGATTTGCCAATAATTGTTCGGTCTTTTGTTCTGTTAAGATGACTCGTCCCCCTTGAACAAAAAGCCCTTTGCGTGCTGCTTTCTTATGATCTGCGATAAAGTCAGGGTGAAGAAGCATATCCCCATCAATAATGATGACATAATCACTTTCCACCATAGCTAACGCACGATTGCGTGATTGTGCCAAACGAAAACCGTCATCAGGTTGCCAAGCGTGTTTGAGTTTAAAAGGTAGGGCTTGAGTTTGAAAATCTTTGATAACTTGTTGTGTTTGTTCCTTTGAACCGTCATCAGCGATAATCACTTCTTGCGGTAAATCTTTTTGGGCTAACACCGAGTATAACACCGCTTCTAAGGCATCGGGGCGATTATAAGTGGTAATAATCAATGATGATGTTAAGGTTTGGTTTGCTTCCGCTAATTTCACATATTTATAATAAGCACCACAGGCGTTGGCAAAGGAAATCACAAAGCCGTCAGCACCAGATAAAATACCTTTTTTAATGAAATAATTTTTAATAAAGGCTGAAATGCCATGCCCAATTGCGGTCAGTAGAGAAGAACGTTTTTGGAATTTTTGTTGCTCTGCAAACAAGCTCGTATATTGTTGCATTTTGTTAATTAATCCTTCTGCATTGGCAAAGGAATAATGCACAAAGGGGTGGTTCAACTTGATAATTTGATGATCTTGCGTTAATTGTAGCGATTCATGCACTTTTTTATGGTTAAATTGTACCGCACTTTTATGATATAAGCGTTTTACATAATCAGGATACCAACCACAGGTTTTAATGGGTTTACCACGATAATGATTAATGCGAGGAATAGCATATACCCGATTAGGATTGCTAAGATCTAATTGGCGAATTTCTTGTATAAGCTCAGGGGTAAAAATTTCATCGCTGTCAATGTTGAGAATCCAACTATGTTTAGCGAAAGAGGCGGCTAAATTTTTCATTTCGCCAAAGCCGATAAAAGTATGATGCTGAATAACAACATTGGGATATTGCTGTGCAATGGTTAAGGTTTTATCGCTTGAACCATTGTCTAAAACAATAATTTCATCAAAATCTTGTAACGCATTTAAACATTGTTTCAGGTAAGTTTGTGAGTTTTTTGTCAGAATAGTAACCGTAATCGGCAATTTTTCTGCCATAATTTATCCTTTAAGTCTGTTGCATGAAAGATTATACTATTGCGAAATTTTAGCATATAAAATCGCTCTCACCTATGTTTACTAAGAGCAAAGTTTACTAAAAACAAATTTAAACAAGAAAAATAACAAAAACTTATGTTACGTTTTTTATATACTCTATTAATGTACTGTATTCAGCCAATCATTATATTTTTTATGCTGATTCGCAGTTTAAAATCGCCGAAATATCGTCAACGCCTTGGCGAACGCTATGGTTGTTATCATCACATTCAACCTCCAAAACCAGAGGGCATTATTATCCATGCGGCTTCTGTGGGGGAAGTTATTGCAGCCACACCATTGGTAAAACGCATACAACAACAATATCCTGATCTTGCCATTACCTTTACTACCGTTACTCCAACAGGTTCGGATCGGGTGATGTCTGCTTTTGGGCAGCAGGTTAAACATATTTATTTGCCTTACGATCTTCCGTTCGTGATTAAACGTTTTATTGATTTTGTGCAACCTAAACTTTGCATTGTGATTGAAACGGAAATTTGGCCGAATTTAATTCGTCAATTACGGCAACGCCATATTCCTTTTATGATTGCTAATGCCCGTTTGTCGCCGCGTTCAGCTAAACGTTATGGTTGGGTAAAAACACGTTTTCAAAATATTTTAAAGGATATTGAGTTAATTGCTGCCCAAGATCGCATCAGTGGCGAACGTTATTTACAACTTGGTTATCCCGATCAGCGATTAAAATTAACGGGCAATATCAAGTATGATTTAACAATTTCTCCTCATTTACAGGATAAAATTAATGGTTTAAAAACCTTATGGGGCGATAGGCTGGTTTGGGTGGCAGGAAGTACCCATGACGGAGAAGATGAAATCATTTTGCAAGCTCATCAACAATTATTAACGCAATATCCTGATTTACTCTTAATCCTTGTGCCACGCCACCCTGAGCGTTTTAATGTGGTTGCGGAATTGGTTGAAAAAATGGGATTTAATTATTGTCGCCGTAGCAAAAATATCTTACCAAATGCCAAAATACAAGTGGTGTTAGGCGATACCATGGGCGAACTAATGTTGTTATATGGACTAGCGGATGTGGCATTTGTTGGTGGCAGTTTAGTGAAACATGGTGGACATAATCCGCTAGAACCTCTTGCTTTTAAATGCCCGATTATTAGTGGGCAATATACCTTTAATTTTCCAGAAATCTTTGAGCAATTATCAAAGGAGCAAGGCGTGCTGAAGGTAAAATCTGATGTGCAATCTTTCAAAAGTGCGGTGGATATTTTGCTAAATTCGGCGGAAAAACGCCGCCAATATGGCGAAGCTGGTTTTAAGGTTTTAATGGAAAACCGAGGGGCATTAGACCGTTTATTACAACTTTTACAACCTTATTTAGAGCGATAACAGCATGACAAGCGTAATTTATCCGGGAACATTTGATCCTATTACCAATGGACATTTAGATATTATTGAGCGTAGTGCGGCATTGTTTCCTCAAGTATTTGTTGCGGTGGCAGCAAGCCCGAGTAAACGCCCTATGTTTGAATTAGCACAACGTGTTGAATTGGTTAAACAATCGGTAGCACATTTGCCTAATGTTAGTGTAGAAGGTTTTTCAGGCTTATTAGCCGAGCTAATTAAGCAACGCCAGATTAAAGCCATTATTCGAGGTGTAAGAGGGGTAGCGGATTTTGAATATGAATTGCAACTTTCTCACTTAAATCGCTTATTAACTCAAGGCGTAGAAAGCCTTTTTTTCCCCCCCTCAGATAGGTGGTCGTATGTTTCCTCAACAATGATCCGAGAAATAAAATTGCATGGTGGCGATATTAGTCAATTAGTGCCAGCCCCTGTTCTAAAAGCCTTAAGATAAAAATTTTGCCAAAATAGACCGCACTTTTTGCCTTATTTTGCAGAAAAAGATTTCTTAATGCCAAAATATTGCTATAATTTCTCTGTATAAAAAAACAGTGGTAGCGAGTATGGATTTTGCAGAATTACTTGATGGTTTAAATGATAAACAACGTGAGGCAGTGGCAGCGCCGCTAGGCAATTATTTGGTCTTAGCGGGAGCAGGCAGTGGCAAAACGAGGGTATTAACCCATCGTATTGCTTGGTTAATTGGGGTTGAAAATATTCCTGAAAGCCAAATTATGGCGGTAACCTTTACCAATAAAGCGGCAAATGAAATGCGGCATCGTATTAAAGCAACGCTAGCTAATCAGCCCTTGTTGGGTATGTGGGTAGGGACTTTCCATAGCATTGCAAATCGTTTATTACGGGCACATCATCTTGATGCAGGTTTACCGCAAGATTTCCAGATTATGGATAGCGAAGATCAATTACGCTTGATCAAACGCTTAATTAAACTTCATCAACTTGATGAAAATGCTTTCCCGCCTAAACAAGTGGTGTGGTATATCAATAGCCGAAAAGACGAGGGATTACGTCCTTGTCATATTGATTTACAAGAAAATCCAAAAGAACGTGAATGGGTAAGGCTTTACCAAATTTACCAAGACGCTTGTGATCGAGCAGGATTACTTGATTTCGCCGAACTATTATTGCGTAGCTATGAATTATGGCAGAAAAAACCGCTTATTCTTGAACGTTATCAGCAACGTTTCCAACATATTTTGATCGATGAGTTCCAAGATACCAACAAAATCCAATATGATTGGATTCGCCTATTAGTAGGGAAAACAGGGCGAATTATGATTGTTGGCGATGATGATCAATCTATTTATGGTTGGCGAGGGGCAAAAATTGAGAATATTCAACGCTTTTCACGAGATTACCCTCAAGTAACCACCATTCGTTTAGAGCAAAATTATCGTTCTACCAATAATATTCTTAATAGTGCTAACCAATTAATTGCCAATAATCAAAACCGTTTAGGTAAAAATCTTTGGACACAGGGGGGCGATGGCGAGCCTGTGGGGATTTATGCGGCTTTCAATGAACTTGATGAAGCCTTATTTGTCGCTTCACAGATTAAAATATGGCTAGAGGACGGTGGAAAATTAGAGGATTGTGCGATTTTATACCGTAGTAATAGTCAATCTCGGGTATTAGAAGAAGCCTTATTGCGAGCTAATATCCCTTATCGGATCTATGGGGGTATGCGATTTTTTGAACGACAAGAAATTAAGGACGCACTTGCCTATTTACGTTTAATGGCAAACCGTCAAGATGATGCGGCGTTTGAACGCATTATTAATACCCCAACTCGAGGGATTGGCGAACGCACCTTAGATATTTTGCGTAACCTAACACGAGATCGACAAATTACCCTTTGGCAAGCCACCCAAGTGGCAATTCAAGAAAATAAATTACCTGCACGCACAGCAACAGCATTATTACGCTTTGTAGAATTAATTAATTCATTACAGCAAGATAGCGAAGCAATGCCATTATTTGCCCAAACAGATTTTGTGATCAAAAATTCTGGTTTATATGCGATGTATCAACAAGAAAAAGGCGAAAAAGGCGAAGTGCGGATCGAAAACTTACAGGAATTGGTATCGGCAGCAAGAAGTTTTATTAAACCTGATGATGCTGAAGAAATGTCCGATCTTACTGCCTTTTTAACACACGCTTCTTTAGAGGCGGGCGAAATGCAAGCTAATCCTTATCAGGCTTGTGTAGAAATGATGACGTTACACTCAGCCAAGGGATTAGAATTCCCACGAGTATTTATGGTTGGTGTAGAAGAGGGCATTTTCCCAAGTAAAATGTCCTTAATGGAAAATGGACGCTTGGAAGAAGAACGCCGTTTAGCCTATGTAGGGATTACCAGAGCGAAACAAAATCTAACCATTAGCTATGCGGAAAGTCGTCGCCAATATGGGCAAGAGGAACGCCATATTCCCTCTCGTTTTATTAGCGAATTACCGCAAAACTGTATCCAAGAAATTCGCTTGCGTGGCACAGTAACACGTGCATTTCATTCTGCAAATGAGCCCCAAGCCACCAGTGTGACGAGCTTAACTCAGGATAATCCTTGGAAAATGGGGCAAAAAATAAAACATGAAAAATTTGGTATTGGCACTATTGTCAATGTAGAGGGAGCAGAGAATAACACACGTTTACAAATTGCTTTTCAAAATCAAGGGGTAAAATGGCTCATTGCTTCTTTAGCCAAATTAGAAAAAATCTAATACAATAACAAAATTGCTTTATAGGAAAATTTTGACGAAAGCAACAAAACCAGTTACATTAACCCAAGTATTAACTTAATTTGAGATAACAACTATGGAAAATCTAAACAAACAATCTTTTCAAGATGTCTTAGAGTATGTGCGTATGTACCGTTTAAAAAACAAACTAAAAAGAGATATTGCTGATAATGATCGCAAAATCCGTGATAATCAAAAACGTGTATTATTACTAGATAATCTTAATCAATATATTACTGATGATATGAGTATTGATGATGTTAGAGCCATTATCTCTAATATGCACGATGATTACGAAACCCGCGTTGATGATTATATGATTCGTAATGCAGAACTTTCTAAACAACGCCGTGAAATTTCCAATAAAATGAAAGAACGCCATAAATTGCATGAGCAGTTGGCAAAAAATAAGTAATCACTAAAATATGAACCTGACAAGCAATATTGTCAGGTTTTTTCATTAGCTTAATCCTGCTAATGAGCGCATCACTAAATCCACATCACGATTTTCTAATTCTTGAATGATGTGTAAATAGGTCTTTTGTGTCGTCGTCATACTTGAATGCCCTAAACGTCTTGCTACGCTGGCAATAGATACTCCTGCAAATAATAACAGAGAAGCGTGAGTATGCCTTAAACCATGTAAGGAAATAGTGGGTAAATTGGCTCGTTTGCAATGGCGAAATAATACATCA